>NZ_JARZFX010000012.1:0-93935 GCF_036026595.1 Virgibacillus tibetensis | reverse complement strand
TCCCACCGAAACAGTAATATCCTTATTTATATTCCAAAAGATAGTTATGGTCTGAACAGCAATGTCGTATGGTTGTTGAACTTGTGAAAGTATCTTTTTATTCTGGGCAATTTCGAGACCATATGTTAAAAACAACTCACCATACTGTTTGCCATGTAACAACACCAAAGATATAGGAATTATACGTCTTTTTATCATTTAAGACTTCAACACAAAACTGATATCTCCCAACTGTTCCTTCAGGGAGTTGAATTATTTTCATATATTGCATCAGCTTACTTCCACTTCTTTCCTACCCCTTTCTTTACTCCACAAAATGGCCCATTTGTGGAAGTCTGCATCTCATTGAAAATAAATCGAATTTTGATTCCAATAACTATGATTTTTTAACTTTGACCACCAGAAGGTATGAAGTGGTAGAACAGGCTGTCATTTACTCGTACACTTTTTGTCATTCAAGTAAAAACTATGTCAAGGGGGGTCCATTTATTTGGCTATTATCATATGCGTCTTTTCATCAATTACAGGGATATTTTCTCGATTTTATATCTATTATCAATAACACAATACAGGTAATCAATAAATCTTCCAGCCGATAACTACAGGTATTCACTAACCATATGTTCTACCTTATATCTAAAATACTCAATAACCTATCATGTATGTTTCTCCACTCCTGATTAAGATCCACTGTACACACCTTAACCTTGAAACCCAATATGTTATAAAATAGATCTAAATCCTTATCGACTGTTGGGTATAATAACATACCGGTTAAATCTATCTTGTCTTTATTTTTATAATTACTCATATAAATTGCTGCTAATCAACTTTTCATTGCCACTCTTTAACCTGGTTGATGTTGCATTTTGGTAATACTTCGTGTCCATAATAATCTTTCTATCAAACAATTCGATGGATATATCAGTTTCCATTCTGGGTAAATACGATAAATCTTCTCCTTCTGCATTCCAATATATATTTTCTCGTTTCACTATTCCCTCTGGTAATTCCTTTTTATAAAAATTACGTACAAAATCTTCATATAAATATGCCATTGCTTTTGCATCTTGTTCAAAATTAATAAATTTTTCTCCGCTTTCGTCTTCATTCATTAAAAGGGATTCATGTAAAAACCTGCAGATGTCAATCAAAAAACCATAATGCGAATTACTGCGATGAATTTTAGCGTCATTAAACACCTTCGAGTTGAGCTTTATAAGGCGGACTTCTCTAAAATAAAGATAGAGCTGCTGTATTTCTCCCATCAATTCCAACCCCTGGTGGGCCTTGTAAAAAAGATTTACTAAGTACCAGGTAAACATTCAATTCTGAATTGTTCATGTACCTGGCACTGTTCGCTATTGATCGATCCAGTATTGTTTCTATAATAACTACAACTGACATAGAGAAGCCAGCCGTACGCATGCTTTTCTATGGTCTAATTACATCTTTTGAAAGTAGTGTAGCATTTCTAATTAAAGACTTAACTTCTTTCTTAGCGATTTACTTAGGTTACATTCCAAAAAGCTTGAAAAATATCCCCAGGCATCCTGGATTATTAGTAGACCTGCTTTTAACCTCTAATCTTTATTTATATAATTATTCATTTTTGTACATTAATCTCGTATATTTGGTATTCAACATTAGAAATCTCCCTAATATATGTTCTAGAAAAACAAGCCTTTTACCCAATCTTTAAACCCCTTTATTTCCACCCCAGGCTTAAAGCAAAAGGCACCCATCTTATATTTCTGATGAAAATCTTGATCATAAAAATCCTTTTCTTCTGGCATAACAGCTCTTTTCGGCGTAAGGATATACACTTCTTCGACCACTTTTTGATCGGTTTCACTGTTCAAGATTCCATCCCTGTATTTATGCATTTCTCCAAGTGCCATAGAAAGGTTGGAAGAAACGCGATATTTGGGATCCAAAACATATAAAGATCCCCTGTTTTCGATCACGATGTCAGGGATCATCCGCTGTGTATAACTATAATAGGGTTTCGTGTTATTTTGAATTATCTTTTGATATGTTAGCTTTGCACCATTAACTAGGTGAACTACACTCTGTTTATTTTCACTCAAATTTAAAAAATAATAGTTGTCTTGATAGGTGAACATATCTGATGGGCTTTCTAAAAGATCCAATTCTCGTAGTGACTTTACAATTTGCATGTAACACCACATTTCATACAATTCGTACGTGTCTTTTAAAGGAAGTCTATCTTTGATATCAAAGGTTATATTTTTATAGTTATATAAATTTTGGAACCATTGAAACCATAGTCGATACATTGGATGCTTGCGGAATACTTGTGTGATCTTGATTGTTCCAATATGAGGTTTTACCTTGTTTAAAAAGTTGGTTTTTTTCCATCTGCTAATCCAATCTATATATTGTAGTGCTTTTTTCCTAATTACCGCATGATTCATTTTGCTGTAGTCTTGTAAGAGCTTACGTAGCTCATTCAATTGAGCCAATACTACTTGATTTTCGTATACATTAAAGGTCTCTTTTACTATCGTAGACTTTAGGTGACTTGGCAGCCTGGACGGCGACCCACCATAGGTCTGTCCATACCTCTCCATCCATGATAGAGTACTGGGAGTAATTTGTTTGATTTTCTCTCTCTTTACGATTTCTTCTTTTCTTCTTAAAACTCGTAATGGATGAGATTCCATCTTTCTAAAAATGGTCCGTAACTGTATAATCTGGCTCTCGATATAATTCCATTGCAACATGGAACATTTCCTGCTAAACCCTGCTGCATTCACATCAGCTTCTAAACCGCCTTTTTCAAAACAAATTACGGCCTCTTCAATTACTTCCTGTAATAAAGTCTCGTATTGTTGTAAGGTTAATTTCCGTCCGTCAGGATATACATAGGATTCAATTCTATTTAGCTGTTCGCCTGTTCGAATCTCAAATTGGATAAAACCACTCTGAAAAGGTGTTTCAAAAACACCCTCCCAACCTTCAATCATTTTCGTCATGAGTAGTGGAACACTTTGCATCGTTATTTGGATAGGCTCATTGGACATACAACGCCAGCGATAGGATCTCGCCTCTTCAAGAAACCCCTCTTCTATAGACTGCCAACTCTGAGTAGAATGATCCCATACAGAAAAACTAACTCCAGAATTGTGTTGCACCATATCGATCCAATTCCTTTCTCATTCGAACAATATGTTTTAGTGATCCAGCATCTTCTCCAAACTGCTCCAAAAATATAGAATTTAGTTGAGTTAGCAAACTATCAATCCGTTCGTCACCACGTAATTTCGGAAGGATTTTTTCACTAATACCTCGATCTAAACCAACCCATTTATTCATCCTAACGTCTTCAGGGAGCAAACTATTTTTATACAGCTTGTGTAAAATTTCATTCATTGTTCGATAACCAAAATGAAGTTCATATTCAGATAGCACTTTATGGAGCTGAAGCAAAAACTGCCACTCAGATTCTATCTTTTCTTTTAACTTAGCGTCGAGAGTTTCCCAGAATGGTTCAAAATTCACATCTGACAATGTCATAACGAAAGAACGATCAAGTACCTTATCAGAAATACTATGAGTCGTCTCATCTGTATTAATGGTACCGATTAAATAAAAGTTATGCGGTATTTCAATTGTCTTCGGCACATCTGTAACTTCATCAACGTTGTGAAGTTGGATTGGCTTTCTAGATTCAACCCCACTTAAGTAATCACTTAAATAATATTCGACCCTTGCTAAATTCATCTCATCTAGAACTACAAAGTGTGGCTTGTCCCTCTCACTATTCGCCTGGAGCAACATGTCTAGAAATTCCGTTTTCATATATTGCTTTTCAAATGAACTATAATAACCAAATATTGAGGTTCCATCTGTCCAGTCTGGCCTTACCGGAATAATTTTTAAATAAGGGTGGTCTTCATTGTAATCCAGTCCATAAACTGCATTAGCAAATACCCGGCAAAGCTGCGTTTTTCCTGTTCCTGAAATACCGTTTAAAATGACAAAATGCTTATCATCAAGGCTTGTTAAATTCAAATAAAAATCACGTATAATGTCTACCGAAAATGTAAAGCCACTTTGTTCAACAAATTCCATAATATTGGCAAAGTCGAACGAGCTGCTGAACGCTTCTACTTCTCCTTCTTCCCCAGGTTCGTCTATTTCAGGAACGTGCTTTCCTTCACCCTTAGGGAGGTCAGAAAATTTCGGATATCTGCAAAAATAGCACTCGCAGTTATTAATCTTTCCTTTATTAATTCAATTGGTTCAGTAAATGTATGGTTTTCCTTATTGTACGTTCCAACATAAAAAGCATCAGCATCATTCAATTTAAACCCATGATTCCCCAACTCTTCAAGTGATTTTTCCTGGTACTTCTGATTCTCATTCTGTTCATTATACTTATCTCGGTGATAGAAGGATTTCTTGTTATACCATTCATATGTATCCTTATTTGCAATATCTCGTATGTTAGAGTATATCTGTCCCCTTTTATTAATAATCACTCCAATTACTTCTTTCGGTTCCCGGTAAATATATAGGAAATGTCCATTTGTGATTAACTGATCATTGTCATAAATGGAAAAAGGCTGTTTATATTCATTCACTTTAACCTTTTTTATCTCATCAGTAACCACCTGGTAAGTTCTTGAATATATTTCTATACTAAATTCGCTAGTATGCTCTTTGAATACATCTAAAAATTGTGTTGCTTCACTATGTAAAATTGCTTCTAGTTCCATAAGAATCCGGACAGGTTTCAGTTTTCGATATACATTCCACAGTTTATCTATTATTTCTTCTTCAGAAACTGCCGCACCATCAAATAGTAGAACACTACCGAAAGCTATACTAGGTCTTCGTTTATTCTTTATATATTCTTTTACCGTTTCAATAAATTCTTCTTGTTCAATAACTGTACTGTTTTCTTCATTCGTAAAAATTTCTATACTAGAATCCATTTCATGAATCATTTGCTTTAGCTCTTGCACTTTTGAGCTTCTTGAATAGATCATAAAAGGGTAAAAATCTGATGTCATACACAACCTAATTTCCTTGGACTGCAAATTGATTTCCAACCTTAAAATTACAATTGGTGTCTCATAATAGTCCTCATTTATTAATTCGACAAACGCTTTTTTACCATAGTTTTGTTTTTTAGGTGCATATTTAGGGTTTTTCGAATCGGAAATGGTCGTTCTCAACGTACTTTCATATGTATGAACACGAAGTTGTTTTAAAGAGGGTTCCACCCCCTCATATTTAGAGACAAAACCATCCATTATCCTACGCACAACAGGTTGAACTTCATCTAATACCCGCTGACTTCTAATAGTTAAGTCCTCTATATTATTGATCTCGATTAATTCATTTGTTTGTAACATGGTTTGACCACCTTCACTTTACTACAAACTCTAATTCTTTAAATTTAGCATTTCGTACCCTTACCATGATCTATTACTGTCCAGTTGCTATCATCACTATCTGAATACAAATATGCATATAATTATTTTTTATAATAAATGAATTTCACATTTTCCATTATAGTCTATACAAATTATTTTACCCCTTCTGATGCTTATAACAATATATTTTTCCAGCAAACTTTTTGTTGGAAAGACAGAATGCAGCAACTTTGTCTGAAACAGATTGATTACATTGTACACATCTTTTCTGAGGACTTTTTATGTCTTTACTCTTTTTATTATTAATACAATTATTGTGCTGATCCCTTAGAGCCTTATCCTCAATGTTAGCATCATGAAATAGCATATAAATTTCTTCCATCTCTTCTTCTGTTAGTAATTTTTCTTTGTTTGTTAGCTTTAACACATTAACTTTTCTACTTATAAAATCAGACAATTCCACATCGTAAACGATTAATTCATTAGCGGTTATTTTTCGCAGTTCTACATCAATCTTGAATGTACACCGTTTTGTGAAAGAAACAATAGAGATAAAGCTACTGTGAAATTTTTTATCCAATAAGCTTTTCAGTGCTTCGATATGACCATAATTCTGGTGAAATGGATTAACCATCTTAAACTTACCGTTTACCGACCATTGTTTTCTATTTTTTCCTCCATAGATAGTTCCCTGATAATTTTTGGTCTCAATAACAAATATCCCATAAGGAGATAGTACAACATGGTCTATTTGTGAGTATCTAGAAACGGATTTCTGATTTTCAATCATTAAATCCGATAAGTATTTATATTCCTTTGGCAATTGATCCAGTTGGATATTAATTTTGTACTCTCCGATTTCTCCCTTTCTGACTGCAATATGTTCTTGTTCTTTAATACTTTTAGACTGCTTGACTGACTTATTACTGTTCTCTTTTGACTGTGTTGGCTTTTTCTTTTTGAATAACTTTAATAGCATGTAAACAATCCCATCTGTCTGGTATCTAGCAAATCTAGCAATTAATACCATTTGCTTCTATTTACAAATTACCAAAATTTCATAGTATTTCTAACTCTGTTATCGGACAATTACTCCTAAACATTAATCAGATTTCCTCCTTATTATTGCTTTAGAAAAACAAATTGCTAGAATATTGACCCTCCAATAGAAAAATTAATACTATTTTTTATTGACTTCATAAACTCTAGCTGTCAGCCACCAGTACTTACCACTATATAGAACTGGGGACCTTACACTATTACTTGTTTCATTCACTTTAATTAATAAAGGGTACAGCTAAAATACTATATACATTAGCTGCACCCTCTTTATTCACGCAGTTTCTACTGCTTCTTTGGGAGTATATTCGTTTGATGTTAATTGACTTTCAATAGCCTTGGATTGCCGATATTCTTCCGCTTCTGCAACCTTTGTTAATTCTAGAGTAGCATCATGGTTTTTCATAACTTCCCTTTCTACATCACTTAGGCCCACACGAAAGAATTCCTTCTTATTGTTCACTTTATTTACTCTCAAATGATCAAAAGCTTGGTGGAGTTTTGTTTCTAGTGTCGGTGCGTCATTGGAGAAAATCATTCCGTGAATATCAAATGTAAATGGAATAGATGCGTTACCCAATTCTTTAACGCGATCAAGGGGTTCTAATCTTCTTGTCATACCAATTTTCACTATATCCTCGCCTAAAGATCCAATATTGGAAATGATATATACATACCCCGCTCTAGCGTTTTGCTCACGAAAGTCTACTTGTTCTTTCTCTTTTTGAAGGTCGCTAAGTTTCTCTTCATATTCTTGAATTTTTCGTTTTAACTCCTCTTTCATTTTTTCATCAGCTTTTTCTACACGGTCTCTATAACTTTGTAGAGCTTGATTAAAGTGTTTTTCATCTTTCTCGAGCTTTTTCTTTTGCTCTTCAATCTCTTTTTGAATTTTTGCTTCTTCACGCATTTGTTCTTTAATCTGTCGTTGCTCCTCTTTTTCTTCCTCTATCTTCTTGGTGTACTCATAAGCAAGGTAAAGTTCCTCGAGCTTTAAATTTAAATATTCTACCTTTATGCTTACTGTATTATTACTGTTAAATTTATTTAACTGCTCATGTGATTTCATAATACGCTTTTCACTTGATTCAATATT
This sequence comes from Virgibacillus tibetensis, assembly GCF_036026595.1. NCBI lineage: Bacteria > Bacillati > Bacillota > Bacilli > Caryophanales > Bacillaceae > Virgibacillus > Virgibacillus tibetensis. Next base: position 86,372 of record NZ_JARZFX010000012.1, on the reverse strand, counting down.
ATTAAATTTAACTTTAGATATTACAGTATCGCATTCATTATTAAATGAACGGAGCGTCATTTTAACTATATTAGTAACCATCTGTTTACCTTTTTTCTTATCGCCGTCTAATGTGAAATTTTCTGGATATATTGTTGCAGTTTTATTCTTTGCCATACTTTTCTGACGCTCACGTACATTATCTAATTTTTCTTTATATGCTTGAGAAGATTCTAAATCATATTTAGTATCATAGAAGCCGAACGATTGATATAAAAGTTCATCATTTACTACTATTAATTCATCTTTTTTCTGAGATATTAGCTCATCTAGCTGTGTGGATTCAGTAGTTTTTTTATCGTATGTAGACTCTAGATTTTTAATCTCTTTTTCAATCTCTTCTTTCTTTTGTTCTACTTTTACTACATCATCAAAACCAACTTCTTCCCACATATTTCTAATTTTTTTACGTCTTTTATATTCTAAAATTATTAGTACGATTCCTATTATAGGTGGGATTATAAACTTATATAATGCAAAGCATAAAGCAATCATCCAGGGCTGTAAGTACCATGGTTGTTTGGGCACCCTAATCTCTCCTTTTTATTTAATTATTATATTACATACCTTTAATGTTTCACTGAATTTAACTACTATATGATATAAAAAAAGTCAAACAAAGGGCAACCATATTCGCATCTCGCTCCTATACTATATTCTTCTGTATCAGATATGATTGCAGGTATAGTGATTTCCCCTCCTATCTGTGATTCATAGAAATAAGATCCCTAAGTTTCTATAAAACAATACTATAGAACTAGAAATATTGGATTAATTTCCGGTCAATTCCTTTTTACTTATTGGAAAATAATCTCTATAATCCTGCATTTACTATACCATTAGTATAAAAGTAACATAGAGGGTATACAAATTTATGCTCATAGATAAAAGTTTACTAAAATTGCTTCGTTCTAGGTGATTAGTACCCTATATTAATATAGTCATCCTTTGTTAGTTAATGATTTGAATAGACTGCGAAATTCAGGTGTCAGTCCTATTATTAGTTGAAATGTACTCATCTATATTGAATTGCTTAGGGTTGCCTTGAAAAATCCAATGTTTCATTTGTCTGCCTCCTTCTGCAAATTAGTTATTAATCATCTCATCCACTACAGGTTTTATTTCATTATAATTGACCGGATCACAAACGCTTTTTAAAGGGTTTAATGAAACAGATTTTTGATCACCAAAGTGTTCATTTATCTTATCTGTTGATAGAATATAAAACTCCCACTGTTCCATGTTTAGAGGATCCATTATATTTCGGTCTTCTTCAAATAAAAGTGCAAAAACATATAGATGTGCATGTCTATCACGTGAGGAAGTGTATTCGCCAAATTCATATTTTTTGGCAATATCAAATTTTGGAACAGATGGCTTTTTCTGTTCCCATTCTTGTACAAAAGCAGAAGACTTTACTTCTATAAGATTCCCTCTATACATTACATCTGCAACATCCCACTCTACTCTACCGGTTCCAAGAGCATCTAACGCACTTCCTATCAAAAATTCAGCAAATATTCCTCTCTCACTGTTCATATTTATATTTGAGTATGCCCATTTCCAATAATCGACGATTTGCTTTGATGTTCCCTTTATTTTAGTGGACTCATGTAACTCAACCATGTTGGTTACACTCCTTATTATAAGCCAGTTACTGAAAAAACTGTTTATTATACTAGTATTCATTGTTAGTTGAATTCCAAATTCAACTGTCTACCTACCGCTCTACCCTTAAGTCAGCAATTCCACTCTGTCTTACACCCCTTAACACCTCTACAGTTTACAAAAAACGAACAGTATCTATGTCCTGTTCGTTCCTCCTGTTGCCTGACTACTCATTATCATGCACTATATAATGATATAGCTTATGCTCAATAGGTTTATCTAAAATCATATTCATATGGACCACTGGGATCTCTTTTCCATTCTTATCTAGCATTTTATCCTGCTCTATTGTATCTTTGTCTGGAAGCGTTTGACCTAAATAATAAAAGCCGCTTCCTTCATCATCATCTTTCTTTATAAATAAATGAAGATCCATATTTTCTTCTTCTGCATGAATAATTTTCTTTACTTCACCTGAAGCTAATGTTCTTTTGCTCCGGGTATACCATTTAAAAGTTTCCGGACTTATAAACTCATCCCCATAATCGACACTTGCCTCTACCTCATCATTTTTATGGTACGTAACGAATATTGGACAAGTCTGGTGTTTTGGCTTATATCCATACATCGTCGAACTTTCATCGTTCTTCCAGTTCAATAGCTTACAAGCATCTTTTCTCGTATACTTCTCATACCGAGTAAGTCGCTTTTCCGGTTGATATTTCTTACTCCGTTCCAATCCACTCTTAACCACATCGGTAACTAAATCATTGAATAAAGAACTCGATTGTAAACTCTCTTGTATTGCTGAATTGAATGAATAAGCATGATGAGTGTTTAGCTCAATAATAGGTTTATTGCCATATTTCTTCTGATCAGTTTGGGTGAAAAAGGACAAATCAAATATTCGATGCACAGAATCTATCGTATCTTCATCCACAATACAATTCGCTTCTTGCAATGCTTGATTATATTCCAGATAAGTAATGGTTTCTTTTGCCAGTAACTGCTCCAGTAAAATAAGTTCATGTCTTCGTTTACCATCCAACACTTCTGAGGAGAGCATAGTAAGAACACTATTTTCATATGCACTAATTATCGAAAGGTCTTCCTTCAGTTTTAACAGGAAGGCATAATAGTTTTTAAATTTACCTGCAATCACTACTGGATCAATCGAGTGATTTGTAATGAAATTATATAAAAATGGTGTTCTGCCAAGTCGATTTTTCAATTCCATATACGCATCTTTAAATACCTTCATTGCTGTCAGATTGCTCGCGTTTATCGCTTTAAATATCTGTTTCTTAGCAATCTCTTCAAAATTGACTGTAGATACTCCCTTAATGTAACTAGTCTCTGTTGCACGTCTTCGAATGTTATCTTTATTTTGCGACTTATCTCCCGAAAGAGCCATTGGGATCATATAATTATTTTTATAGTTACCAATAAAATCAATAATTGTTACAAAAATCTTTTGAATTATGCTTTCGCAATCCACGTCCTAACTGTTGAATAAAAATGATGCTTGATTGGGTTTGTCTCAGCATAACAACCTGGTTAATACTTGGAATATCAATCCCCTCATTAAAAATATCCACAGTAATAATATAATCTAATGCACCATTTTCCAAACGATCAACCTGGTACATGCGCTCCTCTTGAGAGTTATCCCCTGTTAGTGAAACCGTTCGGAGATTCCTTTCATTCAAGGCATTAGATAACTTTACGGCTTCCTCTTTTCGACTGCAGAACATTAATCCTTTCACACTATCGCCTGAATGGCCATAATAATCAATCTTATCAATAATATGTTCTACACGTTCGTCTGTAACGAGTTTGGATAAAATAGCTGTATCATCAATTATTTCCCCGTCATATTCAAGATCAGTAACACCAAAGTAATGGAATGGACAGAGCATATCTTCATCCAATGCTTCTTGCAAACGAATCTCATAGGCGATGTTATAATCAAACAACTCATATATGTTAAAGTCATCCGTACGTTCCGGCGTTGCAGTCATACCAAGCAAGAAATTCGGTTGAAAATAATCTAATACTCTCAGATATGAGGCAGCACCCGCTTTATGCACTTCATCAATTAAAATATAATCAAATTCTACTGGGTTAAATTGTTGTAGTGTATCTAGTTTCGAAATAGTTTGTATCGTTGTAAATAAATATTTAGCATTTTTCTGCTTAATCGATCCGGATAAAATTCCGAAATCTTGTTCCAACCCTCCCATGATACGCTTGAAGTCGGCCTTTGCTTTATGTAAGATTTGCTCTCGATGAACAACAAATAACATGCGTTTGGGTGCCACTCGGCGAACATCAAATGCTGAAAGATATGTCTTACCTGTCCCTGTTGCCGATATAACAAGTCCCTTATCATAGCCAGCATCTCTAACTGCTTGGATTTGCTTTAATGCTGCTTCCTGCATTTTATTCGGTTTGATACTTATCGCCGTCTCAACAGAATTAACATCATAATCTATCGGAAGTTCTATCACTTTACTTGCTGCTTGATAATCGAATGGCTTGTATACCTCTTCATACAATTCAATCCATTCATCTGTTAATGGTCTAGCCTCTCCCCAAACTTCTTCAAATTGGTTCTTAAAGTGAGCAATTACTTCCCCGTCCTTGTGCGACGTGAGCATCACATTCAATTCGTAATTCACCTTCAATGCTTGCGCAGTAAGATTCGAGCTTCCAACTATTAAAGAGAAATATTTGTCGTGCTCAAATATGTAACCTTTTGAGTGAAATCCTTTCAAATCTGTTAATCTAACTTCTACATTAGTTATCTTCAATAATTCTTTAAAGACCTTTGGTTGATTGAAATTTAAAAAAGTGGAAGTCAATATCCGGCCACGGATCCCTTTTCGTTTCAGGTCCAGCAAATGAGACTTTAATGTAGCAAGACCACTTTCAGTAATAAAGGCAACTGAGAAAATAAAAGAGTTACAGCTATCAAGCTCCTCAACTAGCGAGGTTAATACAACCTCACTATTTCTAGTGTTATTAACTAACAGTCTAGGTTTATATGTATCTGATTTCCCATAGTTTTGATCAATGAAGCCTTTATGTAAAGAACTCTCCAGATTTCTAAGAAAATTTTCCAACTAATCGCCCACAATACTAATTTATTTCCCTTAGGATGATGTTAATCGTTTACCAACTTCTCTACGGCGGGAATATCTGCTGGAGCCCAATCAAGCATTGGAAGCTCTTCCCTTAACAACCATTTAATCGATTGATGTTCGGTTAAAACTGGTTCTCCTTCAATTAACGCGCAATAAAAAGTAGTCAAATGCACAACCCCGAAATCATATTCATAGACCGTATGATCAACTTGCTCTCCTACGCTGATCTTACACTGCATTTCTTCTTCAATCTCCCGCCTCAAAGCTTCCTCAGCAGTCTCACCCTGCTCGATCTTTCCACCGGGAAACTCCCATTTGTAAGATAATGTCTTTGTTTCCCCTCTTTGTGCGCAAAGAATCTTACTATCATTGACAATTACAGCACCTACTACGTGTATGTTCTTTTTCTCCAATTACTTCCCCACCTATAATTTTTTTATATAATCGATTATACATGAATTATTATTGACATTAAAAGAGGTAGAAAAGAAGAGACCTATTTATGCACTAACTTTAATTTTTATTCTGTGGTTGCCACGTTTTCCCCTTACTTACAAAATTAACCTAATTATATAGTACTTCTTATTCCGTTAACAGGCAACCAATCATGGCGATTACTAGATTCATGTGCTAGTTAGTTAATTAGATCTAATACACAATTTGCTAGAATATTCTTCTTTCTATAATATATAGATAACAACCAATAAAAGGAGAATTCTCATGCCTACTTACAACAAACTAGTTCGTGATCGAATCCCGGAAATTATTGAGAAATCTGGTAAAGAGCTAAAAACAGAAACACTTGACCACGACCGCTATATTCTAGAGCTTAAGAAAAAATTAAATGAAGAAGTAGAAGAATATCAAACTGCTTCAACTAATGCAGATGCACTGGAAGAGCTGGCTGATGTGTTGGAATTAATGAACGCCCTTATTCGTATTCATGGATCCTCGGTAGAAGAAGTGGAAAAAATCCGGGCTGATAAAGCTGCTAAACGAGGGGGATTTGACGAAAAAATATTCTTAATCGAGGTTGAAGACTAATGGCTGATATTACGTTACATACATCGAAGCTGCATAAGCAATTAATAGAAGATATCCAGAATTCCTCTACCATATACATCCTAACCTCATTCATTATGAAATCAGGAGCAGAGGTTATTTTTGATGCGCTTCAGGATGCGCTTAAAAATGGAGCAGATATTAAAATTTTAACGGGTGATTACTTATACGTAACACAACCTAAGGCTTTAGCTAGATTGTTAGATTTAGAAGGTAATAATCTGGAAATCAGGCTATGGCGCAGTAGCGGAATCTCCTTTCACCCGAAGACATACATATTTCAGCATCAGGAAGAAGGTGCAATTATCGTTGGGTCCTCTAACCTCTCTCGTTCAGCATTAACCAGTGGGGTTGAGTGGAACTTAAGAATGCAGCGTAATGCTTCTGTCGATACATTTAATCAGGCGATAGATTTATTCATTGAAACTTTTTATGATAGTCAAACGATTGAGATTAACCGTGAATCACTTAAAACCTTTCAACAGGATTATGATGAATTTCATGCAAAGAATGCGAATCTACTTTCCACCTGGACGAAACATGAGGAAATAGAATTGACGTTACCTAACGAAGAGGAAGAATTACCACAGCAAATTGTCGATAACCCAGCTGCCTACACGACAAAACTTGAACCTCGACCTGCACAATTGGCTGCATTACAAGAGTTGGATGACACCATGGAAGAGGACTACAATAAAGCAATGGTCGTAATGGCAACAGGACTTGGAAAGACATATTTAGCTGCATTTTTCGCTCAACGATTCAAGAGAATATTATTTATCGCCCATCGCGAGGAGATTCTTAAGCAGGCCAAGAAAAGCTTTGAACAGGTTCTTGGAAAATCAGGCGGTCTTTATAATGGTTTGGAAAAAGATCCGAACCACGATATGCTCTTCGCATCCATCTTTACACTAAGTATCCAGGATCAATTATATAAATTTGATCCAGAAGAATTTGATTTAGTTATTGTCGATGAATTCCACCATGCTGCAGCTAAAAGTTATCAGAAGGTCATCGATTATTTTCAGCCAAAGTTTCTCTTAGGATTAACAGCAACCCCTGAACGGACTGACGGCCAGGATGTCTTTGCAATCTGTGATGGAAATGTTGCCTATGAAATAACGTTTATTGAAGCAATTCAACATGGCTGGCTTGCTCCGTTTATTTATCATGGAGTGAAGGATGATATTGATTATAAAAAGATTAAATGGCTTGGGAATCAGTACGATCAACATGAATTGATGCGTCAGCAACTTCAAAGAGATCGTGCAGCGCAGATTTATAAAAAATGGAATGAACATAAGCAAACCCGCACCCTTGCGTTTACTTCTTCTATTCAGCAAGCTGGATTTCTATCTAACTATTTTACGGAACAAGGTGTGAAATCAATAGCGTTAACTTCAGAACAAAAGGACATTTCCCGTGGTGAAGCAATTCGAATACTGGATACAAATGAGATAGATATCATTTTCACAGTAGATCTATTTAATGAAGGTGTCGATATCCCTTCCGTAGATACCTTATTATTTGCTAGACCAACAGAATCATTGGTTGTATTTACTCAGCAAATAGGTAGAGGACTACGAAAATACGCCGGCAAAAATAACTGCGTCATTATTGATCTGATTGGGAATTACCGAAATGCGGATACGAAGTTGCAAGTTTTTAATGAATTCCAAGCCGATGACGCTATATCTCGTAAAAATGTTGTTCCAATCGTACCGGACTCCTGTGCCATTCATTTTGAAACAGAGGTAATTAATCTGCTGGAAGAAATGAGATTAAAACGCAGTTCACGAAAGGAAAGGGTTTATTTAGACTATCTAAAAGTGAAAGAGCAACTAGGAAAACGACCATCCTACGAGGAAGTTCATAAACACGGGACCACTAATTCAAAGGAATACAAACAAGCCTTTGGAGGATACTTCGCATTTCTAAACGAATACGGTGAATTAACAGATCATGAATCAACTGTTTATCAAAAGCATTACCGTTGGTTGAACAAAGTAGAAAATGAAAAAATGAAAAAATCGTATAAGATGGTTGTATTACAATATCTGCTTAATAAAGGACCAACTGATTGGCTGAAACCCATTACACCAGAGGAAGTCTCCCGCTATTTCCATCAATTTTTCATGGAAAAAAGCTATAGAAAGAACAAAGACTTCTCGCATAAAAGTGCAAAAAAACTATGGAATTATGATGAAACAAAAATCGCAAAACTAATAGCTAACATGCCCATGTCCAAATGGGTTGGTAAGGATGATCTTGTTTATTTTAAAGAAAATCAATTTGGGATGAATTTTGAAGTTGATGAAAATGAGCAGCTTGTATTACATGAGATGACTAGTGAGATTTGTAAGTATAAGATGCAGGTTTATTTTGAGAGGAAGGGTGTTAAGTCGCATGGATGATTGTAAAAAGAATACGAGATTATAAACTTTCAAAATTAAGTGAAGAAGAAAAGAAAATCTCAAAAAGATATAATTTTGGTTTAGAGTCCTGTACCTAGAAATTTATTCTTAAATATTAGAAATCTGTTAGTCAATGGGAAGAATGCGCACTTTAACTAACAGCTCCTAAACTAATATTCAATCTCTTACTTGCCTCCGATTTAACACTATAAAACCAGCAGAATTGACTAAAGATCTTCCTGTGGATTTAGAAAACTATCAGTTATTATCTACGCCTCTAAAGAATACCTTTTCTTACGTTAGTAGACCCTAATATTTTATGAATATTTATCTTTTACAAAAAGAGAAATCATCATCAGATGATTTCTCTTCCTAATTATATAATGCCATTTATTCCCATTAATCTTCCGCATTTTTTATTTTTTGGGCACAACGTACTTAGACAATTTAATACCTTTACTTACTTCGGTTGCATACGAAGGTTTCAACCCTGATGCACGAACAATATCAGTACCCTATAATTATTCTTTAAAATATAATCTGCATATTTGATTCCAAACAAGTGAATATAGCTACTTGATAACCTTCTGGAGCGTTAGAGTACATTTCATTAAGATATTTGGCTAACTCAAGATTGCTCATCTATAATTAGGTTACTAGAATTAAAAATTATAGGTTGTAAGTATTTGTATACGTATAGGACTCCAGCACTTATACATTTATATCAATGGAACCATCTATCTCTTATTTTGATTCAATTTCTACATTCCACTCTTCTTTATTGTAACCTGCTTCTTCCATGGCATTAGTACAAAAACGGTGAATAGCGTTAGCACTTAAATTTGCCTCCATGTAATGTCCATTACCAATTTTCCTTGCTTTTCTCATCTCTAACCCATTTTCAGAAATAAAGCCGGGATATTTGTCCATTATTTTTTGATAATTTGCGTGGTTATTTTCAAAAACAGTTATTATGGTTTTTTCCATTACCTCCCGCCATGACCTTACTGAGTAAGACTGTTCCGAGATTGTAAGAAGTCGTGGTGAGCTTCCTGTTATCTTCCTTAGCTCATTCTCTGCTTTCCCAAAATAAGGCCAAACTGTTATAATAGTTCGAGTTAATTCTTCTGTTCGACTGTTAATACTAGTTTCATTCCAACTTTTATATTGAGTAATACTTTTGTTCATTTGTAAATTGCTTTTTTCATAATACCTCCTTTTCACCAAAAATGGTTCGTTTGATAATTCAGTATTATAGGCAGAGAGCGTTAGGTTACCCAAAGTATGCAAGTAGGTAGAATGAATAAATTCTGCATTCCCACCCAATTCTTCATTCCACGCATCAGTAAGTGTTTGTGGCATAATATGTTCTACGGTGGCCTTTGTTAAATCTGCCTGTTCCTTATGTGAATATGAATCCTCAATAGCTCTTAATATAAAACTCCCTTTTTTCCTTGTATCTCCTTGGCCGTATAAATGGTTTTCTTTTAAAGCACTGACAAATTCATCATCTTTTGGATAACCACGGTTTTGCAAGTAGCTTGTGAATTCCTCTATTGATTGATCTGCTTCGTGAATACTTATTTGGTTGTATAAAGATGCAAATATTTTGTTTAAAGACTTCGAATCTATATTACAAACAAATCTTCTTACTAAATAGTTCTCAATAATCTGCAACACTCGAATAAATTGATCTGCAGAATACCTATTTTTCTTATAGTCTCTATAAATAAACAATAGGAAAGGGTATGCCGTCTTGGCTTCAAAATCATTAATCCTATGTATGTATTTACGTATCTTAATATTATCTTCTAAATTAGGGTTTAACAGCCTACCATAGTATTCTGCGAATTCAGAAAGGTTCTTTAAAAATTCCTTGGCATCGTGCCTAACAGTTTTTTCCTTTAACTTTACGTATACGTCATTTTTTTTCACATTTATATTTTCACCCAATAAAAAATGGCGAATAAACTCTGTGAGGTGATCACCTAATTCTTCTTGCATAGGAAGCCAATATCGTGTATATTGATCCTCTTGATCTTCAGTTGGAATCCTCATGAATAAATAATTTCTAATTAAATCAGCTTGTGTAAGTGGTTGTCCCTTTGCATTTAAACTTTCAAATACTAGGTATGGATTATCTTCTGGCGATAAAACAATACTAACTATCGATAAGTCCCCTGTAATGGTAGATTTAAATATTGTTAAATCGTTAATTTCTTTTTCAATCATTTCGTGGAAGTACCAATACGCCTTCAAAATTCTCGAATTATTTAAATCAGTTGAAATGTCACTATTGATTATTTTTTTAAAGTTAGACTTATCTACTTGGGTAGGTAAAAACTTATACATATCTTCTCCAGATTTATAACTATTTTTTAACAATGTATGTTGAATTTCTTCCGCTAAATTATTATTTTTCAATTTTTTGGCTACATCTCTAGTTGCTGCTAATAATATAAGTAAAGTGGTCATTCTTTGCTGTCCATCAATAACTAGAAATTGTTGAACACCATGAGTGTTTGCATTAACTGGTATTGATACTACAGATCCAATAAAATGAGATTGATTATCATTGTCTTCTATTAATTCTACAATATCATCCCATAATTGCTTCCATTGTTTTTGCTCCCAACTGTATGTACGTTGAAACATTGGAATAATGTATTGTTTAGTACCTTCAATAATCGCTTGAAGATTTGTTTCACTTGCCTTCATTTCATTCACTTCCTAACATCATATTCGTTTGTGACCTTATAAAGTCTATGCTAATCCTTTTTTACCATAATAGAATAATATTTCTAAGTAGTGCAGAATACATCACCTGTTAACTTCAATTTATAGTAGCAATTAATTTAGCACACTAATAAACAATTCGACAATATACTGTAAAGTCCTTCCTTAAACATAAATTTTCACTTTATTACACAATGATGTACGCTGCCAACACATAATCCGACTCTCATTCATTATTCCCTATAACTCTTTTTCTCTATAAAAGAATAACCTACTTAACCAACATCCACAAACCGCCCATACTCCTTATGAAATGCCAACTCCACTGTACCTGTTGGGCCATTACGCTGCTTGGAGATAATAACTTCAATCCTGCCTTGCACTGTCCCTTTCACATAATAATCCTCTCTATACAAAAACATAATGACATCTGCATCTTGTTCAATATTTCCTGACTCTCTTAGGTCAGACATGAGGGGGCGTTTATCGTGACGTGATTCTACCCCTCGTGATAATTGTGAGAGTAATATTATCGGGATATTTAATTCTATGGCAAGCAATTTTAATTCGCGGGTTATTTCTCCAATTTCCAGATCTCTCCTTTCACGTCTTTGGCCTGGTGTGATCAGCTGCAGATAATCAATAATGACGAGATGATTTCCTCCCGGTTCATCATAAAGCTTCTTTCGGATGGTTGAGCGGATATCCAGGATGGTTCGCTTATTATCAAAAATGGCAAGACTCCAATTAGAGATACTCCCAACCGCATGAAAAGCTTGCTCATAATCCTTGGTAGAGAATGCCATGCTTTTCCACTTCTGACCGTCAATTGACCCTTCTGATGATATCATCCTTCTAAGTAATGGTTTCGTCCCCATCTCTAAACTAAACACAGAGGAAGATCCACCGTTCTTGCAATGCCCTGATGCCAAATTAAGTGCAAAAGCTGTCTTTCCAACAGATGGTCGTGCAGCTACAATAACCAAATCTCCTCGCTGTATGCCACCAGTCATCTCATCAAGGTTCTTATATGAGGTTGCACACCCTGACTGCTGACTCCCTGGTTCAATCATTTCATTCGTAATTTCAAACAAGTAATCATACGTGGATTTACCTTGGGGTATTATTCCTACTTCACGGATGGACTGAAGGCTGGAAATGAGTACTTCTAATTCTCCTTCACTTGGCTGCTCACTGTATTTTATGGCATACTCTCGTGACTTTCTTAAACGATAGGCATCGAAAATTAATCGTTCATGGTGCTTGATATTTGCAGTACTGGCTACAGATTCGGTCATTTCCAATAGGTAGCTGGTTCCCCCTACCTGATTTATTTCTTTTCCCAGATTAGTAGTAACTACCACAAGATCAATAAATTCATCTAAAACAGATGCCTGTTTCATTGCCCGGTATATTTTTTTGTGTTGGGCATGATACATATGCTCTTCCTGTACTACCAAGTCCTTGAAGAGTGTTCCGTCTAGAAGAACTGCTCCAAGTACTGCTGCCTCTGCCTCATAATTTTCAGCTCTCATGATTCGATTTCTCCGCAATGAGTTTAAGCAAGGACATACGAAAGCGTTCCTTTGTCTCAGCTGATACATTAACTGCATCTTCCCGCCACTGGTCCATCTTCGCTAAATATTCATTTGGTTCCGGAGGGTAGGCCGCAATTTCTGCAATTGTCGGGGCATATGGGTGCCTGGCAACAAAGGCAGCTAATTTATCCATCACTCCGTTATAATCCATCTGCTTCAATGGCGGTAAAATCAATTTTGCTTTTTTCTTTGTAATTTCAAATTTAGGATAAACATCAGCAATGGTCTCCAGAACATCGATTGCTTCTTCATGCGTCATGGTAGTGACCCCTCCTGTCGTAATTCATCAAATAAAGTTTGCCTGCTTTTTTCTGTTCGCTTTCTAAACGGAATGGTATTATCCCGATTGGCAGCTTTCTGCCTTTCATAATCTCTCACACGATCAATTGAGGTCAGTTTGGCATGAGCCCATTCTTTTAAAATTTTCTCGATATAGCTATATGTGTGACCGCCTCGTTTAACTGCAAGCTTTATTGCTGCAACCACAATATCATCCCCAAGATCTTCACACCAGGCAATTAATGACTCTCCGGCAATTGGACGAAGTATCCCAAAGTTTTGTTCGAAAATGAGAAATGGGTTTTCGGCTTCTTTTTCTCCTCTTCTGCTCTTTTGTTTCTGTTTTAATTTCTGTTTAGGTATGGTCAATGATTCGTCTAGTGATGGGTCAAGTGATTGGTATACGGATTGGTACATGCATTGGTCAACTGAATTGACCAATGAGACCATTTTATAGACAGGTGCCTTCCCCTTTTTTCCTTTTTCGCAACAAATTAAGTTATGCTCTATCAGCTCATTCCGCGCATTTAATAACCCTTGCTTTGATAGCCCAGTTAATTGCTGCACAACGGAATTAGGTGCATTAAAGCTACTCTTCCATCCAACCGAATTGTTTATAGCCATCAGCGTGTACCATAGTGCAATTGCGCTGGTGGGGATTTCGCTTAAGAGCAGCCAATTTCTGAATGCATTCAGTTCTTTAATGTAGTTCATGTTATAACAGCCCTTTCAAATCTCTTCACGTTCTTGTTAGCTGGTAAGCTCTTGTTCACGAATCCATGCATTCACTGCAACTTGAGTAAAGAGAATCTTTCCACGAACTCGAAAGTGAGGTAATTCGTTCTGGCGGGCCATCTTATAGATGGTATCTGTGTGTACACCCAAATAGACAGCTAGTTCTTTTACGGTCATTGGTTTTATTTCCATATTTACATCTCCTTTTTTCGTTCTTTCAAAACTACTATCGAAAAAAAAGGAGGATTAGGGGCATTTTGTGTTAAATTTGTTGAAATTTATTTTTGATTAGTAGAATTGAGATTGTTTTTTGTACAAAAAAATAATCCATATAGACTGCCGATAATGGCAATCTATATGGATTTACTTAAATAAAATGATATTCTTTTTTTTCATAAGAATTTAAGAATAAAGATCGTGATTAATAGATAATTTTCTCATTCACAAAATACCACATATATGTTGTGTAATTTTCCACATCCTCAATGGATAATTATTCTGAAAAGGGGGATTCTAGTGGATGAGCAATTTAGACAATTGATAGGACAGTTTCTAAGAGAATATCGCCAAGAAATGTCATTTACAATTGAAAGACTAGCAGAAGAAATTGGTATTAGTACTAATCACCTTGGGCGCATTGAACGTGGAGAAAGCGATACAACGCTTACTACGTATATAAAAATGGCTGTAATCCTTGAGATTCCCAGTACATTTCATGATAAAATTATACAACTCTACAAAAATCACCAAGTTTAAAACTTCTCACTACTTCTAAGAACATCTTACAAAAAACCTCCTTTATCTCACATATAAAGGGAGTCATACTGTGACTAACCAACACACATTTGAAGATTTTTACCAGCAAAACAAGCGTCGTATTCATTACCAGATTCATAAGTTAAACATCCACGACCCACATAAGGAATACTTCCAGGAAGGCCTCTGCGCTATGTGGAATGCATACCAAACCTACCAGCCTGACAAAGGTGTCCTTTCCACCTATTTTAACTATACCATCCGGAATCGAATTATTGATTTGCTCCGTCAACAGAACAACTATCTAAAACATATTCAAACCTCTTTTCAGGATAATACTATAGAGAGTCTCAACTCTTCGAACAATCCAATTCTTTTATCCAGCCAAATTCACACTACTTTTTTGGACAACTCTCCGCTTTGGAAACAAATTAAATCCCAATTAACTTTAAATCAATGGAAATGGATATATTATGCAGTGATCGTTGGTATGTCACTAAAGCAACTTTCTATTCAGGAAAATACTACGGTAGAAGCAGTGAAAAGCTGGGCAAGACAGGCTAGGAAGAAATTAAATAATCCAGAGTTTCAGAATCAGCTGTTAGAGCTTCTACAGGGTTAACACACCATAATTAGCGGTGCTAACTAAAATGTTTTTTGCTTTCTTTCTGTTTTTTATTTCGTGTGCTTGAAGGAAAAGTAGATGGAAAATACTCTAGGATAGGAGACACATAACTAGGTTCTCCTATAAATGCAGCTTCTTTGCAAACTATTTTATAGATGCATTCTTTGATAGACTCCTATTTTCTACACTCTATGTTGTAAGCCAGGTTTCCTCTTTCGTGAAATGTTTCAGATACTGATATCAAAAATAGAAGAGGCAACTTTTTAAATTACTAAAAAAAGCTTGTAAAGGACAGGTATTTTGATATAGTTTAATTTGAACAAGAGGAATTATATGATTATTTTATTAGTATTGAACCTTGATTTTAACCTCATAGAGTTTGACACCCCGTTCAATTGTAAATTTAAATAACTTGAATGGAGAAAATTTATGGAACTGGAATTTATGAAGAATGCCTATGGTCTATTATATGAGGTTGAAAATAAATTACATTATACTATTGAAAGTGTAATGAGAAATGAATATGGTATTGCTTGGTTTATAAATGGTCCAAAAGCTATGAAATATCTTCCTTATAGGAAAGGTTTAAAGTTTTTTAATTATTACGAGTTATTAGCTTTAATGCGGGGATATCCATGCTTTACAAACTATTTTTCAAAAATAATTTTTATCTCCTTGCACGAAACTATACCAATTAGAAATAAAATTGCACATTGCCATGTAATAAGTCAGGATGAGTACGATTTACTACAATCTGTGAATGATTATTTGAGTAAGGAAGTTAATATTTAAGTGCCTACTCTCTTATAAAGCCTATCTACTCAGCTTTGATTTATATACGACCACCTTATTTCACAGTAACATTGTAGCAATTATAATGACTTCTCCAAGAACTTCTCTCCAGAAAATCAATGATTTGCTTTCAAGGTCAAGGTACCAAAAGTTTTGTTCATAACATGTTGATAGGCTCACTTTTTTTAATCTAAAATTAATATCTAAACAATCAGTAGTCCGGGGTATTTTAGGTTGGTATTTTTAAAAAAAGTTATACGGTTACACTTGGTTGTATTCCAGCCAATTAAATATACCATTCTTGACATAGTTTTTTACCACTGTACGACAAAAAATGTACAACTGAATGACGGACTGTTTACAACTGTTCCGCTATATCTTTTATTCATATCGTTTATCCTTTTTTCAATATGGCTATGGACCTTTATAACTTGGAAGCCTCTTTTCATACGTTTATCTTCAATCAAAGTTCATTTTATAAGATTACATCACGCCGCCCATACATTAACCATATAAACATGAACAAACAACCTCTAAATAACCTATTAAATCAATGTTTTTGTATTTTTACCAAACATAAAAAAGACCAATATTAAACATAAACATGAACAATTATCTTTATCATATTCTTTATGTGACTACTATAATATCTTGTCTATTTTTGTCCACACATTGATACAATAACAACCGAATATACGGACGAATGTTCATGCCATGAAATAGAAACGAATCTACACACGAATATGCAACCAAACATGCAATCTAAAGTTGTTAGAACGTCCTACAAGCGAATTACTTTTTATTTGTAGCTAATCAGTTAATTGCTAATCGTACTACTATTTCTTCTGCTCCGCCTTCCCCATCTGCCATAAACATATAAAGCACAATTCCAGCTAACATAGAACTTTTAACGTTCTTTCATAGAAGAGCTTCTTCCATATTACATGGAAGTTCATAAACCGCTTTAAATCAACGTTTTCCCCTGTTTGTATTTCATGGGATTTTAACCACTTTTTCATAAAGGGTATTCAAGGGGTATTCAAAATACATACGCTGGCAGGCTAAATATAGGAAACCTACTTGATTTCTTGTTTTTTAAATTTCTGCTCAATTCATTATAAAAATTGGAGTATCGAATTGCTTGTGTTTCTAGCACCCGTTAGCTTATACAGATAGGTAAGGGTTTGAAGTTATCGCTCCCTTTTCCCCCTTCTCACACCTTACGTGCGACTTTCACCGCATAAGGCGTTCCAACTAATCTAATTCATTCAATTCTATGTATTATTAGATTGACGTTGCTTTCTTCCGAAATCAAATTGCTTGATTTTGACATTTTAATCGAAGTTCATTAAGTTTTTCTATTTGCTTTTTCGTCAGATTAGGACTTTTATCAATGCTTTTATCTTATCACTATCTTTTAAGTGTACTAGTCTATGGACAGATTCATGAAGGATTGCTAGGTTTGAGAATGAATCATCCTTTGAAAGATAATACGGATTCTTATGGTGACAATGCCAATCGTTTATGCCTAGTTCCATTCCAGAGATGGCACACCTGCCGTATTGATCGATGAATTTACTTATTCGATTGTCATTATATTCAATTGTTCAATTTGGAATAAAATTTTTCATGATAGAAGATAGAACTTCTTTACTTATAGCTTTTAGGTACAAAATAAAAAAAGTAAGCGTCAAATACTTCACACGTATCCAACACAGTCTCCAGATGAGATAATCTTCATAGATTAATTCTTGAAGGAGGCTTTTCATGTCAGATAAACAGTTAGAATGGGAGACAAGAATGGATCAATGGTGCGAAAGTGGCCTTAGTATAGCTGCTTGGTGTCGTAAAGAAAATATTAATATTCATCAAATGTATTACTGGAAACGTAAGTTAGGTCAACAGACAGATAATACTTCTTCTACCGATTGGTTAGAAATTAGCCATTCGGCTAACAGCGATGAGCATTCATCCATCATTATTAAGATAGATAAGCTATCAGTGGAAGTAAAACCACAGGTTGATCGTCAACTTTTATCTGATGTATTACATTTATTGAAGTATCAATGATTCACCCATACTATGAAAGGGTTTATTTAGCTTGTGGCCCTACGGACCTTAGAAAGTCAATTGATGGCCTAGCAATTATAGTAAAAGAAGCATTTGAACTTGATCCATTCTCACCTGCACTCTTTGTGTTCTGTAATCGAAATAGAGATAAATTAAAAATTCTACAGTGGGATAATAATGGCTTTTGGCTTTATTATAAACGACTAGAGACCGGTAAATTTTCTTGGCCAGATGAATCATCTAAGCAAACAAAAGATATCTCCCCGCGTCAACTCCGTTGGTTATTGGATGGCTTGACGATTCAACAATCCGCGCACCGTGAAGTTAAAGCACGAACAATTTTATAAAAATGAGAATTCGCTCTGTTCAAGGCGGATTCTTTTTCGTATAATAAATTTTATGGAAAAGATAACGAACGCAAAAGATGCCCAATTTTATAAAGACCGCGCTGAGAAACTTGAACTTGAAAAAGAAGAACTTGAAGCAAAGCCAAAATGGTATGAGGAACAATTTAGACTGAGTCAAAAAAGACAATTTGGTGCTTCAAGTGAACAAAACACGGATCAACTTTCTCTATTTAATGAAGCTGAAGATACATCAAATAAAGATGTAGAAGAGCCTGCGATTGAAACGATTACTTACATCCGTAAGAAGAAAGGACAGCGTGACCAGAAGCTCGAAGACCTTCCGACTGAAACGATTGAGTATCGTTTATCAGAAGAGGAACAGGTCTGTTCTTGTTGTGATGGAGAATTGCATGAAATGAGCACGGAAGTGCGCAGAGAAATCGAGATTATCCCTGCACAGGCTAAAGTGAAAAAGCATGTGCGTTATATTTACGGGTGCCGTCATTGCGTCATGAGATTAAAACACCTATTCAAATCGCCAAGTCACCATCTCCTGTTTATCCAGGCAGTTTAGCATCACCTTCGGCGATAGCGTATTTAATGTCGAATAAGTACGTGGACAGCATGCCACTTTATCGTCAAGAAAAAGCGTTGGAACGCCTTGGATTATCTTTATCGAGACAGACCATTGCAAATTGGATCATTTACGGTGCAGAGAAGTGGTTATCTATAATTTTCGATCAGATGTATCAATATATGATCAACCAAGAGGTCCTGCACGCGGATGAAACTTTCAAGTGTTATCTGAACCTGGACGAAAAAGTCAATCCACTTCATACATGTGGATGTTTCGAACAGGTACCGCACATGAGCCTGAAGTGTTATATGATTACCAACAAACACGCGCAAGTAAACATCCGAAACAGTTCTTAGAAACATTCAGTGGCTATCTACATGTGGATGGTTATGCCGGTTACCACGCGATACCGAATGTGAAGCTGGTTGGATGTTGGGCACATGCACGTCGGAATTTTAAAGATGCATTAACCGCACTTCCAGAGACAGCAAACGCCTCACGGCTTACTGCGCAAGAAGGTTTGGATTTTTGTGATCAGCTATATAAAGTTGAACGCCAACTTAAAGACTTAGATGCCGTTGAGCGTTGTCACGAGAGGAAAAAATTAAGCCTTCCCATCTTAGATGAATTTTCTAAATGGTTAAAAGTACAAGCACCGAAGGTGTTACCAAAAAGTGCATTGGGTAAGGCCATTAAATATTGCAAGTCTCAGTGGCATAAACTTGAAGCCTTTCTTTTGGATGGACGATTAGAATTGGATAATAATCGTGCGGAGAGAGTAATTAAGCCCTTTGTTTTGGGAAGAAAAAATTGGCTTTTCAGCAATACGGCGAAGGGTGCAAAAAGTAGCGCTCTTATTTATAGTGTCGTTGAAACCTCTAAGGCGAATAATCTTAACCCCTATGCATACTTAAAATATTTATTTGAAGAACTTCCGAATGTAGATCTGACAGATTCTAATGAAATCCAAAAGTATCTACCTTGGTCAGACTATATACCAGAAGGTTGTCGCATACCAAGTAAGAAGTAACCCAATCATAGCATGAGCCCAGACCTGAATAATAGGTGTGGGCTATTTGACGCTTACATAGCATTTAGGTACAAAATAAAAAAAGGTGAGCTGCAAAGCAAACAGCTCACGTCAATTAGTCACATATCATATGCATTCACTTCAATAATTAATGTAGTTAGTAGGTTAATTACAGATAATAAGTTTCCTTTAGATCACAAAGTTAATTCTGTAGTTCTTAACTTTACTATTTTATTTCTGAGTAATGTTAGATTATTATAAAAGTCTAATAGCTCATCAACTTTTTCTGCAATTTTATTCTGAGTGTCAATATCAGGTAACATAAAGGTTAAATTAGCCATTTGTTCTTTATGTAGATTTCCCCTATCTGAATTTTGTTTGAAATTGTATTTTTGACTATAGACAAAGTACTTGAGATTTACTTTTTCAGTGTATTTCTCTTTTGGTATTAAAACTCCACAGTGATCAGTTGGAAAAAAACTATAATCTCTATAGAACAAGGTACCAGCATCACCATCAGTATTCCAAGTAACACAAGAACTATCAATAATAAAATCAGCACCTACATAATTTTTCCAAGGATCCCAACTTTGATTTACAGTTTTTCTTCCACGTTTATAAGTATTTTTCAACCAATCTTCCGTTGCATTACCAAAGATTCCATTACCTTTCGCTCCAGACGAAACGATAGGTATAAGGTTTTCACTGCCTATAAACTGATTTAAATTATTGTATAGAGTTTTCCTGGTGATTCTTTTACCTGTATCTAGGTAAAAAACATCTGACACCTTATACTCTGTCATTTCATTCGACATACAAATTCTAGATAGAAAATCATCAATTCTTTCCTGTATTTTAACAATTAAACTATCTGCATAGGTAAGCTGACGGTACATTATTAACTCTTCATTTTGATTTCTAATATAAGGAAAATCAAAATCTTGCTTCTCTGCATATGTCTTGCTAAATGTTCCGTTTCCATTTTTTGAAGTTGATATTTGATAGAATAGTTTTTGTAAATTAAATGATGCCCACTCTAAATTTACACTTTCTTTATATTCATCATTTACGTACATAACATAAGCATCATCATTTACAGTAAATAATTCATCAGTGACATACTCCATTGAACCCGCAAGACCTTTTCTACAAATAACAACTGCAGGTCCTGTGAATGTTTTTAGATCATCTAAGTATTTATTATCAATGTATCCCAAACTCAATTCTTCACCTATTGATCCTGAATATACTGGAATTGCATCTGTGGATTCTTTGGGTCTTCTACTATACAAATACCTTTTTGTTAAACCAGAGTTTCCACCATTTATTTTAAAGACCTCTTTTATTGTTTTAACCATTATTTATTTACTTCTCCCATAGTGGATTGGAATTTTGTAGTTAAATCTTTAATCTCATCCCATATTGTCGAGACTTCTTGTTCAAATTCATCCTCGGTTAAATATTCAGGAGTGTATGGTCTCATATAAAACTCTGGTAATAAATTATAGTAATTTGATTCAGTTATGTCAGTATTCAATTGATAGTAGCCAGACTTTCTTAAAATATGTTTTCCACTTTCGTCTTTTACACCTAACAGTTCCCCTTCAACCCCCAATTGATTCTCCTTAATAATATCAGGCTTTAAATAATTGTTAAGTAGTTCATTTATATCATTATGGATATATTCTGGAACATCGTCATTTATTACTACTAAATCGGTTTCCCATCTATCATCTGATAAGTTATATCCATCAAAATCAAGATTATAAAACCATATTTTATCAGATAGATTTTCAAATTTTAATTTGGGAGTAATTATACCGGATTGTTCCTCAATAAAATTGCCGTTTAATTCGTCGATAGCAATCTTATCTCGTTTATATCCAATTAACATATAAGTTTTTTGTTTTGTATAAGGTGCAAATACAAACTTGTTAAGTGAAATTATACTTTCAATCTTAATATTTTTTAAGATATATTTACGGAACCCAACTTTAGTAGGATTTTCTAAGATTCCATTTGGAATTATTATTCCTATTCTTCCATTATAAGGGAGAGCATCAATATACTTTTTCATGAATGTATATTCCTTCCCTTTTCCATAAGGTGGGTTACTAATAATTACATTCCATTCATTTTCATCGCAATTATCAGATAGTTCTATTTCTTGATTATAAAGTTTTTCTAATGAGCTACCTCTAAATAATCGATTATGACCATCACCAGCAAAAAACATATTTAACTTTGCTTTTTTAATACTATCCTCTTCAATATCAATTCCAGTAAAGGCATCGTTACTTAATACACTTGAAATCTCTTTGTTTTTTCCATTAAGAATAGTCGTATACTCTTCAACTAGGTACTCGTACGCTTCCGTAAGAAGGCCACCCGTACCACATGATGGGTCAAGTATTTTCATTTTTTCAAAATCTTCTTTTATTATGTTTATAATTCTATTTGGATCTATTTTGCTGCCACGTTCAGTTTGATCATTAATATAATTGTGGATTTTTCCTTTAAGCTTTTCTATATAAGGTTTTAAAGTAAGTCTTGCCAAAACTTTTGCGATATGCCTTCTAGTATAAAATTGCCCTAACTCTTCTTTTTCATCTTTATCTTTAAATTTTTCATAAATAGAACCATATACATCAAAATTACAAGCATGAAGATATAATATATTCTCCATCCTACTAGTCGAAGTATTTATTCCGTTTAATTCCTTATATAACTTTGCTAAGAAAGTGTAGCCAATATCATTATCAGGAATTTGATTGATATTTGCTAATATACTACTGAAATCTCTATATTCTCTTTCATAATTCCTTATATACTCCCCATGATTGTCTTTGACATCTTCAGTATTTGCCAGTAACTCTAGTTGTCGTTTCACTGTTTCATATATTTTTTGACCAATTGCGATCGTTTTAGAGGGTAAGGTTAAATCTTCGTAATTTACCCATTCCGACCACAATGGAATCCCTGAATCTTGATATCTATGTAATCTACCTGATAGGAGAACCCTTTCTTCTAGATATTTAAAGAAAAGAAAAGTTAATATTACGTCTCCCAGGTATTTCTTTCTCCCGGATAATGATCCTTTATAGAATTCATTATGTATGCGTCCCAATAAATCAATAAATTGCTGTTCATTCATACTCACTTTTTCATTTTGTTCGTCTTGATTTAATTTCCTATAATCACAAATATTATTTTGACTAGTAATTGATTGTGATAAATCTTTTAATAAACTAAAAGAAGGTAACCCATTTAATTGTTCCACAACATCTTCTAATTTAAAATTACCATTCTCAATTACAGTGCTTGTTCGTTGTAGGTATAAAGGTTTTAATGTTTCAGTATGGTAAAACTGTACTCTATTGGTGTTAGTAACAGCAAAGAATTCTAAATTTAACTTTTTAGCCTTCCATAAACCTTGAATTAGAGCATTAAACCATTCTTTTTCAGGAATACTTCCATATTGGAAATTTTGGCTAGACTGTTCATAATTCTCAACGTTTTCAACTATTAATTTTAAATATTCTTCTCTTACTTCTTCCAACGAACCTTCATCATATATGTCTAAATATAATGCGCTTTCCTGTTTTACCTCAATAATTGTAAGGATATAATCTTCAAATTTATCACTTTGATTATTAACGTTCGAAATAATAACATCAATTCTTTTATTTCCGGTCTTATTAGTTGTGCAATCTGTTTTAAGGTTACTTATAGGTATCCTTGCTTCATGCGTTAGTTTAGGTATGAACTTTGTAATTATTTGTGTACTTTCGCTAGTTCTCATAGTCTCCTCCTATATTGTTAAATCAAAAATTGGAATGGCTCTGGTAACAGTATACTATATTTTCTCTAATCACAAAAATGGGTTGGCTCTACAAATTGGCCAGTTGATTGCAATTCTACAAAAATAATAATCGTTTATTTACGATTTCTTTAAATGTCCTTCTTTCAATAATTTCAAAGTCGGTTAATGCTTCATAACTACTGGCATGTAATATACTGTTCCATCAGTCCACAACTACATTATCATTATAGTTATAATGTTGTTTACAATGTCTACAATATAAAATCACAAGTTTCTTTATCATATATTCACCTTTCGAACATTATTCTTTATAAGCTTACTAGAAAACTTGTAATACTAGCATGCCCTATAGATAAATCAGGATAAATTTACAGTTTAAGATTATTCGATGTGTGCCTATCTCTAACTAGTTGCCTGCAATCCACCCATAATTCAGTATAACTATGGAACACTGCCGCCTCTTGACTTTATCAATAGCGAAAAATCAATAAGGAAAGTAGGTTTATTAAAGTGTTTCGATATAATTAAAGATATATCTTAATATTATTATTTAATAATACTATTTTAGTTATAAAAAGCCTTCAAAACTAAATTTATCCTAAGATAAAATTCAATTTTGAAGGTAATTTTTTATCAAACTAATCTAAGGATACTCTGTTCATCTTTACATATTTAAGTTTTAAGAAATTGAGAATTTCTATTTTTAGTATACTTAAGCATACTATCTCAACTCATCTCGTAAAGGCACAAGGTATTCATCTAACACTTTCCTCCACTGTCGCTTCATCTCAGGCCCATATTTTAATGGCTTTGCATCTGGGTTTACAGCTTTATACTTCTCAAAATTTCTACTGTTTATAATATCACTGATATTTGGTATCGGATCCATTCCAACGATATATTGAACCTTCGATAAGTGTAGCGCTTCCTTGTCAACAAACCAGGTATTCGCAAAGTTTGAAATTGCTCTATTTTGTGCATCTGTAAAATATGTACGTTTGACAATAAATATATCTTCATCTTCATCGACTTCTCCTACATCAATTGCATTTAGAATCGCACGATATACTTCTTTCACAATCTCTTTCTTCTCTAATTTTTGCAATGCATTTTCAATATCATCACGAATGTTTTTGTTGTTGGCTGAGTATGTTTCTAAGAGTTTATCGATATAGCTTGAATCCACATCATATATTTTAACGGCATTTTCTCCGTAAAATTCTATATCGGAGAAATCAACATCTGGTTGATCGCTGTCTTCCTCTTCATCTATTAAGGAGCCTTTTACGGTGGTATAGACGCCTACAGACTCTTCAATAATCATTACCTGTTCTTTTAAAGCTTTTGAGTATTCCACATCATCGTTATATTCGTTATACGTAACAAGTGCTTCATAAGCGTTATTTAACTCTTGAAATGCCTTTATAAATTCTACTCGATTTTCAATAGGTGTATGTTCGTCAATCTTTTCAATATCTGGTGCAACATTTTGAAGCTTTTTGTGGGCCCTTTTGAAACGTTTCTTTGACTCCTCATATGTTGGATAAATAAGGGTTGATGCTTCTTCTTCATTGGAATACACTTTTGTAGCTTCCGTTACATTGTATTCCATCGTATGTGGCTTTCTGAAGGTTACGATTAATCCCTTCTCTTTCCCTGGATATGTTCGATTCGTTCGCGAAAATGCTTGAATTAGATTCGCATAACTTAAATTACGATCTACAAATAGTGTTTGCACAGATGGCGCATCAAAGCCAGTTAATAAGCGGTCAACAACAATTACCAGATCAACTTGCTTCCCAAACTCTTTGAACTCTGCTCTTTTACGTGCTAAACGATTATTAATATCGCCATTGTATCTTTCTATACTCTCTAGTGACCATGCTGTATCGTAATATTCGTTATAGTCTTTGATAATTTCTTTCATTTCATTTTGGTTTGCTGCTGCCTCTTCTTCATTTTCTTGTAAAGAATACGTAATCGCAATTCGAGGGAAATCTATATCTTCCATGGTCCTTCCTTTTCGAATTGGTTGGTCGGCAAACATATTTGTTAACCATTCGGGATCTTTCGTCATCTCTTTTATCGCATGATAATACTGTTTTGCCATATTAATCGAACTCGTTGTGAAGATGGCGGATTTCTGTGGACGACCATTCTCAAAATCAAATTTCATATATGCATTATCAGGTCTAAAAATCTTCCGAAGTACCTGGTGGATATGTTCTTCATTTTCATATACGGCAGAATCAATATAGTTTTCTTGCTCGATAACATCCATTTGATCAATCAAGCGATTTATTTCATCATTTGTTTGATTTATATATTTGGTATCTTTTCGTAGTTGTTCAAAAATTGAATTTTGTATAGATGTTTGTTCTATGGTATTTCCATGTTCTACTTGAAAACCTAACACCGCACCATCTTCTAACGCATTTTTAATCGTATAGGTATGTAAGACATCTCCATATTGATCACGCGTTGTCCGTGCTAATTTTCCTTGTGCTTGCTTCTTATTTACTTCAAATATAGGTGTACCTGTAAAACCAAACCAAGTGGAGTTAGGGAAAAATCCTTTCATATCTTCCATGCCTTCTGGGCTTAAAGCACGGTGACATTCATCGACAATAAAGACGATATGTTGGCCTACAAGCTTTTTAAAACGATGTGTACCTTTCTTCTCTTCTACTTTTTGTGCATGTCTAAGCGCAGATTCTAGCTTTTGACGCGTCGTAATAATAATTGTATTGGAATTCGCATCTGATAGCAATGTATCCCTTAACTCTTTGGCACTGCCTGTTCCGACTATTAAACTATTGGAACGTGCATTACCAGATGAGATGCCTGTATTAAATTCCGATGCAAATTTTGTAAACTCAGAAGTTGTTTGGTTATCTAAATCTTTTCGGTCAATAAGCATAATCGTTCGGTCTACCCCAGGTTTTTTAGCGAGTAACTTAGTAGATACAAAGCTCGTTAAGGTTTTTCCAGAACCCGTTGCATGCCAAATATAGCCAGACTCGTGTTTACTAGCAGAAGTATATAATGCTTGAATCGCATGGATTTGATACGGTTTTAAGATCATTAAAACTTTATTGTCTTGATCTTCACTCACAATCGTATAATCAGCGACTAATCGGTGTGCATCTGGAATATTTAAAGCTTGTTTTACAAATTCATAGAGATTCTCTACCTTTTGATTGTCTGTCGTTCTCCAGCTAAAGAGAAATTTCTTGTGCATATCTTTTGGCATTGCATTGGCAAAGTAGCGTGTCGTTTGTTCATTAGAAACAACGAATAGTTGTAGCGTAGAAAAGATATTCCCGCGAAACATCCCTTCTTCTGTATATTTCTTAACTTGATTAAACGCTTGAAACACACCATCTTTCGCACTCGCTTGTTTTAACTCGATTTGTACAATGGGTAAACCATTAATTAATAATGTGACATCAAAACGACGATTCCGATCTTCAACAGACGTTTTTTGCTTTGCGATTTGATGGACGACTTCATATCTTGATATTCCACCACCAATATCATGATTGGAGTACAAGACTAATGGCATCGGTCCCAAAGCTACATTTTCTCGTTCAATGGTAATACGCGCAATACCATTCTCCCCTTTGAGCCATTTAGCAGCTTCAAATGGAGTCTTAGTTCTAAGTAAGAGTTCTGTTTTAATCGTATCGAACTCTTTATCTGTAATTAGATGTTCACCAATCTCTGATAAGTTATTTTGCGTAATGATCTGTCGCAAATTTTGCCAGAGATCCGCTTCAGACTTTAAGTCAGGGCGATAATTCCATTGATTATATCCTTCACCTAATACTTCAATGAGCCGGCGCTCAACTTCGGTTTCATTGTTGTGGGATAGCTTTGTCATGATTTCTTCTCCTTTCTATTTTTCTATCTTTTAAACAAACATCTTTTGTAAAAAAGCTTTTTTTGTTTGTTTTAGGGTTTCTAGTTCTTGCTGATGTAGAGTGATGGTCTGATCAATTTTTCTAAAAAAGTTACCAATTTGGTTCTGCTCTTCTATTGTTGGAATCATCATCGGCATCTTAGACATTTGTTTTCCCGACACTTCCACAAATGTAGAACCTGCCCCGTTTGTTTCCCCATAGCGTTTTAATTCATGAGTTCTTGAATAGATAAAGTATGAACCTAGTTCATTTTTATGTGGTACGATTGATTGAAATCCTTGGTTTGTTGCACTTTCCTTAGCGAGAATAGCAGTATTTCCAATACCAGCACGAGAAGTAAATAAGACAGTACCAACCGGCAAAATCTTAGCAGAACTTTTTTGTAAACCAAGTTTTGTGATTTTCTTTTGACTGTTATCAACGTAAACCTTCTCTTTGAGTTCGACAGGTGAATACCAATCAATATCCCCGTCCCAATATTCTCCTTTGCCCGTACTTGGAGTTCCACCACCAATTATATCCGCAACTTCTTCCAACTTGCGCTGTTTCCAATCTCTAATAAACCCTGGAAAACGGATTTCAGGCACAGACTTCCCTTCTTTTGGAAACATTTTTTGCAAGAATCCCTGTTTTATTTGTTTGAGGGTGTCTATTTCTTGCTGTTGGAGAACGATAATGTCATCAAGCTGTTTGAAAAAGTTGCCGATTTTTGATTGCTCTTCTAGTTTTGGCTTACTAATAATTATTTTATCAATACTAGATTTAGATAAACTTGGAACCCCAGTAGATTCATCATATTTTTTCAAGTCAATTGTATTAATCAATGAAAAACAAAATAATAAATTATTTTTCTTCTTAGTGGTCATATAAAACAATGTATCCACTGTCCAAAAAGGCGCTTTCAACAATTGAGGTTTGTCTATAGTTCCTTTTCTTCCAATTCCAATAGCATCTTTATCGGAAAGACTATCATTAACACTAAGCATAAAACCTCCTGTACCATAGACAGGAATATTTCCCTTTTTTAGATGTTTATAGTCCCTACCGGAGTTAACCTTTAATATTTCCTCTAACTTATGCTCTTCCCACTCCATAGTAAACCCAGTAAACCTTATTTCGGGTGTCTTTTTATTCTCCATGCCTAAACACCTCTAATGCACCCTTAATCCACTCTTCATTTTCTTTATCAAATTGTAGCGAAGAAATTGTCTCATATATGTTAGATTCTAATTCAGCTTTTTCTTTTCGTATCTCTTGAATCGATGAACCAAGTTCTTCCATATCCACCGGCTCTTCTTCTTCAAACGTATCCACATAACGTGGTATGTTTAAATTAAATTCATTCTCTTCAATCTCTTCAAAGGTTGCTAGATACGCAAATTTCTCTACGTCTTTTCGGTTTTTATACGTTTCTACAATTTTTGTAACATGTTCTTTCGTTAACTTATTCTGATTTTTTACTTTTTCAAATTCTTTACTTGCATCAATAAAGAACACATCACGGTTGTCTCGATTTTTCTTTAAAATAATGATGGTTGTTGGAATCGATGTCCCGAAGAATAGATTTGTGGGCATGCCAATAACCGTATCAATACTACCATCTTCTAATAACTTTTTACGAATGACACCTTCCGCAGCTCCTCTGAATAAAACACCATGTGGTAAAATAATCGCCATTTTTCCAGAGCCTTTTAAGTGATAGAATCCATGTAAAAGAAATGCAAAGTCTGCTTTTGATTTAGGTGCTAATTTACCATATCGGTTAAATCGGGAATCATCTAAGAATGACACGTCAGATGACCATTTGGCAGAGTAAGGTGGATTCATTAAGACAGAGTCAAATAGATATGGTTCATCTGTCGGCCAATCTTTATTTAATGTATCACCATTACGCAGACGCATATCTTCTTTACGAACTCCGTGCAAAATTAAGTTCATCTTTGCTAAGTTATATGTTGTTGTATTTAGTTCCTGTCCGTGATATTTCACGCTTTCTGGATAGTTCAGGTAGTTTCGTACATTAAGCATTAATGAACCCGAACCCATCGTTGGGTCATAGACACTGAATAACTTTTTATCCTCTTGATCAAGTGCAACAATTTGTGCCATCATATCTGATACTTTACTTGGCGTATAAAATTCGCCTGCCTTCTTTCCAGCTTCAGAAGCAAACTCTCCAATTAGAAATTCATAAGCGTCACCTATGACATCCCCATCATGACCCATGACATCAATCTCACTTAGCTTCTTCAACACATCAGATATTGTGATATTACGTTGTTGATCGTCTGACCCGAGTTTTTTAGAAGTTAAATCCAAATCATCAAATAGCCCACTAAATTGCTCATAACTCGTAGATAAACCTACGAACGCTTTATTTAAATCATTCAGTTGAAAGACGTTTTTTTTGGCTTCATCAGCCAACACATTAAATAAGTAATCTGGCTCGATATGATGTCCTAGCGTATCCACTAACATTTCTACTAAATCATCTTTTACATCTTCATCAGCAAGAAGTTCCCGATATAATTCAGTCTGTTTTAGTTGTGTGTCATACGTTTCTAGTGATTCATCAGCTAACTCAATCACTTTCACTAGTAATTTATCTGATAAATACTTGTAGAAAATTAATCCCAATAAATAATCTTTGTATTCGGATGCATCCATTTTACTGCGCAAACTATCTGCAGCACTAAATAACTTTGAATTTAATTCTGACATATTGAGTTCCCCACTTTTCTTTTATTCGTCTAATTTTTTCAGTACTTCAAGAAAAAGCAGTTCTTCCAAATCTGCTTGTTTCTTCGCTAGAGCTATTCGTTTCCTTAGCGCTAGATAAGCCTTTCCAATCACTTGCTGCTTCTCTACACTTGGCAACTTCATATCCAAAGACTTTAATATCGCTGGTGTTAATTTTGGAATGGTACTACCTTGCATGGAAATTGCCATTTGTTTCTTCATGGACTGTGATTCATTTAGTGCATAACATAAATAGCTCGGATCCAATTTTTTATCTTCTATCATCAGTTTAGCAAAGTTTTGATTAATAATCTTTCCAGCGTTCTTTTCACTCACGATTGCAGCTTTAGAACTAACAAAGCTAAATACTACATTGCCAACTTCACTTACATGAACATCAATTTTTTCAGCATTTTTATGAGATGGACTAGAATTTGAATCAAGATATAAACCATCTATATCTTCTGTTAAATCCTCGTATGAGTATATTTCTAAAGTTTGATTATGTATTTCATTTATTCGGGAAATATTTCTTCCTACTCTTACGCTTACAAACTCTTCAAGTTTCATGCCTCTCCCCTTCCATTGTGTAATTCTTTTAAATTACTCTGACGCACTCTAATCTTATCACGCATAAAACAACCCGTCAACGATAAATTGTAATTCGTTAAAATTACATAATATATGTTAACAGGTATATCTTATATTATTATTTTTTAATCAAGGACTGCTGATCGTCCTGCACAATTGGCTGCATTACAAGAATTGGATGACACCATGGAAGAGGACTACAATAAAACAATTGTCGTAATGACAACAGACTTGGAAAGACTAATTTGGCAGTATTTTTCGCTCAACGATTCAAAAGAATATTATTTATCGCCCATCGCGAGGTGATTCTTAAGCAGGCCTAAGAAAAACTTTGAACAGGTTCTTGGAAAAAGACTCGAAACACGATATGCTGTTCGTAGCCACTTTTACACTAAGCACCCAGGATCAACTACATAAATTGTGATCCGGAAGAGGTTATTGTTGATGAATTTCACCGTGCTACAGCCAAAAGCTATCAGAAGGTAATCGATTATTTTCAGCCAACGTTCCTTTTAGGATTAACAGCAACCCCTGGAAATGACATCTATTTCTTTAAAGTCATAATTGATGATGGATTTAACACTTCACTTTCTATGACAATAGCAGTTAACCCAACACTTGTTTTTGTTTCGTGCCATTCGTCTTTGTTCCAAAATACTGCATCACCAGTTCCCACTTGGTAATATTCCTCTTTTTCACCTCTTACATGTCCTTCACCATTCATAATTAAAAGAAGTTGAGGTACCACAGCTTTATGATAACCAATAATACCGTTTTCCTCTAAGTATATACACCCAATAGTAGTTGCCTTATCAGTCTGAATAATATGAGACATTACAAAGTCCGAATTAAATTTCGTTATCTTCTTACCATTATCTCTATCAAAATTATAAATCTCCAATACAAATCCCCCTTTTCACGTAACAAATCTTCCTTAATTAATTCTATTGCCTTCTTTGAAATTCATTCCTTTGTTCCCGGAAATAGTTCTCAAATATAAAAACGGACGCAATCCTTTTTAAAGAATAACTCCCGATTCTGGAATATTTTTTTAAAATGCTTATGTCTTAAAAAAGTTACTATACTCTTCCTTGCTGCTTATCTCCACCAAAAACGGGTAAAGTAACATTACTAAGAGGAATAAAACAGGAAATACGCTCAGCAAAATAACTCCCGGAATACTAAAGAAAATGCTGATAAGAAGTGGTAGTAAGATAATCAAGTTTAATGAGCTATTTTTCATTTTTGATTTTTGTGTTTGATATTGCTCTTCCCCGCAATAAGGGCAAGTCATTGCAGGATCCAAAGTAGTGGTTTTTTTGATAGTTTGTTTCCAACTCCACTTATTGTTGCAATTCTGGCAAGTAGGCATTTAATCTCTCCTTCCAAAATAGCCCTTATACGTAAGACATACGCCGACTCTTATTCCATTCTCGCACCCAATTCCATAATGAATTGCTTGCCAATACTACTCTTTTAAAGAAAAGGAACATCAGCTATTTAGCGTTTTGGTTGTCGTCATTGTTCTTACATCTTTTCTGACTGCACTTACATTTAAAATAGTCGAAATTAACGACAGAAATAGTCTTATGATTCCAACCGAAGAACAAAGGAGACATAGGACACTTTTAAATTTTGGTATATCAACATTTTTAAAACAAACGTCTCCTATTCCTGTAGTTAATCTCTTAGTTCCATATGTCGATTGATCTTCGCTGATAACACGCATACATGGGTTAATGACGATCTTAAACTTAGACTTTCGATGGCGCGTATAACCCCTGATCCAAAGAACGCTGGTTGGGAAGACGGGGTACCTGTTCATGAATCCAATTCATTTTGAGGTATATTAATTTTGAGTTGTCCATTAATAGTGCTTCCTTCTTAGGTTTATCTTCACAAGACCCGTATTCAAAACATGCACTTTTACACCTTTTTTTAAAAAGATCTTTTATTTTAATCCTCAGTTAACGTAGCTTACCAAATTCAGGGCGTTCTTTTTAGTCCCTGTATATTTCTCCTAATGCATAATATTGTAGCCTTCCTTGGTGAGTTGTTCCAATTGTCCTTCAATCTTGGTGAACAGTCGACAGCCTGGCATAGCCATATTTCATAAAAATCCCACTACACTTATGGTGCTTAGTTATGACACCTCTCAATATTGCTATTTTACGGGATTTTAATTTAGGTTCAAAACTTCTAAGTCCAATGACACTTAATATTGAAAAAAGGTGACCCTGATATTTAGAGGGCTACCTTATTGACAGAAGTATACATGAAATATATTATTCTATATGTTTATATTCATAATCTGCCTCTTGTTCACGAACAGGGCCAATTTGAATTATCTGTTTATTGTCCTTTTTATACTGGTAAGTAACATTGGGCTCATTTGTAAAAATTACTTCAGCAGTAAACAATGATAACTTTTCAAGTTTAGTCTCGATACTAAGTATATCGTCATCATTATACCCCTTTTCTGTAAGATAGGTATATGTATCTTTTTCTAAGTTATTGTTTTGATATTGGTAGTAACCGTAGGCGGAAATAGGAGTAATTATGATTAAAAAAAGTATTATAACAAAGATCCACTTCACAACGATCATAAAATACACCTCCTTATTTGCTTTTGTAAAAATATAAACATAGTAGCTTTACATATCCAAGCAAAAATTCTACATTTAGACTCGCTACTGGCTCCATTAATATTGCGCCCTTCTTATTTGATGGTTAAAATAAGCCTCCAAAGCAAGTCTGGGTATACCCTTGCAAAACCAAACTCGCTGTCGAATGACGCTTTTTCATTCCATTTACTGGTCCTTATACGCAAGACTTCTGCTTTTTATTCCGGGTTTGCGCCCGATTGTTGCAGATCGTCCCACTATACACTACGAATTACAAATCTTTGATATCGTCGACAAGTTCTGGCAACCCATTACTGAAATAGTGTTCATCACCATCGAGTGCGCGGGTAATTGCTTGTGGAAACCTCCGTGAGTAATGACCCAGGTGTGCAAAAGGCACTATTTCATCGGTACGACTGTGGTAAAAGAACACCTTAGATGTCTGGAGGAGACTCGAAACAAAATTATATGGCAGCGTGTATTCTTTGTTCTGCCAATCTTTGTCTTTGCCCCAGTAAGGTGCTGCAATCATAAATATTCCGGAGATTGATAGTTGGCAAGGTTCTTCTGAAAGATATTTTAACAGGACTGAACAGCCTAAAGAATGACCGATGAGAACCACCTCACCTTCTAATGCTGTGAGTTCTTTTTCAAGCTGAACTTTCCACAGCGTATATTCAGGATTTTCCGGATTGGGCATTTTCGGATACAACAAATTATATTCAGCACCGAGAGCCTTTTGTACATATGCTGCCAACTCATTACTTCCTTGGTGAAATTCTTGAGCTCCAGCACTATGAATGAATAATACTTGTTTCTTCGTCATAATTGTATACTCCCGTCTGGTTCTATTCGTATCACTTCGGTTGAATGTCCATCGATTTATATTTTATACCTTCATGCAGTATGGTTAAACTCACTAATTCCCCAAATGGTTCACATACCATATAGTGTTTAGCAAAGTTTGATTTAACTTCAGCGGGAATTTGTTGAAGACGAATCAATTGATCCTTCAGTTGCTTATTTCGGATTGGCACCCTTTTCTTGAATAACAATACTTCCAATGTATTACTATTACTTTAAAATTCGATATCTAAGATGGGTTACATCAGAGACCTCCGTCACTTTTATTTTCTCCAGTTGAATTTTTTCTGTACCAATATGATCAAACAATCGGATGCCCCTACCAAGTAGAACGGGTACTAAGTGAATCAGAATTTCGTCGACAAGGTTGGCCTTAATACACTGTTGAGCAACATTCGCAGTCCCTACACTGACATTTTTGGTCCCTGCAGCCAATTTCGCCTTCTTTATGGCAGAGCTAATACCATCTGTCACAAACGTAAATTGTGTAGACCCTTCCATAATTTTTTCTGGAACAGAGTGAGTGACAACAAAGACCGGAACACCTGGAATTGGGTGACTACCACCCCAACCATTTACAAGATCGAATGTTCTTCTCCCAACCACCATAGCTCCTGTAGATTCACTTGCTTCATCAAACATCTTCCTATTCGTACTGGATAACTTGAAAAACGTATTAAATTTACTAGGTATATCTCCGCTAAATAGCCAATCGTGAAGCGTCTCGCCTCCCTCACCTAGTCCCTGCTTCTGATTATCGTTCGGGCCGGCGATAAAGCCGTCCAATGACATTGATATGTCTAGAATAACTTTTCCCACTAGCATCCTCTTCTTTCTAATTGTTTCTTTTAGCTTACTTGAATATTGCCAATGAATTCAACCACCTGTGCCATGAAATTAATCCACTTAGGACATCGTTTTTTCCCACCCCTACCATGAAGAGAACTAGTACTATTGATCTCTATAAAGCTGCTATTCATTGTCTAAAATCATTACCACAGAGTCTCCTTGTCAAGAACCCAAAATAATATACCTAAGATAAGATAACTCGTTTCCCTAGATCGAGCCATTTTTTTGAAGGTAAATGGAAAATTTTATGTTAAAATATAAATATATATATTGTAACATTTGTACCAAACTTTCAGTTTAGTAAAGAAGCAATTTTAGCTATTATCATTAAATTTCATATAAGAAAAGAAATGTTTGGAGGAATTAAAATTGATTTTTGAAATGACTATTCAAGTTCGTGTTCAAGACATTAGAAAAGGAAAAAAGTGGTATCAAACCTTATTTAATAGGGAACCGGATTTTATACCCCACGAAGGTTTTGCTGAATGGGAAATTATTTCTGGTTGTTGGTTACAGGTTGCAGAAGGTACGCCGTCTGAAGCTAGTGGTACTTTACGGTTAGGTGTAACCGATATAGAAGGTGAAAGAGAGAGACTTGTTAGAGATTTAAATATTGATAATTTTGACATATATTCAAGGGATCAAGTTCCAGTAAAATGGGGTACATTTATAGACCCTTGGGGTAATCGCCTTGGTTTCTTTGAGTATTTGAATAAAACAGAACAAGAAGAACGTATTAAAACTATTGTTGGTAATTAGAAATAAAATTTATAATTTTTATGATAGGGGGTCATTTCTTAAGGAGTATGAATGCCCCTTTTTTATTGAACTTGTTGAAATAAAGGAGCAGGAATAATAAAAGTAAAGAAGTTAAAGAATTTGGGGGGTGAAATGATGTTTGTAAAGATTTATCAGTACCACATAAAAGAGAATAAAGTAGATGAATATTTATCTATTCAAGATAAGGTATCAAAAATTTATTGCAAGTATATAGATTTTCATACTATGTATTTTAATAGCAAAAATGATGATACAAAATGGTTAGAGATTACAAGATATAAAGATGAGGAAGAATATAACAAAAGTATAAAAATTATAAATGAACAAGAAGAAATTCAAGACCTGTTTAAAGGATTCCAATCGCTTTTATTAACTGATAAGAGTGAGATAAGTGAAGAAGACTTTATTGAAAGACAGGAAAAACGTAATTTTTAGGCTAAGTAGTTCCGTTTTGGTGGAGAAACATACGTAATAGCAAACTAATTAGCAGACCAAATCGCATAAATGACTTTGTCTCTTCTTTCTCCCTTATATATCAACAATTATTGGATACTAACATTTGAATTAGGATTCAACACTGTAACCCAAATAACCTAATAACAACAACTATTGCCAACATGCTAATTTTTGTTAATTGGTATGGGCTATTTGCTATGTTGATTTTTATAAATCAAGTAGATAATTTAAATTTTATGATAAAATAAATGTAGAGTTTGCGGGGATTGTTCTTAAACTAACTGGTTTAAGTAGATAAAAAGTAGATAAAAAGGAATAGGGGGATTACAAAATGCTAACAGAAAAAGTTCATATTGCCGTTCCAACCGCTTTTTTTGAAGATGAATCTTTAAATGTTCAAGGGACAATAAGCCATATAAGAGACCTGTATAAACAAGGAGTAAAATCTGTTCTTGTCTCTGGAACTACTGGAGAACAGCATAGTCTAAACCTCCAAGAGAAATTTGAAATAATAAGCGGTTTAGAACTGGAAGAAGAACTCATTAATAATATGGAAATTTTATTTGGTGTGGCTTCAATTAGACAGAAAGAGGCAGAGGAATTAGCTGAAAAGATTCGACATACAAAAATTTCAGGTATCATGCTTGGGTATTCACCGTATGTTATACCGACACAAGAAGAAGCATTCGCTTATACAAAGAGGATTATACACCTTAGCAATAAACCTACAATTTTATATAACAATCCAAAAAGAACTGGATTTGAATTATCAGAACAAAGTATTATTCAATTAAGTAAGATAGACTTAGTGGTTGGAATAAAAGATGCTGGCAACAAAGAAAAAGTTGAAAGAATAAAAAGCGGTATGCATAAAAACGATTTATATTTTTATGCTGGTGGAGAAGTGGATTTAGAAGAAAAAGTATCATATGGATATGATCGTCTCTCTTCCATAGCTGGGAATGTTTCCTCGACGGAAATTAGTCAATGGTTCCAAAAAATGCTTATGAAGCAAAAATTAAGTAAACAAGAAAGCGAAAAAATAGAATATATTATGGAACAAGTTTATCAAGGAAACGCTATTGTGAATCTGAAAAA
Source organism: Virgibacillus tibetensis (assembly GCF_036026595.1). Lineage (NCBI taxonomy): Bacteria > Bacillati > Bacillota > Bacilli > Caryophanales > Bacillaceae > Virgibacillus > Virgibacillus tibetensis. The sequence continues at coordinate 48,811 of NZ_JARZFX010000012.1, read as the reverse complement.
AAACATTAATCATAAGGGTATTCCAATGGGGATTTGCAGGAGTCCAATAGGAAATATTTAATTAGATAGTATATTTCAGACTGATTACAAGGATGTTAATCTCATCTAGTAATATGAGGGTTTCGATTTACGTTACATTATTAATTTTCCCACCCAATGTTTTTCAACTGGTACTTAGTTGAACCAGACAATATAAAAAAATGCTTGAACATTTGAAAAAATGTCCAAGCGTTTTTAATTACTATTAGTTGTGCTTGCTATAGTGCGTTTAGTGTAATAATTACACTTTACATTTTCCCTATAGTATCGGGTCTTCTTACGTCAATGAAAGCGCGCCTTTTACCTGACCATACGTTTGGTGTTATTGTTAATGACTTTTCTGGAGCTTCATCCTACTAGTTAATATTCAGGGTGATCTTCATTATTTGCTTCAATTACAATTGTTCCATAAAAAATCATATCATTCGACTTCTCTAGTAAAAAATAACTTCCCATCAAGAGTGTTGACACCACCATAATATTCACCATTTTCTTCATCCTATTCCCTCCTATCTGTTCATTAATTTTTTTCGTAATTCAATGGACAATGAATAGTAGTAGCTGGATTTCTTATATTGAAAGTTCTTAGAATATATGTCAGCCAGTCCCTCGTAAGTTTCACATAAATTTATATTATCTTCTTTCGATTTAAAGAAAGGAACGGCTTCATCTTTGAGATATTCTTTAAGTCTATCATCCTCCCTGATTTCCAAATTTTTAATAGTTAACTTTAACTTGTTGGTAACGTCTTTTGGATGTATTTTTGAAAGGCCCTCATTTATCGTTTTTAAAGCATTTTCACTTTCATTCTTGCTTAAATACCCTTCCACCAGACCATAAACAGTATTGCCATAATTAGCTTCTGTGGGATGTTTATAGTTTAAGCTTTCTAAGTAATACGCAATGGATTGGTCAATATCTCCTTCTTGAGAATATAGATAGCCAAGGTTATTTAGTACTTTACCGGTTAGACCGAGGTCTCCAGATGACTTAGAAATTTCCAGTAAGTTCGTATAATATTCTTTAGCCACTTGGAACTTTTGTACCCTTGTGTAATTAATTGCCAGTATCAGCTGACAATCAATACTTCGAGGGTAATATGCCATTCTATTAAATAACTCCATAGCCTTTTCCCCATAATAAATAGCTAACGTTACATTGCTTACATGACTGTGTGTGAGGGCTAAGTGGTAAAACAACTCTTCATTGGAAATTTTCAGGTGTGTAAATTTTGCCTCTGCTTCACTAAGTAGGGCTAAGCCAGTATTGTGGTTTTTTCCAACACACTGAAATATGCCTTTAAAGTATAAGAAGTAACCAGACTGTTCATCTGAAAAGTTTTTTTCGTATTCGCTAATTTGATTTATAAGTACTTCTGCCTGATCCAAATCATTTATTAATAGGAGATATCTAATTTTGATTAATTCGAACCAGTATTTCAATGTTATTACTTGGACTTCTCCAGAAAAAATTTCTTCTAATTGTATGTAAGCTTCCTTTGCTTTATTGATATTTTTGAATTTAATAGACTTGAACCATTCTTCTAGCAGGTCTTTTGTTTCACGTCTGTATTTCTCCAAGGATTGTAAATCTACTTGTAATCGTTTCATTAATAGAGTTACTGTTTCAGCATTAGCATTATCAAGCTTACTATTTTCTAATTTACTTAAATAAGGAATGGAGCAAATCCCTGAAGCGAGTTTATGTTGGGTAGTCCCGGTATTTACTCTATAGTGATAAATTAGTTTTCCATAGTCAATTACAGGATAATCCTCTATTATATCCACTTCAATGCCCCTTTTTGTTAAAAATAGCCCTTGTAGATCCAATCATTATATAATCGATTATTATTTAAAAATGTTATTTTTTATATATTACCACTTTTTAGATAATTTATGAATGGATAAAAATGCCCATTATTATTAATTTGCTACTACAACTTCTTCATTTATTGAAAAAAATCGATAAATAACAATCTATTAAACTACTTTCTGCGGCATATTTTCTCAATACCAGACTTATGCGTTTTGTGTTAGTGTTAGTGTAGAATATTCAGATAAATAGTATATTCGCAATTTTACTCTTTACTACTGAGTAGAAAAAATTTATTAATAAGGAGAGGATTGGCAGATGAAAAGTTTAAAGTTAATTGGGTTAATGTTAATGATTGTTATTCTTATTGTACCTTCTTTTACCTCACAGGTTGATGCAGCTGAGAATTCAACAAAGTTACGTGTTCTGATTACCTCCACCAATGAAAATGCACAAGAGCGTGCAAAACAGAATTATGGGATGCGTTGGGATTTTAATCAGCAAGGATTTACAACAGATGTTACCACAGCCCAGTACCATGCACTTCAAAAAAATAAGAATCTAAGCGTAGAACTCGTTGACAAAGTTTTCTTGGATGCGAAGCCTGGATCGAATGAATCAACTGCACCTAACGATCAAACTCCATGGGGAATAGAGGCAATTTATCAAGACGATGCAATTAGTTCTACTTCTGGCGGAAGTGGAGTTAGAGTAGCTGTTCTTGATACTGGAGTAAATAAAGATCACGCCGATTTGTCGAGTAACATAGAGCAATGTAAAGACTTTAGCCATAGAAAATCAAATCTAATTGAGGGCGCCTGTGAAGACAAAAACGGTCATGGTACACATGTGTCGGGAACAGTCCTTGCTGATGGTGGTTCGGGTAGTGGTATATATGGAGTAGCTCCTGATGCGAAGTTATGGGGTTATAAAGTGCTAAATAACCGTGGATCCGGTTATTCAGATGATATTGCAGCAGCAATCCGACATGTTGCAGACGAAGCCAATCGTTTAAATGTAAACGCAGTTATATCCATGTCGTTAGGATCCAGTTCTGAATCTTCTCTCATTACAGATGCTGTAACTTATGCTTATAACAACGATGTATTAATAGTGGCAGCAGCAGGAAACTCCGGTCCGACTGCTGATACAATTGGATACCCAGCAGCACTAACAAGAGTTGTTGCGGTGGCTGCTCTTGAAGATGTACAGGAAAACGGAACATATCGTGTAGCAGACTTCTCATCCCGCGGTAATCCAGACACGGCTGGGGATTATGTCATCGATGTACGTGATATAGAAGTTTCGGCTCCAGGTCGTAACATTGAATCGACATGGTATGACGGATCGTATAATACGATTAGTGGTACATCGATGGCCACGCCTCACGTATCTGGATTGGCAGCAAAAATATGGGATGCAAACCCAAACTATACTGCTGAACAGGTCCGTACTGAGCTTCAAAACCGTGCAGAAAACAATGATATCTTAGGTGGATCTGGTGCATCGACAGGTGATGACTACGCATCTGGCTTTGGATTCCCAACCGTAAACTAGTCACGTGGAAGCTATTGGGACGTCTGTCATGCTTCAGAATCAAACTGAAGCATGAGAACGTTCCCATGCTCCTATTTTCTTAGAAAAGATTCCACCTCTGTTCGGGTAGGCATACCATCCTGAGCACCAAACTTTTGAATCGATAAGGCTGATGCTGCATTCGCAAATTTTATAGAGGTAGAGATAGGTTTTTTTTCAGAAAGTGCAACGGCTAGTGCCCCATTAAAAGTGTCCCCCGCACCAGTAGTATCTACAGCATTAACTGAATAGGCAGGTAAGGTCATATACTCGTCATTCATGCTATAGGAAACACCATGCGCTCCTTTAGTTACAATTAATTTATCATTAAAACCAGAGCTCCTATCCTTAAAGTCAAATAACTGCGTATATTCACTTTCGTTTGGTGTTATATACGTTGCCTTAGACCAGTAATCAGATGCGATTTTTTTGGCCGGAGCTGGATTTACTATAATTGGAATATTATATTCATTACATAGGTCAAGACAATATATAATGGTATCCACTGGAATTTCAAATTGTATTAGGACAAGATCGCTATTTCGTATGTCTTCTTTAAATTGACTAACATATTCTGGAGTCACTTTATCATTAGCACCCGGAACAATAATGATCCGATTATCATTATTGCTAAGTATAATGTTTGCAATACCTGTATTAATTTTAGGAGCCGTCTCCACCATACGGATAGACACATTTTCCTTCTTTAACGCTTTTAGCATATCAGCGCCATTTTGATCTTGCCCTACTTTGCCAATCATTTGTACGTTAGCACCTAAGCGGGCTGCTGCTACAGCTTGATTAGCTCCTTTTCCTCCAGGCTTCATCTTAAATTGGTCACCTATAACTGTTTCCCCTTGGTTTGGCAAGCTTTCAGTAACTGTTACCATATCTGTATTTATACTTCCAATTACCGTAATAATAGGGCTATTCATTTATAAACCCCCTTGTGTTTTTCGTAGTTTCTCCCTTAATTAATTTAGTTGAGAATTTATAGTGTAATTTCTCTAAATCTAGTTTTTCTATTTGTTTGTATAATAATTCCACCGCCATTGCACCCATCTCATATATTGGCTGCTCAATGGTAGTTAAAGATGGTGACAGCATTTTACCCAACTGTATTCCGTCGAAGCCTACAATCTGAAGATCATGTGGGATTAATAACCCCACATGGTTAGCTGCTCGCATCACTCCAGCAGCAATTAAATCACTACCGGCAAATATTCCATCAATCTCTGGATTATTTTGAAGTAATTGATAAGCAACCTTTTCAGCAGTATAAAGATCATAGTCTGTTTCTACTATTGTATATTTAATAGTAGACTCTTTAACCGCTTTCAAAAATCCTTTTTCCCGGTCATCAGCAGGACCAACTCCACTTGGACCTCGCACATGTGCAATTAATTTGCAATTTACCTCCATGAGATGTTTTGTTGCTTTAAATGCCCCTTCCTCATTGTTGGCCATTACAGTAGGTATTTCATTTTTTATAAATCTATCTAAAGCAACCACTGGAAAATCAAACTGATCATAGTTTTCTACCTCTAATTGACTTGTAGATATTATAAAACCATCGATATATTTTTGTTCTAATGACTTTATATAATCCATTTCTTTTTTTGCATTGCCATCCGCATTACACAGTATTACTGTGAACCCGTAAGATAGTGCTTTATCTTCTATAGCTCGTGCTAAAGCTGGGAAAAACGGGTTAGTAATATCAGGTAAAATCAGTCCAATCATGCTTGATCTTTTTTTATATAACGTTCTAGCAACTAAATTGGGACGATAATTTAAAGCCTCAATTGCTTCTTTTACTATTTTCTCTGTCCCTTCACTAACAGTGTCTTTATTATTTAAAACTCTTGAAACTGTAGCAACAGATACATTTGCATATTTTGCAACATCTTTAATACTCACCATTTTAGTTTATCCACCTTAAGATACAATGTATTTAAAATTACTATAGCAGGTTTTAAATAATAAATCAGTATCCATAAAGCTTAATCAGAATAGGATTTTAGAGCGTTTGTAAATAAACCCCAAAATTTATCTGAATCTAATTGATATGCAAAATTAACATTTGGCACTCTTCCACTTACATGAAGACTATCTACACAAGTCATCCCATAACTAAACTCCCCTTTTGTCTCAATGTCTACACGGACATTTTTTAATTCGAAAATGGAAGGGTCGATTAAATAGGCAGCCGTACAAGCATCGTGTATCGGTGCACCTTCAAATCCGAATACATCTTTATATGTCTTAGCAAAGAACTGTAAAAGCTCAACAACAAAATTAGAAACTGAGTTATCAATAACAGCTAACTCACGAATTATTTCTTGAGTCGCCAATGCTTGATGCGTTACGTCTAGACCAAACATAGCAATCGGTACACCACTTTCAAAGACGACCTTAGCTGCTTCTGCATCTACATATATATTAAATTCTGCAGCAGGAGTCCAATTTCCAAATGTACCTCCACCCATTAATACAATTTCTTTTATTTTGGGAATAATCTTAGGCTCCCTTATCATAGCTAGTGCTATATTTGTAAGTGGACCTGTTGGAACTAACGTAATATCATTATCAGAGTTTAGGACTTTTTCAATAATCAAATCAACAGCATGCTGGCTAACAGCTTTTTTTGCTGGTTCACTTGGAAGTGAAGGCCCATCCAGACCAGAATCGCCATGAATTTCTTCAGCTATTTCTCTTTCTTTAATTAAAGGTTTCTCTGCGCCTTGTGCTACCGGGACATCTTTTAGTCCAACTATGTCACATACATTAAGTGCATTCAACGTATTTTTTTCTACTTCAACATTACCTGCAACAGTTGTAATAGCTTCTATTTCAAGGTTACTAACCTCTGAAGCTGCCAATATAATTGATATTGCATCATCATGACCTGGGTCACAATCTAATATAACCTTTACATTTTTGTTCATTTCAAGCACTCCTTCATTTGAACTGTTGTATTTAAAAGAATAATTATTATGAGCACACTATTCTTTTATTAAAGTTATACGGTTTTTAAATAAACATCCCTGCTATAGCAGCATTTAATAATGATGCTAACGTACCTGCAATCATTGCCCGCAGTCCTAATTTTGATACATCTTTTCTTCTTTCTGGTGCAAGGGAACCTAAAGCACCAATTTGGATTGCGATCGAACCGAAATTAGCAAAGCCAGCCAGAGCAAAGCTTAAAATCATCCCTGTTTTAACTGAAAGTGTATCGATTATCGGTCCAAACCCAGCATATGCCACAAATTCATTAACTACTATTTTTTGGCCAATATATTGTCCAGCTATTACCGCTTCGTCCCATGGTACACCAATTAGAAATGCTAAAGGAGAAAGCAGAATTCCAAGTATTCCTTCCATGGTTAGATTATCTATCCCAATAAAATCTCCTACTATACCAAAAATACCATTGATGAGAGCGATTAATGCAACGAATGCTAATAGCATCCCTGCAATCTCTAACACCATTTTCACACCAGTTGACGCTCCTCTTGCAGCAGCATCAATTATATTTGTTGCCTTTTCTTCATCTTCTTGGATAGTAACTTCTTTTATCTCTTCACTATTGGCTAGACTTTCTCTGAATTCCTTTGGTAGAGGAATAACTATTTTCGCTATTAACAAGCTGGAGGGTGCAGCCATGAAGCTTGCAGCTAAGAGATATTCAAGAGGTATGCCTAACATGGAATATCCTACTAACACCGCACCGGAGACAGACCCCATCCCACCTACCATTATGGCAAATAGTTCAGATTCATGCATTTTTTTAATAAATGGTTTTACTACTAAAGGTGCTTCCGTATGCCCAACAAAGATATTTGCAGCAGCAGCTAACGATTCTATTTTAGTAGTACCTAATAATTTCGATAATGCACCACCAATAATTTTAATAACCCACTGCATAATACCTAAATAATATAGGATTGAAATTAAAGATGAAAAGAAAATAATGATCGTTAACACTTCAAACGCAAAAATGGTACCTTCACCAATTAATGGTCCAAATAAAAAAGAAATACCTTCATTTGAATAGCCGATAATTCCTTGCACCATAGACGACAGTCCCTCTAAAACGGCTCGTCCAATAGTAGATTTTAATGCTAGATATGCAAATAGCAACTGGATCGTTAATGCCAATAAAATAGTTCTCATATTAATATCTTTCTTATTAACACTTAAAAGATATCCAATACCTAATACGGTGATTATTCCAACCAATCCCCATAATAAATTCATCCTGCCACCTCCTCATATGATAATGTAACCCGTTACAGTAACCGGTTACAATATAATAAAAGCTAATTTAATATTTGTCAATAAGAAATCACGACGACGGTTCTCATGCTTCAAAATCATTTAAACTGAAGCAAGCGAACCGTCCCATGATTCTTTTATTTGAAGGTTTTATCACGTAGGTAAACTTCTACTAATTCGTGAATCTTCTCAGGCTTTAAAAGCGTTGAAACTGATCGCTCACTTTGCTGGGTTAGTGCATAACCAGCTAGACCTAACTGGCAAGCGCTTCGTAGTGATTCATCACTCATGATTCCATAAATAGCACATGAAGCAAACGCATCATCACTTCCTGTACTATCCACCATATCAGTCTCAAAAGGTGCCAAATGACCAGACTCCTTAAGGGAAGAATAATAAACACCTTGACTGTCAAGCATAATAATTACTTTTCTAACCCCACGCTGTCTAATTTCTTCACAAGCCTGCTGGCAAACCTCGACGGAATTTATCTTTTCTCCAATTAGCACTTCTGCTTCTTCTTGGTTGAGAAGCAGCACGTCTACACCATCAAGACAATGAGGAAGCTTTTGTACTTTTGCTGCAGATACAGGGTTAATATACAGTACGATATCTTCATCCCTGCACCGTTTAATTAAATAATTTATACAATCTTCTGGAATGTTTGTATCCAAAAAAACAGCCTTTGCTTTCGCAATATAGGACCATTTGTCTTCGATCATTTCAATGGTTATATATTCATATATATTCATATCTGCCATAGAGACAACCATCTTACCCGTAACATCCAATAAAGCAGTATATGTTCCGGTCCGCTTTGAATGCAGCACCCAAGCTTGGCTCACATCCACCCCTTGGTGTTTAGTTTCATTCAGCAGCCAGTCCCCCTCCGCATCATCTCCTACGCAGGTTATTAGGGAAGTACTATAGCCCAGCCTACTTAAGTTCTCAGCGAAATTTCGTGCGACACCACCACAAACTTCAGTTATTTTAACTGGGTTTGATGTGTGCAAATGCACCTTCTGATCTGACTGCGCCTTCCGATCTGTGTTTGTACCACCAATACAGACAACGGATGACTGGTTCTGTATAACATAAGCGCGTCCCTTAATCTCTCCACGCCTTGTCAAATTAGCGATATAATTGGCGACTGCCGAACGTGATAGACCAACCTTTTTTGATAATTCCTGCTGTGAGATGAATGGATTCATTTTAATGTGGTGTAAAATCTGATTTTCCTTATTCACTAAAAATAACCCCATTTCCTAAATAAAAATAGCCTTTATAGATAAACCAGGAATCTATTTGATTCATTTATGTTAATTAAATATTGCACAAAAGTCCAATCTATGATTATATTAAAAGCTATTAATTTTTTTCCTTTTTATCCTTTTTAAAAAATCGATATATATTAAATAGAGGAGGAAGTTCAATTGAGATTATGGTTTTATCCTCTGTTGGTTATTATAGCAGCTAGTAGCTATGGTGTCGTATCAACTATTGTGAAGCTAGCTATGCAAAGTGGTTTTACAGCTTCAGAGGCAATTACGAGTCAGTTTTTTATGGGATTTCTCCTAGCATTGTCTATTTTCCTTTTATCTAACGGAGCAAAGTTAAATATGAATGGCATAAAAATACTTATTACCTCGGGAGTACTAACAGGCTTAACAAACATTTTTTATGGACGTTCTTTAGTCTATTTACCTGCCTCACTGGCAGTTGTCCTTTTGTTTCAATTTACATGGATAGGTATGCTGATTTCTTGTATCGCTAAACGTCGACTTCCAAGCAGAATTGAGTTTATTTCCTTAGTCGTATTATTTGCAGGAACTATCCCAGCCGCTGGTTTGCTTGATGTTGATTTAACCCAAATCGCCATACAAGGATGGTTGTGGGGACTTGCTGCAGCAGTCGTTTTTTCTTTATTTATATTTGTTAATGGAAAACAAATTAAACACATGACCACGTCAAATCGATTATTACTCATTTCTTTCTTTGCATTTATAACGACGGCTATTTTTCAATCACCTGAGATCATTTGGAATGGCACATTATTTAACCAGGGGCTTTGGGTATATGGCGTAGCATTGGGCTTATTTGGCATGATTATTCCGGTTTTTTTATATACAATTGCAGTACCTAAGGTTGGTTCAGGTATGTCATCTATATTAAGTGCTTTCGAATTACCCATAGCTGTCTCTGTGTCTGTATTATTACTAAACGAAGCTGTTACACCTGTACAAATTATAGGAATCCTAGTCATTATTATCGGTATAGGTCTACCGACAACACGAACCAATGAGGTAGTGCATTTTAAAAAACATAAACAAAAGCTCAGAAAATCCTGAATTTCCCCTTGAGCTTTCTTCGATATTTGCCATAGAAAGCTTGCTTAAGATCTTAATAAGAAAAAGAAGTTCGAGCTGGACATGGTTATTTTGTATGATATGCTTGCTGGATTACTTCTTTGCATGCAGAAAAACAAGTACCTCATCTATCATAAATAGATGAGGTTTTTTGGTGTAGAATAAACATGGGAATCTCTTTTAAAAAATCACGATTCCTTCATTGACTTTTTTAAACGATAGCGTATACTAAACCTATGTTTGTAACAACAAACTTTTGTTTAACCTCGGAGAAGGAGGGGGTAAAAATCACATTCAATAGTAAAAATAATCACAACCATATTGTTACCAGCTCTGAAATCAATGAGACAATTACTTCAAGTGAATTAGAGAATTCCACATTATCAAAAGAAAAAATTGCTGAATCAGCTGCTTCTAAGGAAACGCAACCTATTATTTGTATAGGCGGAGCTAACGTAGACAGGAAGCTTTATGCAAAAAATAAAATTGTCAGCGGTACATCTAATCCAGTTCAATCTTCCAGAACAGTTGGAGGAGTTGCAAGAAACATTGCTGAGAACCTTGGTAGGCTGGGAGAGAAAGTGACATTCCTTTCAGTCGGTGGTCTTGATTTAGAGTGGCAGGAAATTTATGAAGCATCTTCTCCTTTTATGAACCTGGATCATGTGGTTCAACTTGAGCATAGATCAACGGGTTCATACACAGCAGTATTAGATACGGATGGTGATCTATCTATCGCACTAGCCGACATGGATATTTATGAGGAAATAACCCCTGCGTTATTGGAGGGGAAAAGCGATATTCTAAAAGAAGCTAAGTGCATTGTCGTAGATTTAAATTGTCCAGGTGAAACAATAAATTTCCTTTGCCAATTTACAGCAAAGCATGAGATTCCTTTGGTTGTAATTCCAGTTTCATCCCCGAAAATGGACCGCCTTCCAGAGTCACTTAGCTCGGTAAGCTGGCTCATTGTAAATAAAGATGAAACAGAATCCTTCTTTAAAGCAAAGCTGCAAAGTTACAATGATTGGGAGAATTCGGTTACAAAATGGCTGGAGCTTGGTGCTAAAAATGTCATTGTCACAAATGGAGCAAAAGGCGTAATCGTTGGTACTGAAACTGGTGTAATCCGTCATTACCCAGCTGTTGAAACGCCATTAGTGGTAGATGTAACGGGCGCAGGAGATTCATTTTGTTCAGCTATTATTTACTCATGGCTAAAAAATATAAAATTAGATAGTATTATCAAATCCGGTTTGGTAAATGCCCACAAAACAATTGTTTCAAAGTATACAGTAAGAAAAGAATTATCCGAAAAACAGATTAAAATAGATATGGAGGAAGTTTTAAATGAAAAAATACATTGAACTGTCAAAAGAAGTTAAAGAAGCAAAAGAAGCAGGGAAAGCGATTGTTGCTTTAGAATCAACTATTATCTCCCATGGGATGCCTTACCCTCAGAATGTTCAAATGGCTCGTGAAGTTGAAGAAATCGTTCGTAATAATGGTGCAGTACCAGCAACAATTGCGATTATGGACGGAAAAATTAAAATTGGCTTAACAGATGATGAATTAGAGCTATTTGGTAAGAGCTCAGGTGTTGCTAAAGTATCCAGACGTGACCTGGCTCAAATTATTGCGACCAAACAACTTGGTGCTACAACTGTTGCTACAACAATGATTTGTGCTGATTTAGCAGATATCAAAACGTTTGTAACAGGTGGTATTGGTGGCGTTCATAGAGGCGCTGAAACTTCTATGGACATATCAGCTGATTTGGAAGAACTGGCGCAAACAGATGTAGCTGTTGTTTGTGCAGGTGCTAAGTCCATTCTCGATTTGGGACTTACTCTAGAATACCTTGAAACAAAAGGCGTTCCTGTAATTGGTTATGAAACAGATTGTCTGCCAGCTTTCTATACAAGAAAAAGTAAGCATCAATTAAACTTTTCAACAGATTCTATTGATGTCATCGCAGAAACAATGAAAACAAAATGGGAATTAAATCTCCATGGTGGTATCGTAATCGCGAACCCAATTCCAGAGGAGCATGCTATGGATGAAAGCTATATCAATGGCATTATAGATCAAGCAATCAAAGAATCCGAAGAAAATAACATTATTGGCAAAGACAGCACTCCTTTCCTCCTAGCAAAAATCAAAGAATTAACTAATGGGAAAAGTCTTGATGTCAACATAGAACTAGTAAAACACAACGCTAAAATTGGCAGTCAAGTTGCAGTTAGTCACAATAACAAAATGAAATAATTGGAATCATAGGAATGTTATTCTCATGCTTCGCAATCAATTAGAACTGAAGAAAAAGAACCGCAGCTATAAACCTAACGGGTTCCGTTACCTATCGTAAACATTAAAAATGTAACGTAAAATGACCATCAATTTGTATGCTAATTTGATGGTCATTTTTTTGTTGGTGTAACAGTATTATCTTTATAATACACATTAAAATTGTAGTGTAATTTGTATCCCAATTTGTTAGGTGACAATGGCTGTATCTACATTTTGACCTACAAATTCGCATGCAAATTTGCATACATAAATTTACCATTAAATTGGATTTTTCGCTTGATTTTATAAGGTAATCTGATTATTTATGTTAAACTAAATATAGATATTGTGAACGATTACACTTAACGGGGCAGGTTAATGAAATAAGAACATAGTGGATATGAGTGATCAAGCTCTTTTATAATAAAGACTTTTTGAATAAGTTTAATGTAATTGAGAAAGTGAAAACGTGTATTTATACAAATAAAACCCGAGCATATTATTACAAGCTCACGGTTTTGTTAATTACTTTTGGGTTTGTTTTGTTAATGAAGGCAAAGTTTCATTTAATCGAATAGCTGCTAGTAGACCTGCACTTAATGGTAATAGAGCTACTAAGCCAATTGCCCAATTAACATTTAGCATATCTGTTAATAACCCTGCAAATAATGCTCCAAATGCATATCCACTATCCGCCAAAAACGATAAACCCCCATTGATGAAGCTCTCCATTCTGGCTGTGCTACATCACTAATTGAAGCTTGTAGGGTTGGATATACCATTGCGGTTCCTAAACCTAAAAGAATAGCTGCTATCAACCATAGGCTATATTGGTTTACAAATAAAATCATCCATAGACAGGAGTTGGCTTAACCGTATCACAAATCGGACTCTTAGTTGCTATTTATCCAGCTTCGTGGGGATTTTTCCAATTATTCACTGGAGCGTCAAGATAAGTAACCTTTTTCCTTCATACTGAAATATTTGTTGGAATTTCTACCAATAATAATGTGATCTAAAAAATCAATTCCAATTATTTCTCCAGCTCTATCTAACCGTTTGGTAATCTGTACGTCCTGGGGGGATGGTTCGGGATAGCCACTAGGATGATTATGAAATCCGATGATAGATGCTGCATTGTTAAGTATAGCTGTCTTGAAAGTTTACATGGGATGAACGGTGGTTGCACATAATGAACCAATATGCGCCCGATGGACAGCTACTATCTCCATCTTTACATTGAGACAAGCGACCAGAAAAACCTCCCTATCTTCATCTCCAATCAAGTCGATTGCCAAATCAGCAGCATCAGGGATTTGTCTAATAATTGACCTTTTAACCTCTACACTCGTAACTACTTGCTTAATTCGTTGGATTTCGTAAATTGTTTCCATGATAATGTCCTCCTTTTTGTGTTAGCTTAGTGAAACCAGAAAGCCACCCTTTAATGAGTGACTTTCGCTACATATGATTATCTAGTAATACCAATCAATCGTATTTGCAAGTTATGCAAGGGGTACCGCCAACATTTTAACGAAAAAATACGCTAATCCAATATTTGGAACATAAAAGCCGAATTCTCCTACGCTAAGAGGATCCGGCCTTGTAAAAAAAGGTAATTTATAATTACCTTTTTTCAATATCCATATTAAATTTATGTAGCTTTAAAATAAAGTTTGATCATTTCTACTTATGTTGTTCCACAAAAGCGCCCTTACTTGAAGAAGCCACTAAAAAGTCGATTCCTTAACGTACAGGGAATCGACTTTTTTAGGTTGAAAATCTGCTTAGCGTACAAAATTTCCGAAATGTTGGCGTATCCCTTACTTGTACTGTCAAGGTTGCCGACGGTTTAAAAGCACAGGGCTTTATTAATGATAGTTAGTACTTTGGCTATTGTTTGAGTCAACCATATCATTTATTTTTTCTCTTGCTTGTTCAACCATTTCATCGGCAATCATGACTATGTCCGTATCGAATTTTCCTTCTGTTGGGACATCAAATTGAAGTTTCTCTGCATAAGGTGCTGGTCTATTCAGCATATAAGCAGACATAACTTCACACAGGAGATCACGAGCTTCTTCAGAGTTTAGCTTTTCTGTAACAATATCATGCATTACGTTAAGGGCAGTAAAATTAGCAGCCTCTATATCACAACGGGAAGATACCTCTCCCCTTGTCTTTTCAACGATAATACTTCCATCAAACTTCGCTAATTCGCTCAACTTCTCTGGTGGCACCTTATAATTAATAACATTTTCGATTACATCGGTATGAGGTTGTGGAAAATCATGTGGAATTTCATCTTGATAAACAATAGTCCGTTTCCATGGCCCATTGTTATACCAGATTAACCGACTTGGAATCGCTTCATTCGGAGGACCATATTGTTCAATTGTAAGATTTGCTGATTTCTTTGACATAGCATTCCAATCATTAACAATCGCATTCACTGACTCCATACTTTCAAAAGCTTTAGTGGTTTTCTCAGCACCCCCAACGGACTGTACTTTAAAATCACTTCTCATGGCAATTGCTGCAGTTTTTAGCTTTTCTTCTTGTTCCATAATATACCTCCATTATAATAAGTTTAGTTTATTATTTGATAAAATCTTTATATTAATCATTTTTATAAAGAAAGAACCTAAATCTAGGCTTCCACATATGTTGATTACTAACTGATGTTTTGGAGGTATAAAAATGAATAATGATTATCAGAGTTGCGTAGACCAAATTTTAAGTGCTTGGGAACCGAAACAAAAAGAAGGTGCTTTAAAAATAATTCAAAAGTATGGTTACCCTCAAGAAGCTACTGCAAGCAGATTGATTTGGTACAATAACGGTGTTTGGAAGAGAACGATTGTTCACCGAGATGCAGTACCACATTGTTTTCCTACTCTTCATCCTGACTTCCTTGAACAAACCATTGATTACAGAACGCCTTTAGATGCCTTTGATGCACTTGCTTATTATGATGGGAGTGTTTACCCCGACAGAACAAAGGGTGAAGTTTCTGTATTTTGTGATAAGGAAGAGATGAATACATTGTCTTTGAACCTATTCCATGATATTGTGACGTGTAAACGAACTGTTGAAGAAGCAAGAAAGTGCTACACAGAAATTGCTAAAAACTACTTGTTGAATGGTATTTCTTCTCCATATTTAGAACAGTTATTGTTCCCTCCTCAACATAATACAGCAGACCCTGATGTTAGATACTTCTAATATCCTTTTTAGACTCGACTGAGTATGATTTTTTGACTAAGTTTAAGTCGATAAGGCGAAAAATAAACAACTCTTTTTTGAAACGCCGCATTTGTCAATTGAAGAATGCGGTTTCTATTGTTGAAAGTAAAATTTGTATTTAACGATCTTCCACAATCGGGCATTTAACGGAACAACTCTATTGTTACTTAAGAGTTGCCTAACCACTTTTCATCTTCACTATAAAAACACCCCTTTTGATATAGTGTGCACCCCTTAAAATAGACGTTGAAAAAACCACCGGTTACAACGTACGATTTTTAAGGGGTGCATTTTTATGGCTATAAAAGGACAAAAGAAAAGAACTTACACATTCGAACTAAAAATGGAAGCATTAACGTTAAAGAAAAAAGGTTGGACGAAACGAC
The DNA here is from genome assembly GCF_036026595.1 of Virgibacillus tibetensis. Lineage (NCBI taxonomy): Bacteria > Bacillati > Bacillota > Bacilli > Caryophanales > Bacillaceae > Virgibacillus > Virgibacillus tibetensis. The sequence goes on along the minus strand of NZ_JARZFX010000012.1, from coordinate 32,817 downwards.
AGATTGCCAATAAATTAGGGATTAATGATAAGGATTTGATCAAGGCTTGGGTACGAAAATACCGAGCGCAGGGAGCCATGGACTAATTTTCATCTTTTTATGTGGCAAACATTTAACAAGGTAAATTTCCTCCTGACGTCGCAAAGTGGGGAGAAATAAATAGGAATTAAACAATAAACCTTATTCAACAAACTGGTGCTTTAACACAATAAGGATATCGTTGGTATGGCAGCCTATTCTGTGCTATCTGGCAGAATAGTGGAAGAAGGAGAAGCACCTGTTTTGTCGAATTTATACTATAGGGTAAGTTCAGTCCGACTGTAATTTAAGGAGATGATTATAATTGTTAAGTTCAGAGAGACTTCAGTTTCGAAAAATGGAAGAAAATGATATTGAAAAGTATCACTCTTGGAGAAATGATTTAGATGTAATGAAAACAACAAGCCCATCATTAGATTTATATTCTCTTGATGAAACAAGAAGTTTTGTAGAAAATGTTATTCTTAATTCAACTTCCTCCAAGAGCTATATTATTAAGGAGAGGGTTGGTAATATTGCAATTGGTGTAACGTCACTAATAAATATCGATACAAAAAACAGAAATGCTGAGTGTATTATCGATATCGGTGAAAAGGAATATTGGGGTAAGGGATATGGTACAGAAGCTCTAAAAATGTTACTTGAATATGCTTTTTTAGAATTAAATCTACATCGTGTTTCACTAAGGGTTTTCTCACTTAATGAAAGAGCTATACATATCTATAATAAACTTGGCTTTATGGAAGAAGGAGTAATACGAGAGAGTTTATATAGAAATGGAAAATGGCATGACATAATCATTATGGGTGTTCTTAAAGGAGAGTATTTAAGCAAGCATAAAAAGTGATATGCATTGCTACAAAATAAATTAGGGGAGCAAAGAAAAATTGAATGATGTAAATAACAACACAGTCAATTTAATCAATGCTGATTTTCATGGAATACATGTTAATTTAGTAGGTGATGGTGAAGCTATTGTATTCCTACATGGTGGACCTGGAAGTGAACAAAGTTTTTTCCTACCACATGTTTTACCCTTATCACAACAATTTAAATTAGTGTTTTATGATCAAAATGGTTGCGGTAAATCAGAACCGTCAATTGATAATCAGTATTCAATGATGAATGAAGTAAACACATTAGAATTATTACGGAAAGAATTAAAACTAGAAAAAATTAACCTTTTTGGAGAGTCATGGGGTTCAATGCTAGCTTTGCTGTATGCAACTACTTATCCAGAAAGAGTAAATAAAATTCTTTTAACAGCTGCAATAGGAGTTACAGCTGAAGGCTTCAAAACTTTCGGTATAGAACTTGAAAAAAGGTTATCGGAAAACGATCAATTAAAACTATCTAAATTAGAAGATGGTCTTGAAAGCGGACAATCGTCCATCAATGATATATTATCAATTCTCGATAAATACTATGTTTTTTCTGAAGACTCTTTGAAAAAGAAGGCAAATACATCCATTAAGCCTAGGGTTAACCAGCAAATTGGAGAAGACATTATAAAAAACTATGACATAACCAATAAATTAGATACCCTTCATCATATTCCCATTTTAGTTGCACAAGGTAGTGACGACATATTAACTCCAAGTCTGATTAAAGAATTATTAGTGGATTATATTCCTCATGCAAAACTAATTGAAATAAAAAACTGCGGTCATTGGACTGTTGTCGAAAAACCAGTTGAAATGAATGATATTGCTAAAGAATTTTTTAGCTCTAATATATTAAGCTAAAGGGTGCTTTGCTTGAAATAGAAAGAATGATTTGTTATTAGAATACATATCATTGGCGGTTCAGGAAGTGGGAAGTCATATATAGCCAAGCAAATAAGCAACAAGTTTAATATTCCCCATTTCGATTTGGATGATATATTTTGGGATAACCAGGCTGATGAGTATGGGATTAAAACTCCAGAATTAGAAAGAGATGACAAACTGAAAAAGTTAGTGGAACAGCCCTCTTGGGTAATTGAAGGCGTATATTTTAAATGGGTTAAACCAAGTTTTAAAATGGCTGGTAAGATATTTATTTTAAATATTCCATTGTCACTGCAAGAAGAAAGGATTTGGAATAGGTACGCAAAAAGAAAAATAGGAGAAGTAACTTCTGTTAAGAAAGAAACATTACAAAGTGTTAGAGATTTAATAGAATGGAACAGAAGATATAATCAGGAACACATCCCAAATTTTATTAAAGATAATGAATTTAAGAGCAAAATTATCCACTTGAAAATAATGAAGATATCTTCAAATACCTAATTTAGTTATTAAGTTAACGGGTGCTTTACTTGAATAAGCAATTGAAAATAAATATAAGAGAAACATCAGTTAAGTAACTGAGGATTTTCTACTTTTGATTACAAATCCCCCTACAAATTCGATGCAATTAGTTATGCAATTTTAGGTACATTTTATAGTGTAGTTTCGAGTTTTGCGATAGGTAACGGAACCCGTTACTAAAAATCACCTAAGTCATGTGCATGACTTAGGTGATTTTTTGAGAGGTAAGATAGTATAGATTTTTGGCTGTAATTAATTCTTACACTTAAACAGCCACGTCCACCCCAGCGCCCAGAGACTAGCCAGACTTCCTTCACCTCCGTAATCTAACTCAACATTGGCTTCCTCCGGATAAGGAAGGCCGACTAAAACCGGGCTTGTGCTCAGGCGCCGGCATACCCCTATGAAGGGGCATGTTTCCTTTTAGATGAACTTGACTTATCGCCAGAAATGGCGAAAGTCTAAGTGAATCTTATACTCTGGAGTGAATCTCCTGCGGCAGTGGAAGATCGACTAACTACGCCGCTTTGCGCGGCAACGTCGACCCACCCGCGATGCGCGGGCGCAGTCCGTACGTCCCTAAACGGGCGCTTGCGCTTTTGTTCCTCACGGGGACGGTTCTCATACTCCACTACCATTCAACAATTTCGGGAGTCGACCTTTTAGGACAAGTACTCTCTACTAAATCCATTATTTCCTTCTGATTTTTTTTGAGACTACATTCCCAATCGATTGGACGACTTGGACCATTACAATTAGGGTAATTACGGTTATAATCATAATGTTTGTTTTAAACTGATTATAGCCATAGGTAATGGCCAAGTCTCCGATGCCCCCACCGCCTACTGCACCTGCCATGGCTGACGCACCGATCAGACCGATGGTTGCGATCGTTAAGGCTAAAACGAGGGAACTCAGTGCTTCTGGAAGCAGGAATCTCCAAATAATTTGCCATGGCGTTGCTCCCATAGCCTCCGCTAATTCAATCGTTCCAGCGTCAACTTCAAGCAATGAGTTTTCCACTAAACGAGCAATATAGAAGGCGGTATAAAGGACAAGTGGCACAATGGCCGCAGTTGTTCCAATAGATGTTCCAACAATAAAACGTGTAAAAGGTGTAATGGCAACCATCAAAATAATAAATGGAACCGAACGGAAGATATTAATTACTACACTAAGTATATTAAAAACAATCTTGTTCTGTAAAATGCCATTTTCTCTTGTAATAACAAGGATGATACCGACAGGCAAACCAATAAGTACGGAAATGATAAGTCCGGCAAATACCATGTATAATGTTTCATTCAGTGCGGAAAAAAATTCAGGCCAGAACCAAGGTTCAAATTGCATCTTGTGTTACCTCCTTTATGATTACTCCTTGTGACTTCATATAGTGAACAGCACGATTGATTTCTTCCTTATCCCCTTTTAAGAAAACAATCAAGTTTCCAAATGGCTTCTCCTGGAGTTCTGTTATCATCCCATGGACAACATTGATATCGATTGAAAAATGCTTGGCCGTATTCGATAGCAAAGGGGCTCCTGTTGATACTCCTTTGAAAAGGACTCTATAAAATCCTCCCACACCTATTTGATTTTCATCATTAATAAAGGATTTTACAGATTGTGGTGTATTTGTATTAAGCACAGTCCGCACAAAACTTTCTGCAATGCTTGTTTGCGGCTCTGTAAACACATCGACAACCGACCCTTGTTCAACAATTTCTCCATTCTCCATGACTGCCACTCGATCACAAATATCTTTAATGACATTCATTTCATGTGTAATCATTAAAATGGTCACCTTGAATTCATCCCGTACTCTTTTTAATACCTCTAAAACAGCTTCGGTCGTATTTGGATCAAGGGCCGATGTTGCTTCATCACATAAAAGGATGTCCGGATCTGTTGCTAGTGCACGGGCGATACCAACACGCTGCTTCTGTCCCCCAGAAAGTTGTTCTGGGTATTGATTTGTTTTATCACCCAAACCAACAAAATCTAATAATTCCTCAACCTTCTCTTTTATTTCTTCTTTTGGTTTACCTTCCAATATAAGTGGCATCGCAACATTGTGAAAAATTGTTTTGGATGAAAGTAAGTTATATTGCTGAAAAATCATTCCAATCTTTTTCCTGCTTTTTCGTAAGTCTTTCGGTGCTAGATCCAATAAATCAATACCATTAATGAAAACCTTTCCGGAAGTTGGACGTTCTAGTAGATTCACACAACGGATTAAGGTACTTTTACCAGCACCACTAAAACCTACCACCCCAAAAATTTCACCTTTATCAATGGAGAGATTGATGCCTTTTAATGCATGAACTTTCTTCTCTTTCTTCTTTCCATACTCTTTATAAACATCTTTCAGCAGTATCATATGTTTACTCTCCCCTATAAAGTTCGTAATTTTTAATATAATTTAGCATCTTTAAAAATACTAGCCTGCTAGTAAAACAAACAGGCTAGTATCCAATAAAGCTATTTAATTTTGTTTGTAATCGTCCAAGTAAGAAATCGGTTCTTTAACAGGTACCGCTGCTCCACCGAACTCTTCCTCTATAAAACTAGATACTTCGTCGCTATGATAGATTTCTACAATTTTACTATAGCTTACATTGTCTTTTTCATCTGTAGGTGCAGCAATGATATTAATATAGGATTTATTACCCGAATCCTCCCTGAATACCGGATCATTTGTTGGATTTAAACCGGCTTTAATCGCCATATCTGAGTTAATGACAGAAGCAGCGGCATCCTCTAAACCACGAGCAGTTTGTCCGGAATCAACGGGGGTGATTTCAAGATTTTTAGGGTTTTCTGCAATATTCTCTGTTCCACCTTGTCCATCAAAGTCCTCTTCCAATGTAATGAGTCCTGCTTTTTCTATAAGGAGTAGCGCTCTACCTAGATTTGTCGGATCATTCGGTATAATAATCTGATCGCCTTCTTCCAGGTCACTTATATCCCCTTTATCCTGGGAGTAAATTCCCATCGGCCAAATGGATGTTGTTCCTATCGCTGATAAATCAAGGTCTCTTTCGGTTATGAAGTTATCAAAATACACAACGGTCTGAAAGGCATTTAAATCAATTTCTCCACTATCCAAGGCAAGGTTTGGCTGAACGTAATCATCAAACTTTACAATTTCAAGGGTAATTCCTTCCTCTTCAGCTAAGTCTTTTACAAGATTCCATGTTGGTATTTCTGCTGAACCAACTCCTACTTTAATTACCTCATCCCCTGAATTTTCTGTAGAGCCGCAAGCTGCCAGTAAAAGTAATGATACACCAATTAAAAATACAAACGTCTTTCCAATTAAACTCTTTTTCATTCTATTTTCCTTCTCTCTCATAAATTATGTTTTTTTATTTTTTGTTGAATCGACCTGGATCAAAGATATCGATTGGTAATACAGGCTGTTGACCTGTTGCTAATTGTGCTGCAATTTTCCCCATAACTGGTGCAAACTTGAAACCATGTCCCGCCATTGGTCCAAGAAGTGTTACATTATCATAATTTGGTGCAGGACCGACAACAAAATTTTCATCCGGTGTATTCGTATAAAAGCATGTCTTCGCTTTAATAGGTTCCTCTTTAAGGTTCGGCAAATATTTTTTTACGAGTCGATTCACTGGTTCCAAATCCGTATCATGAATTTCTCTGTCGACATTCTCCGGATGATCAACCGATTCACCACCGTGATGGATGGCAACTTTTACAGTCTTCCCATCAAGGCTTGGGAAACCATAAAAGCCTAGACCGTCCTTAACTCGGGAAAATATCGGAAAGTTTTCCGCTTTAAACAATTCAGGATTTTTCGCATCATACCAAACCAAAACCTGGCGTTCAAGTTCTACAGGCAAGTGAACATCTGGCAAAAGATCTGTCGTCCATCCGCCTGCTGCCACAACAACCTTTTTCACTCTAAAATGCGTATCACCACACCAAATGGATACACCGTCAGGATCTGGCTTGATTGCTGTCACACGGCTGTCAGAATATACAGTCCCACCAAGCTCTTCGCCTCGTTTTACAGCTGTTTCAATTGCTAGTTCTGGTCGAATGAACCCGGCTAATTGTTCATGGATCACTTTATGATGATCCTGAAAATTAATCGTTGGAAAATGCTTTCTTGCTTCTTCTCCCTTCCACGCTTTATGCGGAAGCTTGTACGTATGGACACTTTCCTCTACCGTTTCTATAAATAGATCCCCCTCAGGACCAAACATTGTTCCACCATTTTCAGTATAGATTTCTACGTTTGTTTCAGCTTCAAGCTCTCTCCATAGGCCACGTGCTTCCTGCAGCAATGGAACATAATCTACACCTTCTCCGTAGGCCGTCCGGAAAATCCGTGTTTCCCCATGGCCTGCACCATGTTCATGACCTGGTCTATATTGTTCAAACCCGATTACGCTTTCTTCCATTCTAGCAAGCTGCCAAAATGCAAAACTCCCCATCGAGCCTAATCCAATCACCGCTACATCTGCATCTAGTTTTTGTTGTATTTTCTCAGTCATGTTCCTGTCTCCTTTTCTGATGTTTTTCTCTTGAAATGCAAATGCAAGAACGAAAAAAACTCTTCATTATTAAAGAAGAGTTTAAACTGAGTTATCACTCTTCTCATCTGCCTAGCATCGCTAGCTGGAATTGGCACAGTACAAGCATTTGTCTGTTGCCGAGGCGTCTTCGGGCCAGTCCCTCAACCTCTCTAGATAAGAAAAAAATTAATTATGTAATTTGACAATATTCTACATAGTTCTACACGAATTGTCAAGTTTTCTATCATGGAAGCGATTCTCATGCTTCCAGTATGCGAACAGTGCCTGCCACTGTTCGTACAATTCTACACCATGGTGAATTATACCTTGTTAAACTAACGCACCATAGTTAAAGACCGTAATTTACTAAAAATAAAGATAATTCACTAAAAATAAAGAAAATTGTAGTATAATAATACTGGAACACTACATCCAGAAAGCCTTGTTCAGAAATTAAAATTATTGAAGGAGTCGATGCACGTTGACAAAGGTAAACGAACAAACTTCCGATAAAGAACAAACCGTTTTTCATCACGTCGAAAACCGGTTTCAAACAGAAGATCGAGAGATTCATATTGTTGCCCGTCTGGAAGAACCGCTCGTGGTAGTTTTAGGGAATGTATTGTGCGATGAAGAGTGCGACGAACTCATTCGATTATCAAAAGATAACATGCATCGTTCAAAAATCGGAGATTCCCGGGAAGTAAATGAAATTCGAACAAGCAGCAGCATGTTTTTTGAAGAAAATGAACATGACATTCTGTCTACCATTGAAAAAAGAGTATCCAATATTATGAACATCCCCGCCGAACACGCAGAAGGGCTCCAAATTCTAAAATATACGCCTGGACAAGAGTATAAAGCTCATTTTGATTATTTCTCAGCTACAAGCAAAGCTTCCAAAAATAATCGGATCAGCACGCTGATCATGTACTTAAATGAGGTCGAACAAGGCGGAGAAACCTTTTTCCCCGAGCTGAATTTCTCCGTTTCGCCGAAAAAGGGGATGGCGGTTTACTTTGAATACTTCTATACCAACCACGACCTAAATGAACGAACCTTACACGGTGGATCGCCCGTAATCGCAGGAGAAAAATGGGTAGCTACACAATGGATGAGAAGACAAAGAGTTAGATAATCAATACAATCATAGGGACGGTTCTTCTCATGCTTCCAGTATGCGAACAATGCCTGGCAATGTTTGTATAATTATTCGTCATAAAGAAAGCATGAATCTAGTTGATGGTCTTATCCTTAACCGAACATGCTAAAGACGCTCTCCAGTGTCGTTAACGCCCCCAGTGTTTGCATAGGATAGTCAAGAAGATGGAGGAAATGGGGTCAATTGTTTTCCAAAATGAAATTCTTGAATTATCCACGTCAATAAATGCAGGGTATACCCTTCTTGCAGCAGAATCTGCCTACTATCATCATGACATGCTACAGAGCAATCTGGAAGGATTTGGAACCGATGTCCGTGTTATACTTGAAGTCGGTGTAATAACTAACGCCAACCACTATTTACAGGAGCAGCAAGAACGCCGTTTGTTAGTAAAAGCATTTGAAGATGTTGACGTATTAGTGGGCCCTACCCTTCTAATCACAGCACCACGTATTCAGCCGATTCATTAAATATGTTACTCTCATCACATTAATATAAGGAACGGTTATAGTATGTATTTTTTAATCGTATCATCTTTAACTAAAGAGAGTGCGTTAGTTCGATAGCAACTTATTTCAAAGACGCTTTGAATACAAAACTTACTTTTTCATAACCCATTCTATTTTCATAAAAACGGTGTGCATTCGTACGCTGTAATCCCGAAGACAAAGCAACACTTTCATAATTGTTTTCTTTTGCCCATTCATGAACATATGAAAGTAGCTTTTCACCATACCCTTTTGAACGCTTATTCGTTGCGGTCACTAAATCACATACCCATACAAATCTACCATAATATAATGTTATCATAGGCATAAAACCAGTTACCGCAACTATCTCTTCTCCATCAATTAAAGCAAACATTTTATATCTATCTTTCTCTTTTGCCTCTAAAACTAAATCGACATATGTTTCTTCGTTGAGGTGAGTTCGTAATTGTTTCATAACTGGAAATGCTTCTACTATTTCATTTTTTGATTGAAGTTCTTTAATTGTTAAAGTATCCATCATTATTCCCCTTTTTGAAATTTTAGCTAAGTTTAACATAGCTTCTGTAATTAAAACTGTGTTGACACTTGAGCATTTAGTTAAATAAGCATGTCATTATAGTATCGCCAAATTTTCGAACATCGGCTAAATAATCAAATCCATCAGGAGAGCCAAAACTATTAAATGCACGCACTGCAACGAGATTATGCTGCGGTATAACCAGGAGAGTTACTCCTGTATAGCCTAATATTTGATAGGAGCATTTCGGTACAAGTTGACCAATTTCTGTTTTTCTAGCAGGTAAGTCTTTTACGAACCACAAATAGCCGTTTTGTGGTAGTTCAGTATCTAATAAACTGGGGCTTTGAAGGGATGTAGCCATATCTATAGTTTTATTTGCTATAATTTGTTTCCCATTTACATATCCCTGTTTAAGATGAAAATATCCCCATTTAGCCAAGTCCCTTGGTGATACATACATATTCATCTTGTCGCCGTCGGTACTATTACTTGTAGTCCAACTTTTATCATTAGGTTGTCGTATTACATCAACAAGTTTTTCATTTATTTCACTGTACCATCCTGTCTCCATTAAATTTAGAGGTTTAAGTGCTTTGTTAATTACTATCTCAGCTACCGATTTTCCAGTTGTATTTTTAACGATTTGCGTCAAAATATTAATTCCAATACCTCGGTACGCCCAATTCTTACCTGCCTGAAATTCTCGGGTAATCTCCCCATTAACACTCTTTAAACCATGTGTATGTGTTAATAAATGTCTTATTGTAGTTCCATTTAATATTTGCATCTTATTCAGTGGAAGGTATTTTAGAATTGAGTCATCTATTGAGCCTATGTACCCTTCATTTACCGCAAATGCAACTGCGAAACCTATGTAACTTTTCCGTACTGATGCAACATGAAACTGTGTGTCTTTTTGTATAGGTCTTGCATTGGGTTCCTTAGAATGCTCCCCCCAATATTCTTCTGTAACTATTTTATCATTATGAATAATAAAAGCCGATGCACCTGAACAGTCTACTTCTTCAGATGTTTTCCTTACATTAGATACTACTAAATCAAACCGTTTGTTTTTCTTTTCATCTATTATCATTATTCCACTGCTTTCTTTAGTTTCATGATTGTTACTTTATTCGACATAATAGAAAATAAATCCTCCCCCTTATTGAAATGATTTCTTTAGTTTTGGGTGATTCTCCGGGGACTCACTTGAAAAATAGGAAAGCAGCTCATTTGGCTGGTCTGGAAAATCATATGTAATGACTGCTTCCCGTAAGCGTCAATGCCAATGCAGTCAGCCCATCTGTTCCACAGGTGCCCGCCCGATACCAGGATAAATTCGTCTATGATGCAAAGCTTCTAGTTAAACCGAACGGTGGCAGGAACTGTTCGGTTTTGTGCAACAGGCGTTTCAGCTAAGTTGTTCCCTTCATTATAATGCATAGGACGAGCCCCCGCATTCACTTCGAGTCCAAAACATGACTGAAGCTTTAAAAGTGGATTAACAAGATAAATATATGTTAAAGATAAAGAGAATGAGAATTAATTCTATGCTGATAAACAACTACTTGAAGGGAGTAAAGACAATGGAAGAAGCAATTTCGTTAAGCGCTTTGAAAGCTTTAATCGAAAAGAAGATAAAGAAAAAGACGCTTATAAAAGTAATGTGGAATGACGTTGAAAAGATCACGCTTTTTATAACACCAAATATGAAAATCAACTCTTTTATTTTTGACGATAAAGAAGGCTATTTGTTTTACGATCAGGAAGGAAATCCCGTGTCGTATGAAATCCCATGTATTCTGTCAGAAAGTGATGTGGTGAATGGAAAAGCGATGCTGGAAGGAAGGTTAAGGATTAAGAATCAGCCTTTATCAAAGGAAGAAATACAATTTTTAAAAGAATATCATTTGCAGTAATACGAGCAGAAGGCGTAACATATATCGTTTTGTTCTGGTCGGTCTTTTTTCTCAAAATAAGTATCCCCGCTACATTGCCAAAAAAAGCATGTAACAGGGATTACGTAATAGCTACTAGATTAAAATAAACACATACCTATTAATCTTTATAAGACACAATAACCCCTTCTGCATTCAACGTGACATGCTGCCCATCCTGGAATGTGATTTCAAGCGGATGTGTCTCTGTCTTCCTTTTCGCAAACTCCCACTTCCAGGCTGGTGGTACAAGAACGACAAAGGAATCGCCTCTTCCCAGGTAATTCGCTTCATCAGGTTCAACTTCTGTCCCATGCCGGAGCGGGACTCCGATATCCTGCAGCTCTTCTCCGACCTGGGAAAGATATGGCGTCGTTACTGCAACTTCACTTACATCGAAGAATGCCTCCTTCGTCAAGGGGCCGAACAGATCTCGATTCCTGCGGGCAATTAACTCGATCAGGTTCCCTGCAGGATCTTCAAAATAAATGGAATCTGCACCAAGACTTTGGTAGTAAATTTTGTCTACGCCCCCGCTTAGGTTCAATGTCAATTTACTCTCTATCCATTCTTTCATGATGATAAACTGATTACCTGGAGTATTGATTGCGAAATGGTAAAATGATGGCGTTTCCGAGTGTTGGAATGTAATATCTGTCTCTCCTACATTCACAGTGAAATATTCACTTCCCGAATCCGTAATATCCAATTCCAGTACATTTGCATAAAAACGCTTCATTGGCTTTAATTTGTTTGTATAAAATAATACCGATTTAAACATGACCTCACCCCAATTTGTTTGAACTACATAGGCTAATAGCCCTTTCTATCATTATATCACTTTATGAGACGCACGTTATTTTTTTCATCTCCCGTATGGACAATTATATTACCTTTAAATTCTCCAAGAGGATAGTTATTTAACTACATAGAATGTCGTCTCTTCATCTATGTAACACACATGTTTAGAAAATGTATCTATATATAATAAAATCACCAGCTCTCTACATGGGGATGCTAAACCTTCGCCCGCGAAAAGCGAATATCTTTCCGAAGCACCACATAAGAACCCATCTCTGAAAAGGACTAGCGTGCAGGATCACACCCCACGGACTTCTATATTCTGTTTGGCTCAGAAGACACAAATAAGCGAACCTCTTTTTGAGGATCGCTCACTGTAACTCTGTTATAAATAGCACAAGATAGACTTTTCAATCCAATACGTAAATACAGTATTGGGACTAAGTCTTTCATATTTTTTCATTTTTAAATACATGTCTATTCCATCAGAAACATCATGCCATAAATCTGTAAAAACAAAGTCATATTTACTTGTAGACATGTTTTTTTCTGCGAATTTAAAAGCGTCTGCTTTAATGATCTTAATCTTTTCGGCGTTTTTGAATTGTGGTAAAACATATTTATTAAAAACATTAATAATATCTTCATTAATTTCAACTACCGTGACGCTTTCAACAGTTTCCTTTTCAGAAACCATATAGGCATAATAACCAAGACCAAGTCCAAAAGTAAGTACGTTGCCAAACGCTTTATCAATGTCTTCTTTCATCGTTTCTATTTCATTTGGAGTAATCGTCATCCAGATTCTATCATTTTCTAAAATTGCTGGAAACATGAATTCCGTTTCGAAAAATCCAATTTGGGGAATTTGCCTTCCCTCTTTTGTTTTCATTATGTCATTACAAACAAAACCCTCGAAAGGTTTATATTTTTCATATTTTAATTCCGTATTGCCGATTTTTATAGTTGGTATCTTGATATTTTTATAATAGGCATTGTTATAATAATCATTTGCCTCAAGCTTATGAATCATCTTCTTAAAATACTCGTTGAACAATTCCTTATCCTCAGGATTATCAACAACATCAAGTCCAAAAGCAGCAGCTAGTATTACAAGAAAGGCATATTCATGAGATACACCATCTTTAACAAGCTCATCAATTTCTTCTTTGTTAATAAAGTCAGGTGCATTATTCAAATAATTACTTAGTAAAGCAAATACTTTGTAATTATCTTCTGTTATTTTATCAATTATTACTGTATTGCGTTCCATATCCTCACCTGATTTTTTAATATTTTTAACCCTATCCTCCAGAAAGCTGCTTTGTTTAGCAAATAACTTCTGAGCGCTGTATTTATTTTAACATATATCTTAGAAATCACTTGTAGCATAGGGGAAATTCTATTCAAGTAGAGGCCAATTTATAGCAACTTTAATAAAAAAGATGACACAGTGGAAATTTGAATTATGCTAAAATTTTTCTGATTCCGCTACGAAAAACACACTACGCTTTTACCGCTCCTGGTTCCTTACAACATATGTAATAGCGTTGGTTTTTAATAATAATGATTTTTCATTTCGAGTAATGTTGTATTCTAATGGTTTCACTATTGTTTGCAATACCTCCCACCCTGTATAAATGCTACTTAATTTACTCATCATATCTTCTGTGGAAAGGTTAACCTCCATTAGTGCATCTAATTTCTCGTTGGTTTTAACATCAATTTCTTCAACCTCTGAATTTACTATGAGGCAGTTTATTCCATTTATTCTTGTACCATACGCCATTTTTTCAATCACGGCTTCCAAAATGACTTCTGAATGAACGTGTTCTAATGTTGATACTGCAACGATAAAATCATACTCATCTGGCATTATTTCATAGTATCCTATATCTGCTTTCTCTGTTTGGATTGTATCTTCAACCTTATATTCTTTACTATATTTTTTTAACTTACTTAATGCTGAATCCAATAAATCAACACATACAACTTTACCATTATTATCTCTTATAGCTTCAGCCAAAGGAATACTGTTTCTACCCACACCACACCCTAAGTCAAGTACATTCAGATTCTCTTTATTTTTAAATAAAGGTAATAATTCCATTACAGTTTTAACAGGCTTGTATAACCAAGAACCTTCTTCAAATAATGCATAGTTTTCATAGCAATAATCATGATATTTCTTTTCTTGCTTTCGAATAAACTCTATTCTATTCAACGTTTTTCCTCCAGGGATCGATTTTTATATAAAAATTAACTCTTTTACACCTTGCCCCTTTCGTTATACAAGATCGCCGTATTGACAATCTCCTTATTCCACTAAACACAGCTTAATGGATAACAATTTCTATTTCATTCTTTCCAGGATTAAATAATCCTTTGATTTAAATATCGTTATATCGTGTATTTCTGCATACTCAATTAAATGCTCATATGCTTTTTGGGGTTCGAGCACAGCTAATCTAATGTTGATTCCTTTATTTATTTTTATAATTGCAGCTTTTTTAGCCCATCCAACTCGTATAAATTTCACTTGATTTATTTGATCAGGATAAATTTCCTTTTTGATAATAGATTTATTAAATAAGAATATTTGATATACCAAATGGTCAGTGTGGATTGTAAATTTAAACCGAAAAGAAGCTAATATTATAGTTAATAATAAAATAGATAAGAATAGAGATAAAGTTCTTCCATAATAATCTGCTAATACACTCCATAAGATTGTCATAAAAAAAATACTAAAAATCGGCAGTCTTTGTGGTCTTACATCATATGCGATTTATCTCACATCCCCTCAAAATCTCTTTACTCAATTATTGTTCATCACAGTAATTGACTGATTGCTTGATTTCTTATCATTATTTGAAACACCTTGTTTTAAGATATAATGAAGTAAAGTTGGTCCTTTACCTGTAAAAATCAGGTATCGTAAAATAAATGAATTACTATAATTGCTTGAATAGGCAATATCTTCCCTTCCTATAATCAGCTGTTTACCGTGTAATTGCTTATACGAATATTTCTGTTAAAAAGTTTCATTAAGAATAGTCTTGTTACATTAACGGCCGGTTAGTTCTAGAACATTTCTCCACAATTTTACAGTTAAGTCATTTTTATTAGACTATTCTGCCACGTACTTCATTTACAAATATTTTTCTTTTACTAACGCAGCATTATATACAGTATGGTTTTCGACCGTATTCAAAGTATTTAAAGATATAAAAATGGCTCTAAAACACCAGATTTCTAACTTCGTGGAAACAATATATACAGTAATTATTTATAGTATTCAACGTACACAATGATAGGACTTTACTTGGAGAAGTGGGTATGATAGGCTCGATTACCTGCTGAAACCCTGCTTCAGCCGTTACTGTATATAACTGCTCTTTAGCTTAAGAATACATATTAGAATGATTCATTATACTTCATTGTGTAATGCTACTTGCACTATTTGTTTTTCTCCGTTTTTCTCAAATACTTTATATTTCTGCATCCCGATTTTCTCCGCTACCTTTTGTGATGGAGTATTTTTAATTGTGGTGTATGAAAATACCTTGGGATATTTTAAAACCATAAAGGCGTAATCCCTACAGGCAATTGCAGCTTCTGTTGCATATCCTTTATTCCAGTAGTCTTTTATGATATGAAATCCAATTTCAGGCACTGTTTCTCCTTCAATAAATTGCATTGTAATTCCACAGTCTCCAATGAGATTATCTCCATCTTTTAAAACTACAGCCCACAACCCGTGGTTATATTTTTTATAATTATCAATGTTCCATTGAATCCAGCTTCCAACCTTCTCCGTACTAAAAGGTTCAGGATAGAATTGCATTGATTCTGGATCAGAAAGAACTTTTGATAACTGGTGTGTATCCTCCAATACCAATTCTCTTAAATATAATCTTTTTGTTTCAATTATTTTCATGTAAATCACCTTCTCCTCTAAACTATCCTGCCAGTTAATTGAAGAATTTTTAATTCTTTTTTATACGTTTTTGATATTTACTATGACTATCCGTTAAATCAACAAGTTCAAATTCATTATTCTTATAAAAGGTATTTAATTTTATATTATCAGCAACACAATCCAATCTAAGATATTCTTTATCCATTACATTGTTTTCTATCCAAGCCAAAATACTTCTACCTAAACCTTTCTTCATATATATGGGAATAATTGCAAGTCTATGTAAGTAAAGTGTTTTTGAGGTAATATCCTTTCCCCAAATATGCCTGTCCCATTCACTTTGTTTAGATAAAAGTGTAAATGTAGCCACAATATCGTTATCATTCAAAATAATATACGTTTCTTGTTTGGATATGGCTTGTTCAATCTCTTCATCATCACCTCCATCTAACAGAAACCTCCATTGATTTATTTCATTATCTTTCATCCATTGAGCTATCTGTTTTAACATTTTAATTACCTTACTACTATCGTCATTCGTAGCAATTTTTATATTGAACCCTTTAAGACCTTCTATGTAAACCAAATTCATTTCCTCCTCTTATCTTTCATTAGATTTTGATATTTTCAATCCGAAAAAAACAATAATTTATTTTTCATTTGTATTCCCCCTCTCCTATTAGTTAGCAATAAAAAGCACTAAAAAGTTACTAATAAAGGCATTGAACCTTATTTAACAATCCTGTTGTAACCATCAAGTAAAAATGAACATTTCTCCACAATTCCATAGTTAAGTTTAACATAATATATCTGAATTTTTAATAAAATGAATAATGCTAAATTGAAATTGGTTTTTAATAAGAAAAATAAGCGTGTTTTTTATAAAGCAAAAAGCCCTGCTAAATGCAGAGCTTTTCTAATATAATTTATTATTTAAGTAATGTTTTGTACCTCAAAAAAGAACCCGTTAAATTAAATGACTCTTTCTAAAAGTATGGCATTAACTTATTGATTTCCTTTTTGAACCCATTCTGCAACTGTAACGGTACGTTTAGCTTGATGCTTCACAGCACCTTCAACATCCTCGATCATTTTACCATCTTGATCAACTGTTACACTTGTTCCATATGGATTTCCACCTGCACCATATAGTACCGGATCAGTATAACCTGGTGTTGCAATAATCGCACCCCAGTGCATCATAGAAGTATATAAAGATAACAAGGTAGCTTCCTGACCACCATGTGGATTTCCAGCAGAAGTCATTGCGCTTACTACTTTATTCACTGTCTTACCGCTTGCCCAAATTCCACCTTGTATATCAAGAAACTGTTTCATTTGTGATGGCATATTTCCAAATCGTGTTGGAACACTAAATATAAAAGCGTCTGCCCATTCAAGATCATCTGATGTTGCCACTGGAACGTCTTTTGTTGCTTCTACAGTTGATTTCCACGCTTCATTTCCTTCAATGACTGATTTAGGAGCTAATTCTTCTACTTTAAAAACTTTAACCTCAGCACCTGCTTCTTTTGCACCTTCTTCAGCCCATTTTGCTAATTGAAAGTTTGTTCCACTCATACTATAAAATACTACTGCTAATTTAACGTTTGACATATTTTGCATCTCCTTTGATTTTCCAAATAATTTATCAAAAAAACCCATTTATTACACCCTCTACTTATTTATTTTTAATACCCTTTATAAGGACCACCTCCATTGAAAATTAATGACTTTCAATGCTTTACTGTCCTTCTTATTCCCTATTTGTATGATTTTTATAATAAATCAGGGTATAAATCTCCACTTTTATATTTTTGTGATGATTTAGCCATTGAATTCCTCTGATTGCCTGCCTTTAAACAGCAATTGACCAAGGGAATATAACTTACTGCCATTCAAGATCAAGTGAATAGCAATAATCAGTAGTACAAGATCGAAAACATAGCCATTTAGAAATCCATTTGGCAAATTCACAGTAAATATTGCTCCAATCATTATAATGCCAAACAATAGTGATACTATCCGAGTTCCTAAACCAAGGATAATAGCAATACCTCCTGCTATTTCAATAGTACCTACTGCATAAGCAAGGAACCCTGGAATTCCTATACTTTCAAACCAACCTACTGTATTCTCTATACCGCCTTGAAACTTAGCAACTCCGTTTGCTAAAAAGACAAGACCTAACGTGATGCGAAGTAAAAACTTTCCAATTTCATTTGTGTTTGTCATAAGATGCCCTCCATTATTTACTACCTTTTTTGTCTCCATTTAATATAATACCATCTAATATATTTTGAATTCAAGATATTTGTTTGCATTTTTACAAAGTTTTATTTGAAGAGATAGGAAAGCATCAAATTTTTGGCTGCAATTAATTCTTACAATTAAACAGCCACGTCCAGCTCCAGCGCCCAGGGACTAGCGAGACTTCCTTCACCTCCGTAATCTAAGTCAACATCGGCTCCCTCTGGTCGCCGTGTTTCCTTTATCTCCTGCAGCTCAGTCCAGTCCGTACGTCCCTAAACGGGCGCTTGCGCCTTTGTTCAACAATCCAATTCTATCGTTAAACTAACACATACTGACTTTTTCTTCTTAGCTTGATACAATGCCTTATTATAAATTCGAATACCATTTACTAGCAGCTTCAACTTCTCCAGGTGTTAGTTGATGACCTCTATCTTCCCAATGCATTTCAACTTCTACGTTTGTCTTTTCTAATATTGACTTTAATTCCATGGATTCAGCTGGCGAACAAATTGGATCGTTTGTTCCAGCCGCAATAAAGACGGATTTTCCCGACAAATCAGGAATCTCCATTCCTCTTCTAGGAACCATTGGGTGATGAAGAATAGCACCCTTCAACGCATGTTGATAATGGAATAATAAACTTGCAGCTATATTCGCTCCATTTGAGTAACCAATGGCAATAATATTATCTCGATCAAAATCGTACATCTCTACAGCTTCATCAAGGAATTGATTTAATTCTTTGGTACGAAGTATAAGATCTTCTTCATCGAAAACTCCCTCTGCCAACCTCTTGAAGAAACGGGGCATTCCATTCTCCAGAACATTTCCACGCACACTTAATACAGAGGCTTCGTCGTCAATTCTACCCGCAATTGGCAATAGATCTAATTCGTTTCCTCCCGTACCGTGAAGTAAAAGTAAAGTCGGTTTATTGGAATCTTTTCCTTTATTAAAAATATGTTTCATTATTTATCCTCCTCTAGCACTTGAACCTTCACAGAAGGTAAGGCATCTTCTAGTTCATCTCTTTTTGACTTTAACCATGAAGGTAGCATAAGTTTTTCCCCTAGTTCGTTCAGTTGTTCATCAACAGCAAAGCCTGGTGAATCGGTTGCTATTTCAAAAAGAATGCCTCCTGGCTCATGAAAATAGAGTGCTTTAAAATAGTTACGATCAAGAATTTCTGTTGGGTGGTAGCCATTTTCCTGCAGAAGTGATCTCCACCCATGGTGTTCATCGTCATCTTTTGCTCTCCAAGCAATATGATGAACAGTACCAGCCCCCATCAAATCACGAACAGATGGAGTGAGCTTAATATCAATTGTATTGCCGAGCTGTGCTTCAGATTTAAATCTAAGATAGCCCTCTTCTTGACCAATGCATTCAAGCCCCAAAATATTCTCAAGTACATCTGCTGTTTTATTTGGCTGCGCAGAATTTAACGTTGCTCCACCAAATCCTTTTATGCCAACCTTTGAATCGATATCTCCAATGTTCCAATTATTTGTTGGTCCTTCATTTCTTTCTACCAATTCTACTTGAAGACCATCAGGATCTTTAAAATTTAAATATGTTTCCCCAAACCGAATGGATGTCTCAGTCTCCACCCCGAATTTTTGTAAACGGCGCTCCCAAAATTCAAATGAATCGGCCGGAATGATATAACTCGTAACTCCAACCTGTCCTGTTCCAATACGTCCTTTAAGCTGTTTTTGCCATGGGAAAAATGTTATAACAGTCCCTGGGTCACCAGATTCATTACCAAAATATAAATGATACACTTCTGGCCGATCAAAATTTATCGTCTTTTTTACAAGTCTTAAACCAAGTACACCTGCATAAAAATCAATATTTCTTTGAGCATCGTTAACCATCGCCGTTATATGATGGATCCCTGCCGTTTTTGGCATGCTCTCCCCTCCATTTATAATAGAATTTTTAACTTACTATTTAGGTCTTGCTATTGAAAAAGCATCACCAATTTTTGCATAATCATGCCCCGCTAACCGGCTGATGGCACCTAAACCTCTTGGGTCAATTCTTCCATTTTCATAAATAGCATTATCAATATGAAACTGTACAACCTTACCTATAATCAGATCACTGCCAGGTGTACCCCCATCTCCTAATTCTATCGAATGCTCGAGCGAACACTCCATTCGAATTTTAGCTTCTTTTACCCCAGGAACAGAAACTTTAACACTGTCAATCGGTGTTAATCTTGCTCGTTCAATTTCACTTTGATCAGGCGTAAGGCTTGCAGCTGTTTCGTTAATTTGCCTTACATTTTCTTCATCAACAATATGAACAACAAACTCCTTCGAGTCTAAGATATTTCTTGATGTATCCTTTAGTTTCCCCTCTGACCGCTGAATAGCTAATGAAACCATTGGAGGGTTGGATGAAACTATATTGAAATAACTGAAGGGAGCACCATTCACCGTACCTTCTTTTGAAACTGTAGTGACAAAAGCCACCGGTCTTGGGATAATACTACCTGTTAAGAACTTATAATTTTCTCTTTCGGTGTTTTGAACTGGGTCTATTGAAAGCAAATAAATCATCCTTTCACGATTTTTAGTCTAACTCCCTAACCTCAAACGGAATTACTTGTTGTTCAACCTTTGCTCTATGGCGTTCATATTGTTTCGGTAACATCAAATTTTCTCCCATTGTTTCTTTTGATTCATCAATAGCAAATCCTGGAGGGTCTGTAGCAATTTCAAATAGTATTTCCCCATGTTCTCTAAAGTAAATAGCATTAAAATAGTTCCTGTCTTGTACAGGGGTGACACCATATCCAAAACTTTCAACATATTTTTTCCAGTCAAGCTGATCTTGATCGTCACTTGCTCGCCATGCAATATGGTGTACTGTACCTACACCCATTTGTCCACTGCCAACGGTTGTTAATTTTAAATCAATTACATTGCCTATATCACTGGATGAACGGAAACGAATAAAATCTCCTTCTTCTCCAACTCTCTCAAGTCCCATTACGTTTTCTAGCAGTTCTGCAGTTTTTTCTGGTTTCTTTGATAAAAGTGTTGCTCCACCAAAACCTTTGATTGCAGTATCAGATGTTACTTTACCAAACTGCCAGGTGTTCTTTTCCCCTTCTTCCCTTTCCACGATTTCCAGATGAAGTCCATGGGGATCATCAAATTCCAAGTATTCCTCTCCAAAACGCTCCGTTTTTGTAAAGATAACATTGAACTTTTCCAGTCTGTTTTCCCAAAATGCCATTGCACCTTTTGGAACAACATAGGAAGTTACCCCTACCTGACCATTACCGATTTTCCCTTGATAGGCATTTGCCCATGGAAAGAACGTTATAATAGTACCCGGCTTTCCACCATCGTCTCCAAAATAAAGGTGATACGTCCCCGGATCATCAAAATTTACTGTTTTTTTCACTAGGCGTAATCCTAAAACACCTGCATAAAAGTCTGCGTTTTCTTGTGGATGACCTACAATTGCTGTGATGTGGTGTATACCAGTTGTTTTTTTCATTTAATTTCAGCTCCTTTTCTTGATTTTATGGTTCCTAAATTTCATTTTAATTCTTACCCTTTTAATACCAGGAATAACATATCTTGAATTCTAAATAATCGATTAAAATAGTATGAATTAATATATTTTGAATTAAATATATTTAATTAAAAAAAATTATAGACTTTGGGCATGGTGTCCTAATTTTTTTAATTGTTCAATTAGAACTTCTTTTTCTTTTACGTCTAATCCACCACATATTTCCTGCATTGCTTCTCTATGTTTTGGAAAGACATCATTCATCAGTTCCGTTCCTGCTTCTGTTATTGCTGCGAATGTTATACGCCGATCTTTAGGACAAGGTTTTCTCTCTATTAATTTCTTCTTTTCGAGCTTATCTACAACATAAGTAATACTGCTACTTGCAATCAATACTTTTTCGCCAATTTTTTGGATTGGTTGGTCACCTTTACTATAGATTAATTCCAGAACGGAAAACTCCGTTGGATTTAGTCCTAAACATTTAATGTCCTCTTCCACACGCTTTTTGATTGATTGTAACGCCCTGGACAGAACAACAAATACCTTTAAAGACAAATCCTCTTCATAATGCTTCCTACCTTTTTCATCCATCTTATCCATTCCTTTTCACATATCTCGAATTCAAGATAATTATATAATAACTTAGTTGCATAAGTCAACTGTTGAGGAATTAATAGAAAAGAGCTTATTCACATGACTATGTTCTGGCACCCCACTTTTTAAGTTTTACGCTCATGAACTTACTCATTTATGCACCCACTCTTTTTCTAACAGCCCCAGCAGAAAGGATATTTTCCAGCTTAAAAATCCGAACCCTCTTACGCCAATAACAGTATGCAGCAATCGATTCGTTATTCACACTCAATACTTTGATGAATCTTTGTGTGACATTATGGTTCTGATCCATATAGAAAAGAATTATCCTTTCCTTGTTTTCCATTGAACGAATTAATAAACCTTTCATCTAACCCACCTCTATATTAGAACGTACGTTCTAATTATTTGTACTTATAATACCATAAATTTAACAGAGTGGGAAGAATATTTATTATGGTGACAGCGACTATTTAGAAGAATTTCATATGATGGTCATCCAATTTATGCAAAGTTGTCCAGGAAAGTAGAGGTGTTTAACTTGTGTTCAACAATCGGGATTGTTTAGCACAGTATTCAATTTTCTGGCCATTATATTGAATAATCCGGTTAATTGAGAATTGTTATCACCTAGTGTATATTAAATAGTAACGATATATATAATTGATTAAGGAGAATATATAATGCAAATATACTGGACTAAAATAAATAAGATTATTGATGAATCGCCTGAGGTTAAAACGTACTTTCTCGACTGTCCGGAAGACTTTACATGGGAAGAAGGTTCCCACACCCACTTCGCATTGGAAGGTTTTAATGCCGGAGATAAACCAAACAAAAACATGGTTCGCCACATGTCAATCTCCACCTTACCGCAATCAAATTCAATCGGAATTACAACTCGCATCCGAGAGCAGTGTTCTGAGTTTAAAGCGATTTTAAGAAATCTTGAAATCGGCAATCAAGTTGCACTATTTAAAACACATTCGAATGTACCGCTTAGAAGAGAAGACAAAAATGTTTACCTGCTGTCATCAGGTGTCGGCCTGGCAACTTTCAGACCGCTAGTACTTGATTATTTCGAACGTGCTGAAAACGTCAATCAAATTCATTCCCTGAACATCGATTCATCAAAAGAGTTCCTATTCACTAATATTTTTAAATCAGCACCTGACAAGAATTTCACATCACAGTACGTCGATAACCGTAAAGACTACTATGAAGAAGTGATAAACCTTGCTGCAGACAAGGATGGACTCTTCTATGTTGTCGGCAGCGACGAATTCCTCGTGCAGAACATTGAAGTACTGCGTGAGCAGGGTGTTAAGCCGGAACAGATTATGCTCGACAAGCATGAACAACAACTGCCTAAGTTTTTATCATTCGAATTGTCAATTTAACGAGATAAATAATTTCTTGGCAGATACTAAATAGATGTTCCAGTAACTGGTGCTTTAGTTGAAGAATCGTTGAAAATAAATATAAAGACATAACTAAATGGGAAGAATGAGAATCCGAACAATTGGAACTTAGCGTAGGCAAAATACGCAGACTCCTGTGGGAACAGCACGAGCTGAAGATCCATTGTGTGAAGTGCTCTTCTTCACACAGTTAGCTGAAGCCGTGCCCACGGAAAGCGAAGTATTTTGCCGAAGCGGTACATTTGCTCAGGTGTTAATGGGTTTTTCTGAATAATTCCTCTTTTGTCCCAACCTCAGCTTGTAGAGAAAGTAGGTGTTGCTTTCTCTATAAGCTTTTTTTATTCAGTTAAATTGATGTTAACGTGGTTAATTTTAATGAAATAGACTGCCACACACTTAGCCTAGCTTGGTAAGTGTGTGGCAGTCTTCTTCATGTTCTGGCATGCTGCGGTGAGTAAAACTTGTTCACCTGCATTGTGCAATTCGTTATGCAAATGTAGAAACATTTAATAGTATGATTTCAAGTTTTGCGATAGGTAACGGAACCCTTTATAAAAAAGTAAGCCCTCTTAAATTTGGAGGGCTTACTCATCTTGTATCTATTTGGCTTTGTCTATAACTATCCCTATTGATCGTGATTCTGATACCTAGTCCACTACTTTTATAACGCCCTAATCACCTAGTACTACTTCTGCGATATTTACCGCATGGTCACCAACTCGTTCAAGGTTGCTTATAATATCAACAAAAACTATACCTGCTGTGCCACTGCATTTTGCTTCATTCATGCGTATGATATGCTTTTTACGGTAAGTTCTTTCCATTTTGTCTATTTGATCCTCTTTTTGTATAACTTCCCGTGCAGCATCACTATCGTTTGTATCCAGCGCTTCAACAGCTTGTTTCACCGTTTGAAGGGTTAAATCGAACATCGTATTAAGATCTTCCATTGCTGGTTCTGTTAAATTTACTTTGTTTAATATTTTATAATCAATTAATTCTACTACATTTTCAAGATGATCTCCAATTCGCTCAATATCGCGCACACTATTCATTAATGAAGTATGTTTAGCACTTTCAGACTCTGTCAGGGAACCCGCTGATATGTCTACCAGATAACCCGTTATTTCACGATCAAGGTTATTTATTGCCCCTTCAACCTGCAGAGCAATTTCAGCGTGTTTCTTGTTCTGTGTTTTTACATATAGATGCGCCTCTTCCAACCCTGTATGAGCATAGTCACCCATTCGTATAATTTCTGATTTTGCCTGATCCAATGCCAAAGCAGAAGATTGTTGTATAAAAATCGGATCTAAGTGTTTCGGTTTATATTCAATTAGCGTATCTTCTCCAGGAATCATTTTTGTAACGAGCCAAGCCAATGCTCCTATAAATGGAAATTGGACTATTGTGTTAAGAATATTAAAACTACCATGTGCAAAGGCTATTGTCATTTCTGGATTTAAATTAAATTGAGTTTGCAGTAAAGTGACTAACTGCGTAAATACACCAAGTAATAATAGAACAACAGTCGTTCCAACTACATTAAAAACAACATGTGTAGCAGCAGCTCTCTTAGCTGCTACGGACGCTCCTAATGCTGCTAAAACGGCAGTAATTGTCGTACCAATATTATCACCAAACAATACTGGAAGAGCGGCATCTAATTCAATTGCACCTTGACCAAATAACGATTGCAGAACCCCAATCGTTGCACTAGAACTCTGAACAATTACTGTAAATACTGTACCAATTACTACCCCTAATATTGGGCTTGAACTCATGCTTACGGTTAGATTATGAAATGCTTCCAAGCTGCGTAATGGGGACATACCACTACTCATTAATTCTAAACCTAAGAACAAAGCACCAAAACCAAACACTGTTTGACCAATGTTGCTAAATTTAGGATTCTTAAAGAAAAATATTAGAAAACTTCCCAGAGCAATAATAGGCAGAGCGTACGCCCCGATATCAATACCAATAATAAATGCAGTTACAGTAGTACCTATATTCGCACCCATTATTACTCCGATTGCCTGTCTGAATGTCATAAACCCTGCATTAACCAAACCAATGGTTAATACGGTCGTACCTGTACTGGTCTGTAGAAGTATTGTTACAACAATACCAGCTAATACACCCATAAAGGGGTTACTTGTAAATTTATTTAAAATCTCTCTTAATCTATCTCCCGCTATTCTCTGTAATCCATCTCCCATGTATTTTATACCTAAGAGGAAAATTCCTAACCCACCGATAAACTCAAATAGTAACGTCTGTACATCTATATTCAAGGATTACTCCACCTTTCATTTTTTGCGGATACTTATCACAAGCATTTATCATTCTAATTATGACACTTACATATGTAAACAGGATTCCTAGAAACTTTACAAAAAATTTACATTCAACTAGATGAAATATAACTTCCAACTGTTATGTTTTGCCTATTAATTGTACCTTATACATGAATGCTTTCTTATAGTGTCAAACCGTTTTCTTTGGTTGTCTCCCGAGTTGAGGCCGCTGTCTCCCGAATAGTAGCTGCTGTCTCCCGAGTTGAGGTTGCTGTCTCCCGAACAGTGGCTTCGCTCTCCCGAGTTGAGGTTGCTGTCTCCCGAACAGTGGCTTCGCTCTCCCGAGTTGAGGCCGCTGTCTCCCGAACAGTGGCTTCGCTCTCCCGAGTTGAGGCTGCTGTCTCCCGACTTGTGGCTTCGCTCTCCCGAGTTGAGGCTGCTGTCTCCCGTATAGTGGCTTCGCTAATTTTAGATGTAATAGATATACTGCAGCATTTTATTTACAGGGATATTTATAGGATGGATTGGATTTATCTGTTTTTGCTAACTTGAGGACTCACTTTTAGGTTATTTCTAGTGTTGCCTGCTTTTGACTGGCTCTGTGCAAAAAAACTACCTGTTACCTATTGATTTCATATTGTGTAGTATCTTACTGTTTTCATTTCCAAGAACATCGGGTATAATAATTATAGATACTTTGTATACATTAAAAAGAGACCGCTAGTGCTGATACACTAACGGTCACATACAATAGCCCTTCAAGGGGGCAGCTCACATTTTAGAGACAAAATAACTACCCTAATTAATGCTTACCAGGCTTTAGGGTGGTTATTTTTTTTGATTTGACAGCACGACAACCATTAATGTTCCAAAAGAAATCATTAGAACAAGCGATTCAAATACCGTCATCAGGCATCACCCCCCTCCGTATTTAGAGGTCAGGAGTGAGCCACCACCCATGAAAGCCTTATTGTACAAGTACTAGTATAACAATGAGTAACTATTTTTAACAGAACATATTTTCCTATTTTTATATGAGGCTCGACTATTAGCGAAAGGATCATCAATTCTTCTTCATTAGTAATCTCCCCACACGTAGTTCGTTTAAATTGAAAGACAGTCTCATAATCGCTATATATTTATTTAGATCATTTACAGGCTTTTGTATACCACTCTACATAAATTGACATACTAACTTCATGATTATGGAGATCATCAAAATGCATCAGGGGGGTTAGTATGAAAAGAGTTTCAAGGGTTTTTTACATAACAGCTGCATTGATTATCGTGTCCGTTTTATTGGGAGCCCTT
This sequence comes from Virgibacillus tibetensis, assembly GCF_036026595.1. NCBI lineage: Bacteria > Bacillati > Bacillota > Bacilli > Caryophanales > Bacillaceae > Virgibacillus > Virgibacillus tibetensis. The sequence goes on along the minus strand of NZ_JARZFX010000012.1, from coordinate 5,694 downwards.
TTCCCCGCAGCTTCGGAACGAATAACAACGGATCTAAAAGCGTTCCTCACAGCTACTTTTGGCTGGTATTACATGTGGATTATGATAGGTTTCGTCGCTATCTCCTTCTTCATTGGGTTTAGTCCTTTTGGGAAAATCCGATTAGGAAAAGATGATGAGAGACCCGATTTTTCGACACCATCCTGGATTGCCATGCTTTTCTCTGCAGGGCTTGGTATTGGTCTCGTCTTTTATGGTGCTGTTGAACCGCTGCTTCATTCTTTTTTAGATGCGCCATTATCCGAACCTGGTTCAGATCAAGCAATTAGAGAAGGCCTTGTTTATACCTTTTTCCACTGGGGACTGCATGGTTGGGCCATGTACGGATTGGTCGCACTATCACTTGCTTTCTTCCAATTTCGTAAAGGTGAACCCGGCTTAATTTCTTCCACATTAAAGCCACTTTTTGGTGATAAAATGAAAGGGCCGTTAGGAAAAGCGATCGACGTACTTGCAACATTTGCAACCATATTCGGGGTTGCCACCTCACTTGGTTTTGGGGTTTCTCAAATTAATGGAGGACTATCACATTTATTCGGAATTGAGGTCGGTTTCGGGACACAATTTATCATTATTTCTATCATTACTGTGTTATTTCTTATTTCTGCCTGGTCTGGCTTAAGCAAAGGGATCCGTTATTTATCCAATACAAATATGGTACTCGCCATTTTATTGTTTGTTGGTATATTATTCGTTGGACCAACATTGCTAATTCTGAATATGTTCACGGAAACGTTTGGATATTATCTGCAAAATTTCTTACAGATGAGTTTCCGTACTGCTCCTCTTGGAACTGATAATCGAGAATGGTTGGAAGCCTGGACTATTTTTTATTGGGCATGGTGGATTTCATGGGCACCATTTGTCGGTATGTTCATCGCTCGTGTATCCCGCGGTCGAACAATCAGACAATTTATGATTGGTGTCATGATTGTTCCAACAGTGATTTGTGCGATCTGGTTCACAACCTTTGGCACTACAGCAATCAGCGTTCAACAAAGTGGAATTGATTTAACTCAATACGCCATAGAGATCGTGAACTTCCACATGTTTGATCATTTACCTTTTTCCTTTCTGTTTTCACTAATTTCAATTACGCTAATTCTAACCTTTTTTATTACATCTGCTGATTCAGCAACCTTTGTACTCGGCATACAAACAACAAATGGTTCTCTAAATCCAGCAAACACCGTAAAAATCGTTTGGGGGTTAGCACAGTCATCCGTTGCTCTTGTTCTGCTGTACGTTGGTGGACTAACAGCTCTTCAGAATACGATTATAGCTGCTGCATTTCCATTTTCCTTTATTGTTATCTTAATGGTCGCTTCTCTCTTAAAAGCGCTTACCAATGAATTAAAGCTGATGAAGAAAGGTAAAAAGTAATGATATAGCTCGAAGCTTTTTCAAGCGAAACCACGGGGACAGTTCCTTGTCCCACGTTCACTCTCATTTCAACACAAGGACCCTGTCCCTGTAGTATACCGAGTGTGATAACAACCTTCTTTAACTAACTAGCTTAAACAAGAACAACTCCTCAAGGAACAAATGAAAAAAATTTTGGTGAAAAGATTTTGTAACTAAATAAACTAGAAAAAGGGATGCTAATGAAAAATAGCATCCCTTTAAAGCAGAATTAATTATCCGTGTTTCGAGCTGTCGATTTACCTTTATTTCGTCTTTGTTCATCAGGTCGTTTGGCTTTATTATCTTTTTTCTTTGGTGCATGTGAGTCTTTAACCATTTTCATCCCTCCGTTTAATTTAAGTATCATCATAGAGTATTGTTATCGGTTTGTTTGGAAATATTCATTGGTTAGTTGCGAATAAAAATCCTCATTTGGCCAACCGTTCTTTATACGGTCCGTAGTTGTAGCTCTGAGTAGTTGTCGCTACTTAGTACCTTTTTCTCATTATTAGTATAGCTTTTTTGAACTCTTACTTATTAGCAGTCTAGGACAGGCTCTTATATTCTGAACGAGTACGCAAGAACTTTTGATCTAGGTCAATCCCCCGCCTCACTCAACTGGAGGGCAGACAATATTGGTACGGCATATTATTCTTCAACATCTTTAGCCTTCTGAAACAACCTCTGGGATCATTTCGAATCCTTCGATTAACGGATTTTCTTCTAATTCAATCATAAGGTATAGCTTCCCATCAAAATGTACTTGTCGTACATGTCTTAATTCTTGTGGACTAATAGACATATCCGCTACTTTTGTTTTGACCTTAATTGATTTCGATTTATATTTAGGTATGATACTACTCGCTTTAAACTCGTATTTCCCGTCATCAATCACTGTCTTAAAAGCATCTTCTACCTTCTCCGTATTAACATCCTCTACTCCACTGCTTTTCAAAACTTTTTCTACATCTCTATAAACTATTTTGGTGTCTCTTCCTCTTCATTTTCTTCAACGACACGATGAATCTCATTATATACATTGAAAAGTGTAGCTGTATTGATTTTCTCACCAGTAACCTTTTTAACAATTTCCTCAAATACTACTTTATCGTCCGCAGCAGTCATTATTTCTTCCGCATTTAATACTTCTTCTATGTAATGATAATCTAGTTCATATGCTTTTCCTGCCGAACATCTGCAGCATTATCCGTAAAGCATGGGAATAGAAATCCAGATATTGGAGCTTTTAAATTGATAATTGGGTCCACGATAAAGCTATATTTGAACTCCTTCTCCACATAGTCAAACAGCAATTCCTTCTTCTGATCTTGTGTTTTATTCATACTACATAGAATTAAGGAATGGGAATATACCGTATCTCGTTCACTTTCTTCCGACTCTTCACTACGGTGTTTCATCGGCTTCATATATCCTCCGCGAATAAAGGTTACGACGATATCCATTTCATATTGCTTATCCTTCAGCATTTTCTCTAGAAAAAGAAGAACACTTTGAATGGTAAGATGTATTTCACAGAAGGTTTACTTGTCATGTGACGTCATCGGCACTAGGACGTCCTGGGACTGCGCTCTGCTCGTCCCACCGAAAACATTTGTCTGTTGGAGCTGGACTTGGCTCTTGCTGTCAGAGAATTTTATAGAGCCAAATTTATATGCTTTTCTTAGTTCAAAAAAAGACCAATGCTCTTTATTTTCCTAAAGCATTGGCCGTACATACTTAAAACAGCTTTTTATCGTTTACTCTTCCGATTAAATGTCCAGCAATATCGGAACAATCATTGGCTCCTTCTTCGTACGGTCTTTTACATATTTTGCGATCGACCTTTTGATTTGTTTTTTCATCGTATTCCATGAATATCTATTTGCTTCATGTAGCTCGTTAATGGTTTCGATTGTAATTTGGTGCATTCCTTTTCGGAGTTCAGAGAAACTCTGATCCACAAATCCACGAGAAATAAATTCGGGTTCTAAGAGCAATTTTTCTTCCTGCTTATTCATAGGTATGATAATCATGAGCATACCATCCGTAGAAATTTGTTTACGGTCACGTAATACAAATTCCATATTCCCTACATCTACTCCGTCGACATATGTGTCACCGCTCGGTATGTTTCTCGTACTGCGGGCAGTAGAATCTTCAATATCCACTACATCACCATTTTTCAATATAAATGTATGACCTTCCTCTACACCAACGGATTCTGCGAGCAATCGGTGATGATGCAGCATTCGATATTCACCATGAATAGGTATAAAGTATTTCGGCTTCATAAGGGTAAGCATGAGTCTTAAATCTTCTTGATAACCATGACCTGAAACATGCATTCCCGAACTACTTCCTGAGCCATAAATAACATGAGCTCCAAGTTTATATAAGTTGTCGACTATGCTAGTTACATTCCGTTCATTCCCTGGAATTGGACCAGCTGCAAGAATAACCGTATCTTCCGGTAAAATCTCTACATCGCGATAGTTTCCAGTTGACAGTCGATTAAGGGCTGCCATAGTCTCTCCTTGGCTCCCGGTACATAGAATCGAAACCATTTCTGGCGGCAATTCATTACTATCACGGGCATCGATTAACATGCCTTTAGGTACGGTTAAGTAACCACGATCCATCGCAACCTTTACTACATTTACCATCGACCGCCCAAGTAAGACTAGTTTGCGCTTACTTTTATGCGCAGCATGGACAACCTGCTGGATACGGCTAACATTGGATGCAAAAGTAGATACAAAAACCTTCCGTTTTGCCTTGATAAATATCTGTTCCAGATTTTTACCTACCATCTGTTCGGAAGGAGTATACCCAGGTCGTTCTGCATTGGTACTTTCCGATAATAAAAGTAGCACTCCTTTTTCCCCGATTTCAGCCATTTTGTGAATATCTGGTCGTTCATTATTTGCAGGGGTTAAATCAAATTTGAAATCCCCAGTATGTACGATCGTTCCATTAGGTGTATCAAATACAACCCCTAAACAATCTGGAATACTGTGGTTCACTTTGAAAAAGCTAATTTTTATTTCACCGATCTCGACTACTGAATTGGGGTTGATATCAATTAGTTCACTTTCTCGTAATAATCGATGTTCTTTTAATTTGATCTCAATTAACCCCAGTGTGAATCGGGTCGCGTATACTGGAACATTTATTTTTTTCAAGAAGAAAGGAATACCCCCAATATGATCCTCATGGCCGTGTGTAACAATTAAAGCACGCACTCTGGTCTGATTTTCAACAAGGTAAGAAATATCGGGTATTATTAAATCAATTCCTAATAAACTCTCATCTGGAAACTTATTTCCACAATCGATGAGAATAATATCGTCCCCATATTCGATGGCGTACATATTTTTCCCGATTTCATTTAACCCACCAAGGGCAAAGACTGATAAAAGATTATCTTTTATTTCCATATTAATCCCTCCCAGTTACAACTTTTGGTTAGTATACCCTTGTTTTTTGATTTTATCTGTGGGAGATATTTCTGACATAGCAAGAGCGATTGCTTGTTTAGAGTAAAAAACTTAATCACCCTGTAGAAGCAGAGTTTTATGATTCCTTTAATGATGAAAATGAACGTGGATCGGCTGCTTTTGAAGCCGTGTATCCGATAATAAAAGACATAGAACTGGATCGTGATATGACAGATGAAGAAGCTTTTACAACATCTCTTCAAGCTTTTAACATACCTGATAAACTCGCAGAGGGCTTGGACACGCTTTGTTGTGGATGGGCAAGCCGAGGTGTTGCATTTGGAGATGGAAAGGTAAAACATTAATGTATCACCTGTACAAGAGGATATGGATTTTAATCAAGGTAAAGAAGAAAACGAAGGTACAGTATCCGTGGATGAAGGCCTAAAAGTGTATGAGAACAATTGCTTATCCTGCCAAGGCGCAGAAGGAGCAGGCGGTCATAATGGATCAAATTTACAAGGTATAGGTATGGATAGAGAGCAAATAATTGAACAAGTAAAAAATAGAAGTGGCGGAATGCCTGGATTTGAGGGTACGTTAACAGAAGAAGAGATAGAAGCAGTCACAGAATATCTCTTAAGCCTTGAAGAAGAAGGCGGTTAACTAGAGCATAAAAAAGGTAGTCATCCATCTGATTGGGTGACTACCTTATTGTTGTTAATTTGCCGTGGCTTTTTCTGTTAATGGAACGTGGATTAATCGATCGTCCTCATCAATTGGATTCCCACGGGTATCATGATTATTGGTAATC
>NZ_JARZFX010000011.1:0-99421 GCF_036026595.1 Virgibacillus tibetensis | reverse complement strand
AATAAAAAAACCCAGGATACGTCATCGTATCCTGGGTTTTTTTGTCTTCTATTCTTAAATATAATTCACAACTTGTAAAATAAGCCTTGCCAGCTCTGACAAGCAGGACAGGGCAAGATTCCGTCTTACACCAAATAAAGAAAAGTTAATAGTCCTTTGGGAGGGCTTACCTGCTTTAATTGCTTAAGTTTAGTAATAGCTAGCAAAAATAGAGGTATTTATCTTTATTTGTCGAATAGTATATAGAGCGCGTATTTAAACTTAGTTATTATTAGAGTTAAGAGTACAGAGGAGAGTGTATATTGACTATTAAACCTAACCATGAAATGAGAGCATTTGAGGCGTGGAATCTATTGGTTAAGCAAGCTAACAAAGAGTCTACAATTACATACAAGGAGTTGGGCAAGGAATTAGATATTCACCCGCGAGTGTCCAGGTATTTTTTAGACTATATTCAGAATTATTGTATTGAGCAGAAAATCCCCCCTATTACAAGTATTGTTGTAGACCAAAAAGGAAAAGTCGGTCAAGGTTTCATTGCATGGGATGCCGATAATTTGCCTGAGGGACAGCAGCTTGTTTTTAATTTCAACTGGGATCATTATCCCAATCCTTTTACCTACGCAAAAGAAAACGAAACAAGTGCACAGCTTACGAAGGAAATCATCACCGGAAAGGGGTCTGAGACTGTGTATTCGAAAGTTAGAGTAAGAGGTGTGGCACAGAGTATTTTCAGGGCTGCATTATTAAAAGTACATGGTAATAAATGTGCATTTTGTAACTTTAAAATAACTGAAGCGTTAGAAGCAGCCCACATCGTACCTTGGTTTGAATCCAGTGATGAAGAGAAACTGGATATCCAGAATGGACTTTTACTATGCAGTAACCACCACAAGTTATATGATAGTGGTGTCTATTTTATTAATACTGACTTTACCATTGGAGTAAATGGGTACAAGTCTAAGTTGGAAGGGAAAGAAATTAGACTTCCAAAGAAAAAGGCTCATTGGCCACGTATTGATTATTTGGAAAAACGACTAACCATGAGCAACGTGTAATACCATTCAAATGCAAAAGACCAGTCAGGTTGCTTCAGATGAAAATCTAAAGCAACCTGCTTTTTTATGGGGTCTATACATGAATCAATAAATAATAAGCATAAGTCAGTTTATTATTTATTTTTTTGGTAAAAACGTAAGATTCTAATAAATGCTTACTATTTGCTAGTTATTTACCGTTTTTGTAACGTATCTAAGAACTAATCGTATGAGACCATGTTTAAGTGGGCTATATCGTATTTAAAACGCTTTGACGAAATGTATGATTAACTCTAGTCTTATAAAGTACGTTAAATAAATCAGTCGGAGGTGAGATCATTTATAATACTGGAGTAAGTGAACTGACAAAATCAACTGAAAGTAAAAAAGAATTTCATTTTCGTAAGCCGGATAAAAGCGACGGAGCTTCTGTTTGGGAATTAATTAAGCATACAGGTGTTCTTGACTTAAACTCTTCTTATAGCTATTTAATGTGGTGTGAAATATTTTCAGAAACGTCTATTGTGGCTGAAAAAGATGAAGAGATAATAGGATTCATTTCTGGTTTTATACACCCGGACAATCCAGATACCCTGTTTATATGGCAGGTAGCTGTAAATGAGTCAGAAAGAGGTAAAGGGCTAGGGACAAGGATGTTGTTTCAGTTGCTGAATCGTACAGCATGTAAAGACGTTCATTACGTAGAGGCAACTGTCTCACCATCAAATACACCTTCTCAACTTTTATTTAAAGGCCTTTCAAAAAAATTGGACACAGAGTGTGAGATTGACGATTACTTTTCATCTGATGATTTTCCTAGTGAAGGACACGAGGATGAACTATTGTTTAAGATTGGACCGATCAAGAAGAAAATTAAATGATAAAAGGATGATTCAATGACAACAGCAGTAAAAACCAACACGACTATGAAAACGTTTGAAGAACTGGAATCTGCAGTAAGAAGTTACAGCCGCAGTTGGCCGACTGTTTTTAAAAAGGCTAAAGGTTATAAGCTGTGGGATGAAGATGGAAATGAGTATATTGACTTTTTTGCTGGGGCGGGTACTCTGAATTATGGTCATAATGATGAAAAAATGCAGGAAAAAATAATTGAATATATCCGTAACGATGGTATTATTCATAGCCTCGATATGGGAACTCCCCCGAGAAAGGAATTTCTTGAACGCTTCAATGAAGTAATCCTTACACCTCGTAATCTTGATTATAAGATAATGTTTCCAGGACCGACAGGCACCAATACAGTAGAAAGTGCATTAAAGATTGCCAGAAAAGTAACAGGTCGTGATACGGTAGTAAGCTTTACCAATGCATTTCACGGAATGACAATTGGTTCACTGTCTGTAACGGGTAATTCATTTAAGCGAAAAGGGGCAGGGATTCCTCTTCATCATACTGTTTCAATGCCATTTGATGATTATGTGGAAGACCAGGATTCAATTGTTTATTTGGAAAAATTCCTAGAGGATAGTGGTAGTGGTGTGGCATTACCTGCAGCAATTATTTTAGAAACTGTTCAGGGAGAAGGCGGCATCAATGCATCCAGAATGGAATGGCTGAAGAAGATAGAAAGTCTATGTAAACAATGGGATATATTATTAATCATTGATGACGTGCAAGCAGGTAATGGCCGTACAGGCACTTTCTTTAGCTTTGAACCAGCTGGTATTAATCCAGATGTTGTTTGTCTGTCTAAATCAATTGGCGGATTTGGCCTTCCAATGGCAATTACTTTAATAAAACCGGAATATGATCAATGGGGACCAGGCGAGCATAATGGAACATTTCGTGGAAATAATCTGGCATTTATTGCAGCGACAGAAGCACTATCCAATTGGGAAACTGACGAATTCAGTAATACAGTTCAAGAAAAATCAATATTATTGAGTAGGGCTGTGGAAATGATTATCGAGAAGTATCCACAATTAAAAGGTGAAGCTCGAGGCAGAGGACTAATGCAAGGGATTGCAGTTGACGTTGCAGGATTAGCTGAGGAAATTTGTGCGGAAGCCTTTACTAGAGGATTAATTATTGAAACCTCAGGTCCGGATGATGAAGTTGTTAAATTCCTACCACCGCTGATTATTGACAGAGAAGGCCTTGAGAAAGGGCTGGAAATTTTAGAAGATAGTATTAAACATGTCCTGGCATAAGCAGTAATGAACATAGTAATAAATAAAATTATAATGACAAAGGGGAAATGGAAATGATCGTAAAATCACTTGAGAACATTATTGGAACTAAGGATGAAACATCCGGTGAAAACTGGACTAGTCGCAGATTTCTGTTAAAGAAAGACAATGTAGGGTTTAGTATGAATGATACACTTATTAAAGCGGGTACAGATAACTTTTTCTGGTATAAAAATCATATTGAAGCGGTTTATTGTATTGAAGGAGAAGGAGAGATTGAAAAAGTTTCAACTGGAGATGTCTATCAAATAAAACCAGGAACTATGTACATCTTAGATGAAAACGACAAGCACAGACTACGTGCCAGAACTCAAATGCGTATGGTATGTGTGTTTAATCCTCCACTCGTAGGTACGGAAACGCATACTAAAGAAGGATATTATCCTTTATTGACAGAATAAAAAAAGGTATAACTAGCTAGTCATAAAAAGCACGGAAGCGTATCTTAATTGGATATGCTTCCGTGCTTTTTTATAAGTATAAATACTCCAATGGGCAGAAAGTTTCTAATAAGCATAGGCATAATTTTGTATAGCCTTTATGTTACTTTTAGTTAGGGCATTTAAAAAGGGAGATGTTAATTTTGGATAAAAAGATAAAAAAGCCATTGCATAAGAAATGGTGGGTATGGTTGATTGCTGTTGTCGTCATTGTGGCAGTTGTAACCGTGGACGATGAGGAGGATGCAAGTGACCCGAGTGTAGAAGCAGCCAGTAGTGCTGTAGATAAAGTGGAAGAAGATGAAAAAGAGTCGGAGTCCGATGCAGAAATAGAGGAAGAAACGAACGAAGCAGCTGAAACAGCCGATGAAAATAAATCCAGCGGGTCGGAAGCAGATACAGAAGCTGATAAAAGCAATAGAATTGATGCCGTGACATATAAAATAGGTGAAGACATCCCAGCAGGTGAATACCTGGTTTTCGCTTCTGGAATGGGTTACATTGAGAGTGCTTCTGATAGTACAGGTGCATTAGAAAGCATTGTATTCAATGACAACCTAATGAATGGGGCGCATTCATATGTGACATTAAATGAGGGAGAATATTTTAAATTGCAAAGTGCTGAAATGTATCCAGTTAAAGAGGCTCCTTCAGTTATACCTGATGACGGTATATACAGTGATGGCATGTATAAGGTTGGTCAGGATATTCCAGCAGGGGAATATAAAATAATATTGGATAGTTCGCTCGGGATGGGCTATCTGGAAGTCAGCTCGGATAGCAGTCACCAGCTTGGGAGCATTGTGACAAACGAAAATGTTCAAGCCGATACTTACCTTACAATAAGTGAGGGACAATACCTGAAGCTGCAGGATGTAAAGATAGAAAAATAATCAGAAGAAATGGAGCATACCACCTGGTATGCTCCATTATTAATTAATGAATTTCCTATTCTCGACCATCAACTCCACGATTACCTCACCAATAATTCTACCTGCCGTTTTGGGAGCTGTTTTCCCTGGTAACCCTAATGCATGTAAGGCTTTAACACCGCGCTTTTCAGCAAATCCAAAATCTGTTCCTCCGGGGGATGAAGCCAAGTCTATGATGAGCGTAGTCTGTCTCATTTCGGTTATCACCTTGGAGTCCACAATTGGGTATGGAATTGTATTAATACAAATGTCGATGCTGCTTATATTTTTCTCCAGGTCACTTAGTTGCATTGCTTCTAACCCCATCTCGGTAATACGAGCAATATCGGCAGCCTTTCTGGCCCCTACCGTAACAGTTGCCCCCACAGCATCAAATAGTCTGGCAACGGTCTTACCAACTCTGCCAAAACCAAGCACCATGACATCAGCACCGTGGACCGTAACATCTGTTTGTTCTATTGCCAGCTTTAATGCACCTTCAGCGGTGGGAATTGAATTATATACAGCAATGTCGTCTCGAGCGAATAATTTAACTAGTTTCCTGTTGTTTGAATGAGCTAGATTATCTAAGAAAGTGTTGGAAGTACCTGTATAGATAATGCAATGCTCCTTTGTTTGAGCCACTAATTTTTCGGAAAGAATAACTGGTTTTTCTGAATAGGTAGCTTCTACTTCCCCTGACAAATCTGTACCTGCTACGGGTAGTATAATAGCATCGATACTATGTAAATCCATTTCATCTAATCTGGTTTGAACAATAGTAGGTTCAGAGAATGATAGTTGATCAAACCCCACTAAGAAAACCTTTGCCCCTTCACTAGATAGTCTAGTTATTATTTCCAGATTTCTGGCATCTCCACCCATAATGAGAATATTAAGTTTGGTTAGCAATGCATATTCCACCTTTCTTTTGTTTAATATTTTTATAAGAATTAACGCATTAATATGTTGATTATTCATAAAATTATATATATTATTATAAATACATTAGCTTGAAGGGCTGTAGAACCCAAAACGTCGAAATAATATATAATTCCTATAATTTACAATTTGGAGGTAATGAATATTAAAGATACTGTAATCTGCAGGTGTGAAGAAGTCATGTTAAGTGAAATTATAACATCTATTAAGAATGGAGCAATCACTACAAAAGAAATAAAATTAAAAACCAGGGCCGGAATGGGCATATGTCAAGGCAGGACCTGTCGTCCTCTAGTTGATAAGATTATTTCTTTTCATACAAAAGTAAAGCTATCTGAATCATCAAGCATGTCGTCTAGTAAACTTATACGGCCATTACGATTGTCTGAACTATCTCAACATAGTAAAAATCTTTGATGAGAACGCAGAATAAGCAGCTCTTAAATTTAAAAACACTACCGAGACGAGAGATTATAATACAATTGCTGGTCGAAATTAACGGACATAGAAAGCAGGGGGGAGTGTCGTGGAAACAGCAGACGCTGTAATAATTGGTGGTGGGGTCATAGGCACATCTATTGCCTATCGATTAGCAGAGACTAATAGAAAAGTGATATTAATAGAAAAAGGAGAGATTGGGGCTCAAACATCAGGCGCTTGTGATAAAGCAATCTTTCTGCAATCAAAGAAACCAGGCTTTCCTATTCAGTTAGCTAAGGCAAGCAGAGATGTTTACGAGAATTTGGAAGAAGAATTAGAGACTTCTGTTGAATTCAAGAAAGGAGGGGGAATGGTTGTAATTGAAGAAGAAGGTCATTTGGATTTTATGAAAGAATTTGTTCTAAAACAAAAAAATGCAGGTATCGATGTAACCTTATTGGATAGAAGAGAAGCGTTGGAAAGGCAGCCTTGTTTATCTCCGGACATTGTTGGTTCTACCTACAGTAAAGAGGACGCAGAAGTTAACCCATTATTATTAAGTCAAGCTTTTGCAGAAGGATCAAAGCGGAGGGGCGTTGAAATACGTACACATACAACGGTAATTGGTATTGATTGTGAACATGGAAGGGTTGTTGGTGTTCAATTAACTGATGGTTATATCTGGACAGAACTTGTTATAAATGCTGCAGGTCCTTTCGCATCAAAAATAGCCAACATGGCAGGAGTTGATCTTACGATAAGGCCTCGACGTGGCGTAATTCTAATTTCTGAAAGAGTAAAGCAAATCGTAAACGGAAGTATATTATGTTCACAGTATATAGCTGCAAAGCATTTAACTAACCGGAATGACAAAAAAGAGCCTCCTTTTGGAATAGGTTTATCATTAGGCCAAACAGAGAGTGGAAACTTGCTTATTGGGGGGAGCAGGGAATTCAAAGGATTTGATAAGTCTGTAGAACTAAGTATTCTTTCCGCTATTGCATCTCATGCAAGTCGAATAGTTCCTTCTTTAAATTCAATACAAATTATTCGTTCTATGGTCGGGTTCAGACCATTTACTAGTGACGGTCTTCCTATAGTTGACGAATCACACGTCAAAGGATTTGTTATAGCGGCTGGTCATGAAGGAGATGGCATTTGCCTTGCTCCAATTACTGGACACTTAGTTACTAGTTTGGTAGAAAAACAAATGCATTATAAAGATCTGTTGGAACCGCTAAAATTGGATCGATTACATACGGTTAGTTCATAAATTTTAAATAAGGGGTTGGATTTATGTTCGAAATTATAATTCCTTTAACTTTATTATTTATCATTGCTTTAGTTAAACAAATACCAAAGATCGGTGGTGATATTAGAGTTGCGCTGATCGTAGCTGCAGTTTCATCCGCAATCATATCAGGTTTAAATCCAGGTGAGACTGTGCTTGCTTTTATTGATGGGATTGATCGATTATCGTGGGTAATCATGTTATCTGTTTTTGGAAGCTTGTATGCCGAATCACAGGTCAAATTAGGTGCAATGGACACTACATTAAATAGTCTTCGAGCTGCTTTTGGTAATTCACCAAAAGGGTTAATTGCTGCCATCTTCATTACGTTAATTATTGCTGGTTCCTTCCTTGGTGATGCGATTGCAGCAGCAACTGTTATAGGATTTCTAGTTATCAATTCGTTAACTGAATTAAAGTTAAAGCCAGAACAAATTGGGATGATCATACTGCTTGGTGCCTCCATCGGATCGATTATGCCTCCAATAACACAAGGTGTTTTTCTCTCTGCTTCACTGGTGGGCACAGATCCTAATCCTGTTATCAAACTCGCATTTATAACGGTTACGATTGGTGCAATAATTGCTATTTTAGAGTCGTTTCGATTTGTACGCGGGAAAAAAATGCCACCAGAGTTAATCCCGGAAAGCTCTGTGCTAAAAATCCTGAAGGAAAGATGGAAGACGTTAATTCCACTCCTTGTATTGATTGCTATCGTTATGGCTAACACACTCTTTGAATACAATATTTTCACTGAATGGGGAATTTTTGCTGTGGTTCTGGAACCATTAAAAGAAATCCCTATCTTACAAGGGGTAACTTTCCAAGTTGTATCCGCAATCATCATAGCCATTTTTGTCAGCTTCTTATTTCCATCTGTTCGAAAAGAAACAAAAGGGGTTTTTAAAAATGGTTTAGCAAAAGTAAGCCAGACGGTACAAATTCAACTTAGCGCAGGTGTGATGGTTGGGGTATTTTATGCTTCAGGTTTGATAGACAAAGTTGCACTAATGACAGAGGGACTAGGGTCCTCTATGGTAAAACTAGGAGGAGCATTTTCAATGGTGGTTGTTGGCATGCTTACAGGATCTCAAACAACATCACAGTCTGTAAATGTTACATTCCTTGGTCCTATACTGGAAAATATGAATGTTGATCCGACATTGATTGCCTTAGGGGCATCCCATATTGCTGCTGCAGGACAAAATATGCCACCTGTAGGCTTAACTGCATTTGTTGTCTGTGGATTAATTGGCGGTATTTTAAATACAAAAGTTGACCCTTTAAAGGTAATGATGTTAGCATTACCAAACTCTCTTTACTTTTTAGCAATCGGGTTACTTATGTGGTTTATTTAAAATGAGTCAATCCAAACTTGGAATTTTAATGTTGGATACCATTTTTCATAGACCAATAGGGGATATTGGAAATCCAGAAACCTTCACGTTTCCAGTCGAGTTTGAAGTCGTCGAAAAAGCAACGATCGAGCGTGTAATGAAAAAGAGTGATTCTAGTTTAATTGAACCTTTTATTCAAGCAGCAAAGAGACTGGAACGTAATGGGGTAAAGGCAATCACCACTAGTTGTGGTTTTCTTGCCCTTTTCCAGCAGGATATTCAAAGGCAACTAAAGATCCCTTTCTTTTCATCCAGCCTTATGCAAATTCCTATGGTGCATCATTTAACGGGTGGAACTGTTGGGGTGCTCACTGCAAGAAAAGAAAGCCTAACGCATAAGCATCTTCAGGGGGTAAATGCTCAACATACACCAATTGTTATGGCAGGAATGGATCACATGCCAGCATTCACAAAAGCAATTGTTGATGAAACACATGCTTTGGACATGGAGGCTGTTTCACTGGAAATGAAGCAAGTTACCTTTAGTCTCTTAGAAGATCGACCAGACATACGCGCTATTGTTTTAGAATGTACCAATATGCCGCCATACAGAGATGCGTTAAGAGAAGCAACTCATTTACCAGTGTTTGACATAACGACGTTGGCGAATTATGTGTATCGCTCTTTTGATTAAATACGCCTTACGTACTTCGTGTGAACGAAATAATTTGTTCATTAACCTCCGCCGGTCTTTCCTCAGTAATTAGGTGACCGGTTTTGTTATAGGATATTATTCTTGCATTTGGCAAATCTTCAACCAACTTTTTACCGATGCACAGTGGCACAACCTTGTCAGCATCACCCCAGATCAATAAACTTTGAGTTTGTATTTTATGAAGGCGCTCACTGCTTAAATCGCCTTCTCTGTACCGTAATAAACGTACCAGTGCCTTATAAAAATCTTTTTCCTTCAAAGGTCTTTTATATTCCTCTATCAGCTCGGGCGTGATTAACGAGTGATCATACAGGACATTTTTCAAGGTTTCACTTACGCTTTGTTTTTGTACTTTATGTTTGGCTACTAAACTGAATAATGGTAAGTAAGAAGTGTATCTCATTAAGTTATTGGCACCTTTGAGATATCCGGAACTTGCTAATAAAATGAGTTTACTTACTCTTTGTGGTATTTTCTCGGCAGTATATAAAGCGATTTGACCACCCATGGAGTGACCAGCAATAACTGCATTTTCAAGCTTAAAGTAATCCATACATTCTATTACAAGTTCTGCATAATTATCATAAGAGTAAATGAAGGTCTTTGATTTTTCACTCCTGCCAAAACCGGGAAAGTCGATGGCAATAATTGAAAAGTTTTCTTTTAATAATGGTATAAGTCGGTTAAATGTATATGTAGATGATACAAACCCATGCAGTAATATTATTGGGGGCTTTCCGTTTAATATATATTCACAATAAATTGTTCCATGAGTTAGTGGAAGCATTGTTTTCGTATATTGATTAAGTTTCAATGTAGCACCACCTGTTTAAGATGTTTTGCACCTTAAATGATAACACCGCCCATTAATTCATGCTATTATTATATAAGTTAATTAACTAGTGGGAATAGAAAAGAAAGAAGGAATATTCATGATATATGAAGCAAATAGTAGCTTGTACAAAAAGATACTTCCTATGTTTGAGGATATGGACGATACAATAATTCTTTCGGGTCTTCAAGGCCATATGGGCTCAGTATGGGTAGATGATCTTGAGAACCCTGCTGTTGCCCAAGTTTTAGTAGGTGATTTTGTATTCTATGCTGGAAATCCAGATACAGAAGAAGCTTTGGAGTTACTATGTAATTTGCCTGAAAATATTTTGGCGATTGTAAACTCGGATGAATGGAAATACCGTATAGAAACAGTACATAAAGGTTCTGTTGAAAAACTTCAACGCTATAGTTTCAGAAAGAATCGTGAAGACTTAGACCGTGATCATTTACTGACTCTATTATCTATACTTCCAGAAGGATATGACTTGAAAAAAATAGATGCATCTGTAGCGAAGGAAGCCTCTTTGCATGAAATATCAGAAGATTTTACAGGTCAGTTTAATTCTGTTGAGGATTATATAAATAGGGGGATAGGGTTTGCTATTATGTTCGGTGGAAAAGTTGTATGCGGCGCATCATCCTACAGTATATACGATGAGGGGATTGAGGTTGAAGTTGGTACAGACCCTGAGCATAGAAAAAAAGGACTAGCAACGGTAGCGGCATCCGCATTGATTGTAGCTTGCCTTGATAAAGGATGGTATCCAAGTTGGGATGCAGCAAATCCAGAGTCTGTGAAGTTAGCAAAAAAACTTGGATATGTTTTAAATGAACCATACGATACGTATTATATTAGATATGAAGGCTAAAAGTTGGTAGAACTGTTATAAAAGGAGAGATGACAATTATGTACGAACTTAAGACGAGGGAAAATGATAGCAGTGTTATCGAATTTATTGAAACTGTTGAAAATCCTAAGAAACGTGAAGATGCATACAAATTGCTAGATATTTTTACAGAAACAACAGGCTGTAAAGCGAAAATATGGGGAACGAGTATTATTGGATTCGGTGCCTATCATTACAAATATGCAACTGGACACGAAGGTGATGCACCGTTAGTTGGCTTTTCCCCACGTAAAGCCAAGATCAGCCTTTATTTCGCGACAGGGGATACAGAGCGGGAAGAATTATTAAATGACTTTGGAAAGCACACAACTGGAAAAGCGTGTGTATATATCAATAAAGTAGCAGATGTGGATGTTGATGTCTTAAAAGCATTGATAAATCGTTCGATAACATTCCTGAGAGAGACTTATCCTGGTAATTTAATTTTTGTTATTGGAGATGGGGGAGAACAATGAAATAATAAACGCCTGGATTAATTAAAACTACCAGGCACTTATATTCATATAATTACTGGCGTTTAAGCCATATCAATCAATGATAGATTCATATACTGTGTTAGAGATCTCTTTAGATAGTGTTCCAGTACTAGGATATGATCCACTCTCTAAAGGGCCGTTATGTTGTTTATTTGTTAGAATGATAATTTGTAAATTATGAGTTGGATCAAAAATAACTTGGGTGCCGGTAAAACCTGTGTGACCAAAAGCTTCTTCAGCGTGTTGATCTCCCATATACCATTGTTGATTACGTTCCCAACCAAAACCTTGACCATACCGTTGGACAGAAGTAAATGTGTTTATAACCTCTTCATCATATAATTCAAAGTTTCCATAGCTTCCATTGTTTAACATTGTTTGTCCAAGAACTGCTAAGTCACGGGCAGTTGAAAATAGCCCAGCATGTCCGGCTATTCCGTTATTTGCATAAAAGCTGTTTCCGTCATTCACCTCACCATGAAGTGTATAATTTCTCCATCTTTTAAAGTCATCAGCATCTTCTTCGACATAGTAGCCAAAATTAGGATCGTCAACCATCTTATATTCATAAGGATTTCCCCACGATGTCGAGGCAATTCTTTTGTTTGTATTAGTAGAAGGGTTAAACATAGTATCTTGCATTTTTAAAGGCTTATATATATTTTCTTCTAAGAAAATATCCAATCGTTGACCTGATACTTCCTCAATGAGAAAACCCAACATCATAAAACTGAAATCACTGTACCGGCGATTGGTTCCAGTTTCATATTCGAGTGAAAGGTCATTAATATAGGATAGAACTTCACTTGAGTTTGATGCGTATAAATAAGTCGGTTCCCATGGAGTTAAGCCTGATGTATGCGTTAACAAATCAGCAATCGTTACAGATTCCTTACCATTTTTACCGAATTCAGGTATATAATCAGACACCTTATCATCAACAGATAGAACACCATCGCTAACCAGCTTCATGATTCCTTGCGTTGTACCCATCACTTTTGTTACGGAAGCTAAATCAAATATAGTATTTTGTGTCATTTTCTTCGGATTATTAACCAATTCACCCATATCATACTTCGTTGCAAAGCCATATGCTTCTTCTTTAATTATTTTATTGTCTTTAGCAATTAATACAACAGCTCCTGGAGTAACACCATTCGTTATTGCTTGCTCTACAATTGTATCGATTTCATTTAATTTGTCTTTGTTTATTCCTGCGTCATTGGGACTCCCGTGACTCAACTTTGGCGTTGAAGGCTTTTGAGCTAAAACTGATTCAGATGGCAGTAGTGCAGCACCGAAAAAGAAACAGATAAATAGAAACATAGGTAGCTTTTTCATAAAAATCCTCCTTAATTAAATAATAATTTAAATAATGGTGAATATACTAACTAATAGCCACTTCTAGTAGTATACCGTAACTATTAACTTATAACATGATTAAAAAGCACTAACATCTAAACTATTGCAACTAATCAATGTAAGCGTTATACTCGGAATATACGATATTTTGTATTTTGGAAGAGGCGTCGAAATGAGTAGGATATGGAGAAGTTTGTTTTCAAAAAATGGATTAGCCGCAAAAGAAATAGCAAAGGAATTATTACTTATTGACGAAGGAGGTAGAATACCTAGAGTTAGTGATTTTGCAACACGTTTATCTATAGGAAATGGTACTGTTCAAGGTGCACTGAAGGTGTTAGATAAACTCCATGCTATTGGTCTTGAATCGAGAGGTCATTTGGGAACTTTTTTAATCAAAAAAGATGTTCTTTTGTTAAAAGAGATTGCAGGAGTTGGTTCTTTAATTGGGGCAATGCCACTGCCTTATTCTTCAAAGTACGAAGGATTAGCGACAGGATTGATCGAGGTCTCAGATCAAATGTTAAATCATATTGATTTAGCTTATATGAGGGGATCAAAGCATCGACTTGATGCGCTGAAGTCGCGAAGGTATGACTTTATTGTCATGTCACAGTTGGCAGCTGAGGAAGAATTAATGAATGATACTAATTTAGAAATAGTTGTGAACTTTGGTCCGCAATCTTATGTTACATCACATAAAATATTTTTTGCGAATAAGTTGGCAACTACTAAGATAATGGATGGTATGCGTATTGGTATTGATTATACATCAATTGATCAATCAACAATTACCTTATTGGAATGTGAAGGTATTGATGTTAACTTAGTTCCAGTCAACTATATGCAATTATTCGATATGTTGCTTGATGGCGAATTAGATGCGGCAGTCTGGAACGCAGATGAGAATAGATCAAAAGAGACGTTTTCAGTTGGGGATTTTCTTTCTGAAAAAGCAAAAGCTCTTGCTGAAAAAGCTGCTACATCAGTTTTATTAATTGAAAAAGACCGCAAAGATATACTGGAATATCTTTTGCAGCTTGATAAAGAAAAGATACTGGACATTCAGGACAAGGTCGTTAAAAAAGAAAAGCTGCCACATTACTAATCTATTTCTTGAAATCTGTAAAACGTGTTGGTTTTTCTTTTGTCGCTAATATACAAAATACTGTATTTTACTTCTTGGAGGGGGATCTCAATGAATATATCAGAATTGGAAGATAGGCTTAACATATTAGTATTGGGAGGGGTAGCTTCTAAACTAGCGAGTAATATTACAAACTTAGCATTTAAAAGATTACTTGATACCTTGGAGCTGGATGATTTAGAACAAGGTGAAATGCTTTTTACACATCTAGCTTCTTCATTAACAAGAATAGAGAAAGGAGAGACGCTGGAGGGTCCGGGTTCTGCAATTATGAATGAAGTAAGGAATTCAACTCATTTTTCTATAGCAGTAAGCCAAATTTATTATATTGAAGAACAGTGGGGAAAAGCGTTACCGCAAGAAGAAAGAGAATATTTATATATGCATTATACGAATGTCATTCAATTAAATATAGGAGGAGAATAACTATGAAAATTGTAATCGGTGGACAGGTAGAAAAGAAAGGTATTGAGGCATTAATAAAGGAGATTGATCCTTCAATTGAAACTGTCGTAAAATCTGATTTGGATGCAGCAATGGAAATTAAAACAGGTAAAGCTGACTATTATTTGGGTGCTTGTCATACAGGCGGCGGAGGGGCGCTTGCGATGGCGATTGCAATGATTGGCAGAAGCCAATGTGAAACCGTTTCTATGCCAGGAAAAAAACCACAGGTAAGCAAGGTGGAGGAAGCGGTATCTAGTGGTAAGAAGGCTTTTGGATTCACTGGGGATCACATGGAAACAGCAGTACCAATGATCATTAATGCGTTAAATAAATATAAGGGGGAATAATTGATGGAGTTGTTATTTGTTGTATTAATTGGTGCCGTAGCGGCAGTATTGGCAAACATGAATATTGCAGTATTTAATGATGGACTGCGTCCAATTGTGGGAGAACATATAGAAGGACGCCTTAAACGTAGAGAACTAGGTTTGACTGCATTTGCAATGAGTTTTGGTTTGGTTGTGGGTTTTGGTATCCCATTTACAATCACTGCGAGCATTATATTAATTCATAGTATTTTATTGGGTACAGATATTATTGGATTAATAACGCCTAAAAATAAGTGGGGAACTCCAGTAGCTGCGGTAGTAGGTGGGTTGTATGGATGGGGATTACTAGCTGGATTAGAAGGCTTTGTAAAACTATTTGAATACTTACCGGTAAATTTTCTTGAACCAATGGGAGAAGTAGGTACTCCAGTTGTTGTTACGTTTATGGCATTTCCAGCACTAGCTGTTGCGATGCAGTTTAGTGTTAAAAAGGGTGTATTAACATTTATTGTTGCAGCTTTAGTAAGGCAATTAGCTGTATTTGTGAATGAAAGCGGATTCTTATCTATAGCTGGAAACCCGATTACTATCAACCAAGAAGGAATGGCCTTGATTGCAGGAATGTTCTTCTTATTTGGTTATGCCATGCGAGAAAAAGCTGAAGAAGGCAGCTCGGTTGATTTAGCTTCTATATTTAGTGAGAAAGTAAAATCAATCAAAAAAAATGTTGCTTATTTTATGATAATTGGGGCGCTTATTGCTGGTGCAACTAATTTACTTTTAATGGCAGGTGATCCTATTTCACTTAGTCTTCTTGCAGAAGGGAAACAAGCAGATGCAGGTATTGCCGCTGCAGCTAGAGCTATAGGATTTATACCTTTAATCGCTAGTACTGCTATTGCTACAGGTGTATACAGCCCAGTTGGATTCACTTTGATATTTGTTGTAGGTTTATTTTCACCGAATGTATGGATAGCTGTAATTGTAGGTGCAATTGTAATTTTCCTTGAAGTTATGCTATTGAGTGCTATTGCTAGATTCCTAGATAGATACCCTGGTGTTCGTAACTCAGGCGAAAACATTCGCAGTGCAATGACAAAACTACTTGAGGTTGCCCTGTTAATCGGTGGTGCAAACGCAGCAAATATGATTGCACCTGGTTTTGGGTTCTTCTTTATTGCAGGTTTTTATTTATTAAATGAGGTAGGCGGACGACCAATTGTCCGAATGGCAGTTGGGCCTGTTGGAGCAATTGCGGTTGGTATCATTGCTAATATCTTAGTTCTCATGGGGATAATGACTATACCACAATAAGGAGCTGACCAAACATGATACAAACAGTTAGAGGAAAGATTAAGAAAGAGGAGTTTGGTGTTTGTGCAGCACATGAGCATCTCTCCATTGATTTATCCAGAATTAAGGGTGATCCAGATACCATTTTAGATGATGAAAAGGGAATGAGTACAGAGCTCGAGAGTTTCTATCAGGCCGGTGGCCGTTCTATGATTGAATTATCAAACGAAGGGATGGGCAGAGATGCCATGCGCTTAGCGCGATTGAGTGGAAAAACAAATATCCACATTGTAACATGCACTGGTTTTTATAAAGATCCATTTATTCCTGATTTTGCAGCCGACTGGAATCGCGATGATTTTTCTAATCACTTCATAAAAGAAGCTAATGAAGGAATAGGCGATACACATATCTTCCCTGGGATAATTGGGGAAGTTGGTACAAGTGTAAATGAAATTAAGCCTATTGAAAAAGAACTGATTCTCGGTGCTGGAATGGCTGCTTTAGAAACAGGGCTGACCGTCTCTACGCATACTTCTCTTGGAACGTTAGGAAGTAAACAAGTAGACATGCTATTTAGTCTTGGTTTACCAAAAGAACAAATTATCATAGGTCATCAGGATTTGAACCCCAACTTAGAAGAAGTATTAGACGTATTAAAATCAGGTGTTTATATTGGATTTGATACGATTGGAAAGAATAATTATAGACCTGATGAAGATCGTTTGTCATTTCTATTGGATTTTATTGAAAGAGGATTCCATAAACAGATCTTATTATCTGCTGATCTAACAAGGAAATCACATTGGGAAAAACATGGAGGACCTGGGTATGGCTTAGTACTCCGGGACTTTATTCCAGCCTTAAAGGACTGTGGTGTCTCTGAAGATATCATCACAGATTTACTAGTTCATAACCCAGCACAAGCAATTTCTATAAAGGAGAATTAACTATGGTCTATGATCCATCACGTTTAAGGTATGCGGATTCGGTTCTTCCTTCGTTGACCATTAAGGAAGCACAGCAACTGCAATTTAAATTAGTCGACAATATGAGTAAACACTTTACAGGGGATCAGTTTCTTTCACTTGGGGATCTAGGTGTTTCTCCACGTTACAAAAAACCTGAGCAAACAGAAAGAGTGGAGCGTGTTTTAGCAGATTTCTTTGGTTCTCAAAAAGCGGCTCTTGTTCGTGGTGCGGGAACAGGAGCTATACGAATAATTTTAAGTACATTGCTTAATGCGGGGGACAGTATGTTTATTCATACTGCTCCTGTTTATACAACAACGAAGGATACAATTCGAATGTTAGGTATTAAGACAAAAGCAGTAGATTTTAATGATCTGCAATCTGTTGAGGAGGCTGTCCGTGATGATGAAGAGTGCAAGATATTTTATATCCAACATGCAAGACAGCAACCAACTGACACTTATAATTTGAAAGTAATAATAGAAATGGTTAAACGAGTGAAACCAGATTTACCTATTGTGGTAGATGATAATTATTGCGCCATGAAAGCATATGGTATTGGAGTTGAATATGGGGCAGACTATTCCACTTTTTCAGGATTTAAAATACTCGGCCCAGAAGGTATAGGAGTAATTATTGGTAAAGAGAAACATATCAACTTGTTACAAGAAAGGAATTACTCTGGAGGCGGACAAGTACAAGGTTATGAAGCAATGGAATTATTACGTATGATGACATTTGCCCCGGTATCACTTGCCACGCAAAATGAGCAGGTTGAAGAGGTTTGCAGAAAACTAAACGAAGGTGTTATAGAAGGAATAGAATCGGCTTATATGACTAATGCACAGTCCAAAAATGTCATTGTAGAATTAAAGTCACCAATAGCGCAAGAAGTAATTAAACGAAGTAATGAATTTGGCGCTGCAACACATCCAGTTGGGGCTGAATCGAAATATGAAATCACTCCAATGATATATCGTGTTTCTGGAAGTTTTATAGAATCTCAACCGCGTCTGAAACAATACGGTTTACGAATTAATCCAATGAAGTCAGGAGCTTCGACAGTATTAAAAATATTGGATAGAGCCATTAACTCAATCAAATAAACTAGTATTTTTCAATATAAAATCAGGAGGTTTCTTCCATGTTTTTAGATGTAACACAACGTAGGAATCCAGAATTAATAAATGCTGGTATAACATTTCATCAAAGTGGAGAAATTCCCCCAAACACCTATTTAGTTGATGTAGATGTTATAAAAGAAAATACTAAAATGCTTGCTGCAATGGCTTCAAAACAAAACATGGAGCTTTACTTTATGAGTAAACAGTTAGGCAGGTTCCCAGAAGTGGCTAAAATTATTGCTGGTAGTGGAATTACGAAAGCGGTGGCTGTGGACTTTGATGAAGGAAAGGTTCTTGCAGACAATGGCATACCTATTGGAAATATTGGGCATCTTGTTCAGCCAGGCAAGCATCAATGGCAAGAAGTTCTAAGCTGGAAACCTGAAGTAGTTACTATTTTTTCGCGGGAGCGAGCACTGCAATTGTCTAATGCAGCTATTACAGAAGGCGTGTGTCAGGATATTTTATTAAAGGTTGTTGGTCCTGATGACAATATATATGAATGCCAGGAAGGAGGAATACCCTTAGCTGACTTAGACTTAGCGATTGATCAGATTCAATCTCTAGACGGAGTTACAATTGTTGGAGTAACTACTTTTCCAAATCTCGAGTTGGCAGAAGATAAAAACGGAATGGTCCCTACAAATAATTTAACAACTTTATTAGAAGCAAAGAAAATACTTGCAAAAAAAGGAATACCAATAAAACAAGTGAATGGGCCAAGTGGTACCAGTTGTGAAACCATACCTTTTCTGGCAAATCAAGGAGTAACACATGGGGAACCTGGACATGGTTTAACAGGAACCACCCCTCTACATGCATTTAGAGATTTACCAGAAAAGCCTGCAATTATCTATGTTTCTGAGGTATCTCATAAATACCGGGAAAATTACCAGGTTATTGCAGGAGGTTATTATGGACGTTCAAATATGAGAGGATGTTTGGTTGGACACGATCCAAACACCATTCATAATCAATATGTACAAGCCCACCAAAGTAACCCAGAAGCAATTGATTATTACGGTAGCATAGAAAGTTCGTCAAGTTTTACGATTGAAATTGGGGACACTGCTATATTTGCATTTCGCACCCAAATTTTTGTGACTCGTTCTCATGTCGCATTAGTTGAAGGTATTCAGTCCGGGGAGCCAAAGCTCATCCATCTAGAAAGGAAGTGGTGACTTATGGCAAAGATGACATTGCTTGTCATTGACAGTTTTGGGATTGGTGCAATGGATGACTGTAAAGAATTCGTCCCATCTGATTGTAACGCGAACACATATAAACATATTCGTGAAGTAAAGCAGGATCAATTGCAAATCCCACTGCTATACCGTATAGGATTAGGTACACTGGTTGATGGAAAGGCTCCTCCGAAGAATGCGTATGGTTATTCAAAATTGGCACATCATGGTGCCGATACTTACCTTGGTCACCAGGAAATAGTGGGAAGCTGCCCCAAAAAATCTACTAAGAGATTAATGAAGGACATTCATATTACAATGAAAGCTGCACTCGAAGAGAATGGTTACGAGGTTTCTTATCCTTTTGAAAAATGCCCGGTCCTACTAGTAAATAATGCAGTTGTTGTAGCTGATAATTTAGAGTCTGCAGTAGGGAATATTATTAATTTAACAGCAGATTTCAAAAGGATGCCCTTTTTTGAAGTGAAAAAAATAGGGCGAATTGTTCGGCAACATGTCGATACTACTAGAGTTATTGCTTTTGGTGGTCCGTATACGTCTATTGAACACATACTTTCTTGCGTAAAAGAGAAGAATCCAGGTCAATGGGGTGTCGATACTCCAAAAGCCAAGGTTTATGGAAAAGGTTACGAAGTGTTTCACATGGGATATGGAGTAGACATTGAAAAGCAATTTCCTATGATAGCCGCAAAAAACCAACTCAAGGTTTATCGTCTAGGAAAAACTGCAGATGTCCTGCATGGGGAAGGTCCAGAAGATCCAATCGTAAACACGACCGATTTATTGCGTAAAGTTACTGCTAGCTATAAAAAGGAAACAAGTGATGCAGCATTTTTAGTAAACATACAGGAAACAGATCTTGCAGGTCATGCTGAAGATGTGGATTGGTACTGTGATTTATTAAATGAAACAGATCAGTGGTTGCAAGATGAGTTTCTACCTGCGATGAGTGAAGATGATATTTTAGTTATCATGGCTGATCATGGTAATGATCCAACGATTGGTCATTCCAATCATACAAGAGAATATGTACCTTTATTAATTGTCGGAAATACGGTAAAAGAAACCAATATTGGATTACGGGAAACTATGGCAGATGTAGGAGCCACCTTCTGTGATTTTTTTAATTTACCAAATACAGCAGAAGGTAAAAGCTTTCTGCATGAGATAAGAGAAGAATAAGTTAAAAAATACTTTTCGAATGCATGGTTAAGCATCTCGAAAAGTATTTTTCTGTTTTGTACTATACTAAGAATGTTTGATTATTATTTTAATTTGTATAAGCAGTCAATCAGGTTTCTATGGAAATGGCGATTATTGCACTTCCGGATCCGGATAATCATACCCTTTCGTATCGACGGTAACTGTTTTCATCCGCTGGTCTTCTAAAGGTTTGTCAGCAGCACCTCGCTCTGTTTCGACAATACGATCAACTACTTCTATTCCTTCTACTACCTGTCCAAAGGCAGCATAGTCCCCATCAAGATGTGGTGAGTTTTCTGCCATGATAAAGAATTGTGATCCAGCTGAATCCGGAGACTGAGATCGTGCCATCGAGAGAACTCCCTTATCATGTGCTAAATCATTCTCAAACCTATTTGAACTAAATTCACCTTCGATAGCATGACCTGGACCGCCTGTTCCATTTCCTTCTGGATCACCACCCTGAATCATAAAACCAGGAATTACACGATGGAAAATCAATCCATCATAGAAGCCGTCTTCAATTAATGATATGAAATTGGCAACCGTATTTGGTGCAATATCAGGATACAATTCAGCAATGATTTCATCATCATTTTCCATTGTTATTGTAACAACCGGATTTTCTTCCACGTTTGGATATTCTGTTTGCTCATTTGTTTGCTCATTTGTTTGTTCATCTGTACTTTCTTCTGCTTGCTTGTCCTCTGTCTGGTTTCCACAGCCAGCCATAAGTAAAGTTACTAATACAGTTGTAAAAAGTAGTTTTAAAGCTATGGTTTTCATTAAGAAATCCTCCCTGTAGTTAATGATGCATGGATATGAATGTGTATATTATAGCATGTATACTTCATGAAAAACGTATACTTGCCAGTTTATTGTTAGAAAGTAAGCCAAAAAATCCTCTCTAATTAATGGAGTTCTTTTTGAAATATTCCTTGACTAACTCTATAAATCTAATTACCAGTGGAGGTAAATACCTGTTCCTGTCAAACAACTAACTAGTGCTATCTCGACATCTTCTAGGCTCAAAACCTCCAATAGCTTGATATGTACATCTGAAAACTCCTTTCTATAGTTAGTAAGTACCTTAGGTGTCCGTAATTTGGAGGATTCGATTACACCAATTGATAATTAATAAGGAATAGATAAAACCCCGCCAATTGGCGAGGCTTTATGCTCGTTCAAATAGAATATCTTACATCTGGCATTCTATACGGTATCCATATCTTCATTTAACATCTTTAAACACAAATTCTTCTAGAATTTGTTTTAATAGTTTCCGGATCTTTTAGGTGGGCAGGATGTTAATTTGTTCATCTGTCCATTTCTTTGTATCTATTGATTCAGAGTCTTCTAACCAACGATATGGATCCGCTACCTTTACACCATGATAATTATCAATAACAGTTTCTTTTGATTTTCGCATGTTCTTTTCATCAAAATTAGAAACAAAAGACGGCTCTACTATGTCTCAAGTAAAAATGAAGCTACTGCTTGAAGAATTTGTGAAAAGCGAGAATAAACAAAAACCATTCTCAGATCAGAAAATATCCGATTTTTTTAAAAAGAAAAAAGGTATTACAATTTCCCGGCGAACAGTGACAAAATACCGTGAGGAACTCAATATTCCATCTTCAAGCAAGCGGAAGGAATTGAAATTATAAAGATAAATATGAACGCGGGCCATGTTATGCCTTATGTCCACCAATCTTCTTACTCCGCTCCAGTGTAATCCCGGCATCGGTGTAGCTTGAGGCACGCAAAATGGCAGTAGATCCGAACCTGTCACGAATAGCATCCATGACATAGCCGATATCATTTTTCTTGGAACGGTCTTCAAATAGATCCAGCTGTGTTTCACCTTTTTCAAATAAGTTGTCCAAGGTTACATATACATGTCTGATTTTGCTTTTTCCATCATAAAATTGGCTGAATAGCTGCATGCATATTTGATAGATATCCATCGTTACATTAGTGGGGTGGGGAACAGATTTCGAACGTGAAAATCCGCCACCTGTTTCTTTCGAATAGGATACACCAAGATGAATCGTTTTCCCGGTCATTCCTGCTGTGCGGGTGCGACGGCATACCTCTTCGCACAGATCAAGAATACAAATCGCGGTGTCTTCTTTTGTGTAGTCCCGCAGCAAGGAGATTCCATGTCCGAAGCCTTTTTGTTCCGTCTTTGTGAAATCGCCATAAACGGGGCTGAGGTCGATACCCCAAGCGTGCCAATACAATTGTTCTCCCATTACGCCAAATCGCTTTTTTAGATGTGCTAAGTTAAACTTGGCGATCTGCCCAAGTGTGACAATTCCCATTCGATTGAGATTATGCTTCATTCTGCTGCCAATCCCCCAAATATCTTCCACAGGAAATGGCCAAAGCTTTTCTTCTACGTCCTCATACCTGCACTCAGCAATTCCTACCTTTTTGGCATGCAGGTCCATGACCACCTTTGCCAGAAATTTATTATCCCCAATCCCAATCGAACATGTAATACCAAAGCTGTCCAAAATATCTTTTTTTATTTTCTCGGCTACCTGCCAGCAATCTCCAAATAATTTTTCCAGGCCATTTACTGTTACCCACACTTCGTCAACGGAGTATTGATGAATGGCTTGCTTGGGTACATATTGATTAATCAGTCTGGTTATTTCTACGGAAACATGAAGATAGTCGGCCATATGAGCAGGAACAATGTGGATTTCCGGATCTTTCGGCAACTCAAAGAATCGGCTTACATTGCTAATTCCATATTTCTTTTTTAACTCAGGAGATGCAGCTAAAACAATACTGCCGGATCTGCTTGGGTCACCAACTACTGCTAACAACGTTTTCATTGGATCCAGCCCTAATTTAACAGCTTCTACACTCGCATAAAAAGAGCGCATATCAATACAAAGTATGTCATTACGAGGATAAGAGGAATAATCCATACGAATTCACCACCTTTTGAGAACGTTTGTTCTTATTATATGGAAAGAGAATCAAATTATCAATGGAAATTTATTCTTTTATTATTTAAATATTTATTTGATTATTTTAAAAATTAGTGCATTGTATTTGTAAGAGGGAACTAAGTATATTATCATTTATGTAGTGAGTTTAATAAGACTGCTAAAGTTACGTGCATTTGATATAAAATGCGACATCGTACGCCACCGCTCTGGAAATACACTACGCTTTTCGCGGGCGGCTGGTGAGCTTCTTCATGCTGACGCATTTCAGAATCTCACCTATGCCTTTCCTCCCGCAGAAGTCTTCGTGTATTTCCTCCGCTGATGTGATGTCCAATTATGGAACGATAGTAATCACGTTATTGATCAAAACATGAATTTTCACTATTATGGCAGTTGATTGGAGCGGAGGACCGTTGACTCCTGCGGGAACAAGCACGTGTCTTACTTTTGTACTAAGTAATCGCAAGTGCAGGTACAGTTCCAATTTTTTAGAAAAAAGCCATTAATAAAGAAAAAGGGGAGAGCAGTGTGAATGATAAGTTGTTAGAAGAATATAACCTAAAATTGGTAAAACTCGATCTTCCCTTTCGTCTAAACCACGTAAATTGTTTTATTGCAGAGGGAGAAAACGGTTGGAAAGTAATTGACGCTGGTCTCCATAACAAGCAAACAGTGAAGAGATGGGAGGATGAATTGGCAGGAAAAGAAGTCACAGACATTCTGGTAACACATTATCATCCAGATCACTTCGGTTATGTTGGCGCTCTACAAGAAAAGACAGGAGCAAAGGTATCCATGACGAAGATTGATGAGGCTAATGGGATGCAGTCATGGCAGGATGCTTCTATCCGTAAATTGAAAGATAATTACATCTTAGCAGGTATACCAAACGAGATTTCTGCTGAAATGACCAGTAACACCAATGAATTTACACCGCTTGTTACACCATATCCTGAGGTGGATCACTACTTTCAAGAAGGTGAGATGGTAAATCTCGGCAGCTATGATTATGAGGTTATCTTTACCCCAGGTCATTCAGATGGCATGGTGGTTTTTTATAATAAAGAGAAAAACATGCTGCTTTCAACGGATCATATCCTACCGAAGATCACACCAAATATTTCTTATTGGTTTCACGGTGATCCTAATCCATTAGGAAGCTACTTACAATCACTGGATAAAATAAAGAAATTGGATGTTGACTTTGTAATTCCTTCGCATGGAGAGCCTTTTTACGGGGCAAACAAAAGAATTGACGAAATAAAATCCCACCATGAGGATCGGCTTATACAAACAGTAGAGGGGGTTCGTAGTGGAGGAACAGTCTACGATACCTGCCAAAAGCTATTCCAAAAAAAGCTAACCATTCACGAGATGAGATTTGCCATTGGAGAAACACTGGCTCATCTTGAATTTTTAAGGTACGAGGGAAATTGTCATAGGGAAATCAGAAGTGGGGAGTACTGGTATTATAGCTGAATAGAGAAACCCAAAACGCTAATGATCATATAAGTGAGCGGTTTGGGTCTTTTTATGCTTCCAACTTAATTTAACGTTAATATAAATCCTTCTAATCAATGCATTAAATAAAAAATAAGACACACAATACAACAGTATTTAATATAAAAGGAGGAGAGATACTATGTCACAGCAACAAGCACAACAAACACTTCAGCAGATTGCTCAGGTCGCTCAACAATTGGAGCAGCAGGAGCAACAAAATGCACAGCAACTTCAACAACGCTAACATGGGTACACAACAATCAATGGCCCAGCGTGAACAAAACGCAGCACAGCAGTTACAACAAATTCAACAACTGGTTGCACAATGTCAACAACAGATGAACCAACAATAATTATTTTCACAGAATGAAAGCACCTCTAAGGGTGCTTTTATTCTGTATTTGGTATGTTACTGGAGATACTACACCATTTAAAAAAAGTACAGGTGTTATGTTACTGTTCTTCATGTTTCCAAAATGTATCTTCCCCGCTAACCGGACAGACTGGGAATTCATCATTATCTTTAAATGTTACTCTTTTACCAGACTGACAGAGATATTCGCCTTTTTTGGGTACGCCCTGTCCTGTTCGATACTGCCGATTGTGTTCATCCATTCTAATAACCTCCATTTTAAGTCTATTGTTATCCTTTGGCAACAGAGCGTTATTTATTCTTATTTAGAATTGTGTTTTGCCACGTTTTTTTACATAAAAAAGGGATTTGAGCTAACTATGTGGAAATAATTAATATGGCAGGAGCGAGGGTAAATCATGATTTAAAAGGCTAGACTATTACAAATGAGAGATATGCTACTGATGCTGAGGTGATCAGATGAAAAAAGTCATGTATATGGTTGGTGCTATAATTATATTAAGCTTAATCCTAATCGTGGCATCTATTTTTCTAAAAAG
Organism: Virgibacillus tibetensis; assembly: GCF_036026595.1. Taxonomy (NCBI): domain Bacteria; kingdom Bacillati; phylum Bacillota; class Bacilli; order Caryophanales; family Bacillaceae; genus Virgibacillus; species Virgibacillus tibetensis. Next base: position 73,435 of record NZ_JARZFX010000011.1, on the reverse strand, counting down.
TAATAGTAAAGAGGCTAAAGATAGCGGGGAGGTCAACAAAATGAATTCACAGAGTAAAACGGAATTCAATGTGGTAGAAGATAATAAATTAAAACAAAATCTCAGGGACTACATACAAAATGAACCAAAATTGAAAGGCGCACTAATGGGTATTAGTATTCGAGAATCCAATACAGGGGAAATCCTATTTGACAACATGGGTGATATACGCCTTCGTCCGGCATCCAATATGAAAATACTGACAGCCACGGCAGCGCTTTCAGTATTAGGGGAAAACTTTACGTTTCCAACAATGGTGCAAACAGATGGTAAACAAAGAGATGATAAGCTTGAGGGAAACCTTTATTTAGCTGGAAAAGGAGACCCGACATTACTGCCAGCTGATTATGACTATTTTGCCCAGGAGCTAAAGGCTCAGGGGATCGAGACAATTGAAGGAGATATTATTGCTGACGATACATGGTTCGACGATGTACGTCTCTCGCCTGATATGATTTGGAGTGATGAACATTTTTATTATGGGTCACAGGTGTCAGCACTTACAGTGTCACCGAATGAGGATTATGATACGGGAACAGTAATTGTAGAAATAATTCCCACAAAAGAAGGAGAAAGGCCATTCGTAACAGTATCACCTGAAACAGCTTACATAATAATTGAAAATACAGCAATCACGGGAGCTAAAAACGATGAAGAGGATTTAAAAGTTGAGAGGGAGCATGGAGGAAATACAATAACCATACAAGGCGTCATTCCAGTTGATTCAGCTAACCAAAGAGAATGGATGGCTGTATGGGAACCAACGAATTATGCATTGGATCTATTTCAGCAAGCACTTAAGAAATATGAAATTTCATGGAAAGGAACGGTAAAGACAGGGCAATCACCAAAGCAAACAACGGTACTTATAACGCATGAATCAATGCCTTTATCGGAGCTGCTCATACCTTTTATGAAATTAAGCAATAATGGAATTGGTGAAATTTTAGTAAAAGAGATGGGTAAGAGAGTTCGAGGAGAAGGAAGTTGGGAGAAGGGAATTGAAGTATTGGAAGAAGAACTCCAAAAACTTGGCGTGAATATAGATACAATCTTAATTAGAGACGGATCTGGCATATCGCATGTAAGCTCAATCCCTCCAAATGAACTATCGAATCTCTTATTTACCATTCAAAATAAAGAATGGTTTCCTGAATTCCTGAATTCAATGCCAGTTGCTGGAAAGGAAGACCGAATGATTGGGGGAACATTGAGAAATCGCATGCATGATCATTCGGTTCAAGCGAAAACGGGAACTATTAATGGGGTTAGTACTTTATCTGGTTTTTTAGAAACAAATAACGGTAATAAGCTTGTTTTTTCTATAATGGTAAATAACTTATTAGATGAAGATGATGGCAAATTAATAGAAGACAAAATAATTGAGATCATTGTTAATGACAGATAAAGCATTGCATGGATTGCGATGCTTTTATTCTTAAGCTTAGGCAATACGATTATATTGCGCTTAATATATTGACAGTTCTAACTTTTTGCCCTATGGTTAGTTATACCAATTAAATAAATTTTTATTTTGTTTCTTATCTAGAGAGGTGGAGGGATATGGCCCTGCGAAGCCTCGGCAACAGGTTTTAATAATCTATTAGAACACTGTGCCAATTCCAACAAGCGCTAGCTTGAAAGATAAGAGGGGAAGAATCCTTCGTGATCTTAAACTCTTTTCTTAACCTGAAAAGAGTTTTTTTGTTTAAAATAGCAAAGAAGAACAGGAGTGGGTACATGAAATACGGATTTTGGTTACCTATTTTTGGCGGATGGTTGAGGAATGTTGAGGATGAAGGTATGCCACCCACATTTGATTATGCAAAAAAAGTTATACAATCCGCTGAAAAATGGGGGTATGATACAACGTTAATTGCTGAATTGTATTTAAATGATATAAAGGGAACAGATGAAGATTCCATAGAGGCTTGGTCGACTGCAGCAGCTTTGGCAGCAGTAACAGAGAAAATTGAGATAATGACAGCAGTTCGTCCGGTTTTTCATAATCCCGCGGTGACAGCAAAGATGGCAGCTAATATAGATCATATCAGTAATGGTCGATTCACATTAAATGTTGTTTCCGGATGGTGGGCTGAGGAAGCTAAACAGTACGGTGCTGATTTCACAGAGCATGATGAGCGTTATGAACGTACCATCGAATTTCTTGAAGTTTTAAAAGGTTTATGGACAGAAGAGACATTTTCATATAATGGTAAATTTTATCAAATTGAAAATACAAAGCTAGCACCAAAGCCAGTTCAACGACCGAACCCATTATTGTATGCTGGTGGAGAAAGTGAAAAAGGCAAGCAGGTTATATCATCTTTATGTGATGCTTATGTCATGCACGGGCATACAGTAGAAGAAGCAAGAGCAAAAATTTTGGATATGAAAGAACGAAGGAAATATTCAGACCGTGAACCATTAAAATCCTTTGGTATGGCAGCCTATGTGATTTGTCGGGAAACGGAAGAAGAGGCACTTGAAGAATTAAAACGGATTACTACTGTTAAAGAATCAGGAGCATATGCCGGATTCAAAGATTTTACAACCAAATCCCAGCTTGAACAACAAATTCAGCTGCAGGATTACTCCGTATCAAATCGAGGAATACGACCCAACTTAGTAGGGACACCTGAACACATTGCTAAGCAGATACTCGAATTTGAAGACGCAGGAGTCGACTTATTGTTATTACAATGTTCGCCACAATTAGAGGAATTGGAAAACTTTTCAAAGCAGGTTATGCCCAAGGTAGAGGAATTGCGAGCAAAAAAAACGGACCAGGAGGTAGTGCAGTGAGTAAAATATATGTGATACATGAAAATAATGAATGGACAGAGCATTTATTTAAAAGATTGGAAGAGTTAGAGCTTCCTTATGAGGATTGGTTATTGGATAGTGGAAAGGTTGACTTGACGTCCGAGCCACCGGAAGGTATTTTTTATAATCGGATGAGTGCTTCATCACATACTAGGGGACATCGATTTGCGCCTGAATTAACGAGTGCGGTACTTTCATGGCTGGAACAAAATGGTCGAAAGGTGGTTAATGGCAGCAGGGCACTTCAGTTGGAAGTAAGTAAGGTATTACAGTATTTGGAACTTGAGAAATTTGGAATCAAAACACCGAAGACGATAGCTGCAGTCGGAAAAGAGGAACTATTGAAAGCTGCAGAGACTTTTGAAGGCATTAAATTTATTACGAAGCATAACCGGGCTGGAAAAGGTCTTGGTGTCCAACTCTTCCAATCTGTCACTGCATTACGAAGCTATGTAGAGGGGGAGAATTTTGAAGAGCCGGTTGACGGTATAACATTGATTCAAGAGTATATCGAATCTCCGGAGTCGTACATTACGCGCTGTGAATTTGTTGGTGGTAAGTTTGTCTATGCAGTTCGTGTAGATACATCTGAAGGCTTTGAACTATGTCCAGCAGATGCTTGTACCATTGATGATTTGTTTTGTCCTGCAGGCGAAGAAGCGTCAGCACCAGATAAATTTCAAATCAGAGAAGGATTTGATCATCCAGTACTTGAAAAATATGAAAAAGTCCTTGCTGCAAACAATATCCAAGTCGCGGGAATTGAGTTCATTGAGGATAAAGATGGAAACATTTATACGTATGATATTAATACAAACACCAATTATAATAGCGATGCTGAAGCTAAGAGTCGTAAAAAATATGGAATGCTGGAAGTAGCTAACTTTCTAGGTAACGAGCTTAAAAGGCTGGAAGGATCTACTACAGCATCGTGAAAATTGTGTCCTTACACCCAACAGCGGGATGTAGGGGCTGTTTTTTTTGTGTAGGTATAGTGAATTCATCAAAACAGGTGATCTACCAGTTATGGATGTTTCCTTCGCATGAAAGTTTCACTTTGATAAATAAGGGTATAATTTTTATACGTTAGAGTGAAAATGCAAGGGGTAGTTTAATGATAGACTCAATGTTATTAAAGGTCATAATCGTCATCGTGTTAGGTATAAGTGCCCAGTGGTTGGCATGGAGGTTTCGATTACCAGCAATTGTAATCATGTCGGTAACGGGTTTACTTGTTGGACCGGGATTGAGAATTGTTAACCCTATTGAAGACTTTGGTGCAATGTACGACCCGATTATTTCAATAGCTGTGGCAATTGTCCTGTTTGAGGGTAGTCTTAACTTACACTTCAAGGAGATCCGGGGTCTTGGTCGGCCGATTACACGTATTGTCACTATCGGCTCTTTGATTCGTTGGTTGCTTGGGGCTTTTGCTGCTTATTTTATTGCAGGTTTGTCCTGGCCTGTTTCATTTGTAATTAGTGCTTTATTTATTGTAACAGGGCCCACCGTTATTCTACCTCTTTTAAGGCAAGCAAAATTAAAATCCAGACCATCTAAAATACTTAAGTGGGAAGGAATTATTATAGATCCTATTGGCGCCTTACTTGCAGTACTTGCTTACCAGGTTGTCCTATTTTTATTTAATAATGATGTTGGTTATTTGTCTTTATTAGTATTTTTTGTTACCTCTGGACTTGTTGGGGTAATGGGGTATTTAATTGCTAAGGTTTTGGGATGGTTATTAGTAAAAGGGTATGTACCAGAATTCATAAAGTCGCCAATCATGCTTGCAGTCGTCATTACTACCTTTACTATTTCAGATTTGATCATGGAAGAGACAGGACTTTTAGCGGTTACGGTTATGGGGATTACGTTAGCTAACCTAAATCTTCCTGCTATTCAGGATATGAGGGCATTTAAGGAAAACGTGTCCACTATATTAATTTCAGCTATTTTTGTTATGTTAACAGCTTCTATTGCAAGAGAAACATTACACGAGATCATGAATATTGAAGTACTTGGCTATGTTGCAGTGATGCTGTTCATTATCCGTCCATTGGCAATTTATATTGCTACCATAAGAACCGACTTGCAAATGAAAGAAAAAATCCTGCTTGGATGGATTGCTCCTCGGGGAATTGTTGCACTAACGGTTGCCAATTACTTTGCTGCTTTATTAATTGATCAGGAGTTTGAAGGCGCAGAAATGGTAAGTGCTATAACATTTGCATTGGTCTTTGGCAGTGTATGTCTCCATGGCTTCTCGTTGGGGTGGCTGGCAAGGAAATTAGGGTTGGCTATGGAAGGCAAGCCAAGTGTTTTGTTAGTCGGAAGTAATCCATTTACTGTCAAGTTCGGTGGCTTTATGAAGGAGATGGGGATTCCGGTATTACTTGTTGATACATCTAAAAAGAGATTGAAGTCTGCTGATGATCACGAGCTTCCTTATGTGAAAACTGAAATTTTAGCTGCAGAATCAGACGGTCAGTTTGATAAACAAACTTACGACTACTTGATCAGCGCTACTGAAACAGAGTCTTATAATGCACTGGTCAGTTCCAGGCATATCGAAGAATTTGGAAGAAGACATGTATTTAAATTAAATACCAGAGAACAACAAGACAAGAAGTCTACTTCACCAATTTGGACCGTAAGTGGCGAAGTTTTATTTTCAGAAGAGATAGTAATAGAAGAGTTAATCGAAAAGGTGGAGACAGGGTATCAATTTAAAAAAACACATTTAACAGAAGCTTATAGTTATGATGATTTTCGAAAGGATAGGAATACCAAAGTGATACCGCTATTTAATCTGAAACCTTCTGGGAAACTGCAATTTTTCACAGATGAGCAAAAAGTAAAGGTGGAGACGGAGGATGTTATTATTAGTTTAGAACCACCTGCCTAAAGACAATAGGCTATATCATTTGATCTCACGCTTATTTCTATTCACATTGTTCAGGCTGGTGGAATAATTAAGTAAGAGGGTAGGTAAATACCCAGCTTGTAACTACATGAAGGAAGTGAGTGTATTGTTTTATCATGTAAAGGAATTACAGTACCACGCAAAGCCAGAACGGCCTGATCCTGTCTATGCTAAAAAACTGCAAGAAATATTAGGAGGACAATTTGGTGAGATTTCTGTAGCAATGCAGTATCTATTCCAAGGATGGAACACTCGTGGAGATGGCAAGTATAAGGATTTATTGATGGATACAGGTACAGAGGAACTGGCACATATCGAGATGCTTGCTACAATGATTGCTAGATTATTAGACGGAGCACCAGATGTGGAACTAGAGGATGCTGCTAAAGATCCGGTTATAGCAGCAATCTTAGGTGGTTCAAATCCGCAGCACACGATTGTATCTGGCTTGGGCGCCATGCCAGCAGACAGTGTAGGTAATCGCTGGACCGCCGATTACATTATTGCGAGCGGAAATTTGCTAGCAGACTTTCGTTCTAATTTGAATGCCGAATCTCAGGGAAGACTGCAGGCTGTAAGATTATATGAACAAACAACTGACCGTGGGGTAAGGGATATGCTCTCTTGGTTGATTGCCAGGGATACGATGCACCAGAACCAGTGGTATGCAGCGTGCCGTGAGTTGGAAGAGAAGGAGAACATTGTAGTTCCTAGTACATTTCCGAGAGAATTACAAAAAGAACAGGTAGCATATACGCTGTTTAATTATTCTGCTGGAGACGAAAGCGCAACAGGACGCTGGGCACATGGTCCAAGTATGGATAGCTGTGGTACTTTTAATTACGTTGATAAGCCTGTAGCATTTGCTCCGGCGCCTCATCTTGCTCCGGCACCACCGTATATCCATGATACGCCGTTGTGGGCGCTGCGGAAGTCAGATGATGCGCCTGATCCAGATATGATGTAATCGTGATTTTTTTTAGATTCTATAAAAAGGCTGAACAAAGATAGGAAATCTACTTTGTTCAGCCTTTTTCGTTTGGTAATAAACTCCTAATTGTAAACCATAGTAGTTTGAAAAAAACATATATGGGGTAGCCAATTAGAAATTAAAACTTTTTTTAAAAAAGGAGTATAAGCGATGACACCTGATCAAATAGGGTTTACCTTATTATATTTGGCTTTTTTTTTACTTTTAGGTAAATGGATTCGTGTTCGTATTAAATGGCTGCAGAATTTATTTCTACCCTCATCTATAATTGGTGGATTTCTGGCGCTTTTCTTAGGACCACAATTACTCGGGAATATATTGAAAAATTTTGTTAACGAGGATTCTTTTTGGGTGAATGGAATAATGACTGAGGAAGTAATGGAGGTTTGGGAAGCATTACCTGGTTTAACAATTAATATTGTATTTGCCACATTATTTCTCGGAGCAACCATTCCTACATTATCTAAGATATGGAAGTATGGTGGCCCACAATTAGCCTTTGGTTGGACAATAGGCTGGGGACAATATGTTATTGGTATCTTACTTGCTGTCCTTGTATTATCACCGTTCTTCGGTCTGCCTCCAATGGCTGGTGCGCTGATAGAAGTGGCCTTTGAAGGTGGGCATGGAACTGCAGCTGGGCTATCTGGAACATTTGAAGAGCTGGGTTTTGCAGAAGGGTATGACCTTGCGATTGGACTAGCTACAATAGGTGTGCTCTCAGGTGTGATCATTGGAATAATTTTAATCAATTGGGCTGTTCGTAAAGGAAATACAAATATCATAAAAGATGTTAAAGGTTTTTCTACATTGAGAAAGCAAGGGATAATGGAGTTTCAGAACAGGGAACCTGCTGCGAATATGACTGTCAGACCAGAATCAATTGAACCATTATCCCTGCATTTTGCAGTGGTAGGTATGGCAGTGTTTGTCGGTTGGCTGCTCCTTGAAATGCTCATATGGATTGAAAGTGTTACATGGGGTGCAATTACTGATTCCGAATTTATGACTTATATTCCCTTGTTTCCATTAGCAATGATTGGCGGTATCATTATTCAAGTTATTTTCAATAAGATTGATAATGCGGAAGTGCTTGATCGCAGAATGATTAATCGGATTCAGGGGTTTTCGCTGGATGTTTTAATTTTAACAGCAATTGCAACGGTTTCGCTGGATGTAATTGGTGAATATATTGTGCCATTCTTACTTATGGCAGGTGCCGGAATTGCCTGGAACGTCTTTGGATTCTTGATCCTAGCACCGAGAATTATTCCGACCTACTGGTTTGAGCGTGGGATTGGTGATTTTGGTCAGTCTATGGGGATTACAGCGACAGGGCTTTTATTAATGCGCGTTGCTGATCCGAAAGGGGAATCGCCAGCATTTGAAGGGTTTGGCTATAAGCAATTGCTTTATGAGCCTTTTCTTGGAGGAGGTCTTGTTACCGCATTATCCATCCCGCTGATTTACCAGCTTGGCGCCATACCGTTTCTTATCTTCGCAATTATCATGTGTGTTGGAGGAGCTTTGGTTGGACTGCTGCACTTTGGGAGGAAGTAAACATGTGAAAGGGAGAGAAGCTTAATTGAGTGCACATCAAGTGTTACTGTTGTTAACTATTGGCTACATTGTATTTTCTATTGATAAAAAGCAGAACTATTTTCCAGTCCCAGTAGTACTGGTGTGTATCGGTTTAGCTCTGGCAGTCATTCCCTATTTTGATTCTATTTCAATAACTAAGGAAATGATTTTTACTATTTTTCTTCCTGCGTTATTGTTTGTTTCGGCATATAGCTTTCCATTGGATAACTTACGTAAAAATAAGTGGATTATAGGAACTTTAGGTACCATCGGCTTAGTAGTAACTGTTTTGTTGCTTGGCTTAGCCATTTACGCTGTGGGCAATCTGTTTGTGTCCCTATCCTTGGTAGGATCCTTGTTGATCGCTGCTATATTATCACCGACTGACCCTGTGTCTGTTGTTTCTATACTAAAGGGTTCATCCGGCGATGAGAAGATTGCCGATATAGCAGAAGGAGAATCCATGCTGAATGATGGTACGAGCATTGTTTTATATTCCCTCCTGTTGGTCATGTTTGTGCAAAATACTACATTTTCTCTTGGTTCATTCATTGGAGAATTTTTGATTGTTTCATTAGGTGGTATCCTCATAGGAGTTACATTCGGCTGGCTGATGAGCAAAGCTGTTCACTATACCCATCACCGGGAATACCAAGTAATGTTGAGTATGATCGTTGCGTATGGAAGTTACTACTTAGGGGAAGCAGCGGGTGTATCTGGAGTTCTTGCTACTGTGTCGTCCGGACTGATGCTTTCCTTTGAATTCGGAAAAAATATTAAGGAAGATCATTTTCGTGATTCGCTGGATGGGTTTTGGAATGTTGTTGAACCATCCGTTTTATCTTTAATCTTTTTATTAATAGGTATTCAGGCAGCTGACTACCTACTCTTTTCTCAATGGATACTAGCGGTTATTATATTCTTATTATCGCTTATTATAAGATTTGCGGTGCTTACAGGAATTACGCAAAGCATACCGTCATGGAGACGTGAATTCAAAATGAGCGATACAGCTTTAATTACATGGTCGGGGATAAAAGGTACCATGTCTGTAGCGCTTCTAATGGGCTTGGAAGCATCAGTTGATCAGGATGACATATTAATCTCACTGACATTTGCATCCGTGCTATTATCGTTGGTAATCCAAAGCGCTGGAATTCACCCACTTACAAAGCAATTGAAAAAATAAACAAAAATGTGCTCCTGTTTACTTCTGGTGATTGATTTAAATTAAAACAGGAAATTAGTCAGGCTATGATATATTACTAAATCAGAAGTTATTTTCAGGGGCATGTTTTAAAGATTTATAGTATACTAACTGTATTCCTTTATCCCTTTCCCCCTTCAGAGTTCCCTCCTTTAAATGAATTCTATAAAACTCCAAATTTAATTAAAATAGGTGATAAGATGCGACTCATTTTAGCAGAAAAACCATCTGTAGCAAAAAATATTGCAGATGCATTACAGATTAAGACCAAACAAGATGGTTATTTTGAAGGCAACGATTATGTAATAACGTGGGCCTTCGGTCATCTTGTACAGCTTTATGACGCTAAAGACTATGAAAGTAAAATGGCCAGATGGAAAATAGACAACTTTCCATTTATCCCAGCTGATTTTAAATACAAAGTTAAAAGCGATCCGCGGAACAGACAAAGGTCAGACCGGGGAGCAGAGAAACAACTGAGAATTATTCACAACTTAATGAAAAGAAATGATGTGGATATGATTATTTCCGCTTGTGACTACGATCGGGAAGGTCAGTTGATCGGGGATAGCATAATTTACCGTGGCACGAAGCCCAACAAGAAAGTTTACCGCTTATTACTTAATGAGTGGACACAGACGGAAGTTCTAAAAGGGCTGGAAAGCATTAAGCCAAATGATACGATGAAGCCATTACGGGATGCTGGTATAAGCAGACAATGGGCGGACTGGGTTATTGGTATTAATTTAACATCTGTTGCAACTCTTAAATATCAAAAAGGAAAAGGGAAGGCTTTAAATATAGGCCGTGTATTACTGCCGACTCTCAAGATTATTTATGATCGGGATATGGAAATTGAAACCTTTGTTCCGGAGGATTACTTTAAACTGACTGCCACGTTCCAAACAAAAGACAAGCATAAGTATGAGGGAACCTATGTAGAAGGGAATAAAGAGAAGTTTAAAAGTAAGGAAATGTTAGATAAAGTTAATCAAACTATTCAGGCTAAACAAGCCGTGGTTATAGATAAACAAGTGGAGAAAAAGAAAGAATTCGCTCCTTTACTATTTAACTTATCTAATCTTCAAGGTTACATAACAAACAAGTATAAAGGATGGACATCAGATAAGGTATTAAAAGTTGCCCAATCACTATACGAGAAAAAGTTTATTACCTATCCTAGAACTTCCAGTATGGCATTAGAAGAGAGTTTAGTTGGTAAAACAGCAAAGGTTCTGGAGACACATAGTTCTGATTTACCATATAAAGATGAGGTTAAATTTCAGAAAACGAAAAGGGTATTTAACAACGCCAAAGTAGAAAGCCACAGTGCGATTATTCCTACTTACGTAAAACCGAAGCGGCTTTCCAGTGATGACCAGCTGGTGTACACAGCAATAAAAAATCGTTTTATTATGCAGTTTATGCCCTTAGCAGAATACGAAGAAACGAAGTTAACGACAAAAGTAGATGTAGCAGAGGGAGTGTTCGCTTCTAAAGGAAAAGTACAGTTAGTCGAAGGGTGGAAGAAAGTAGAAAATATTCAATCTAAAGATACCATTTTACCATTAGTCCATGTGCAGGAGGAGGTAGACTTACTAGATTCCAAGGTTTCCTCTCATGTTACCAAACCCCCGAAGTCTCATACGGAGAGAACATTGCTTCGAGTTATGGAAACATGCGGAAAAGGCTACAAGGAGGACGAAAGTGAAGAAATGGCAGGGACTATTCTGAGTGGTTTCAGCATAGGTACTCCGGCTACTAGAGCTGAAACAATGAAGAAGCTGAAGGACATAGGGTATATCACTGCCCGTGGGAAAAATCTTGTTTGTACTGAATTAGGAAAGAAATTAGTAGAAACGTTTCCTGTTCAGGATTTATTTGATTTAGAGTTTACTGGGCGGTTAGAAAAAAGCTTATCCGATATTCAAAAAGGAAAGTCTAGTAAAAACGAATTTCTAAGCATGATTTTCTCCTTTACAAATGAATCAGTTGAAACGATCAAAGGTGGGAAGGACATCATTATTAATGAACTTGTTTCCACCTCAAGCACAAAAGAAGTATTAGGAAAGTGCCCTATTTGCAGAAGTGGAGTTATTGAAGGACAGAAAGGGTTTGGCTGTAGTAATTGGAAAAGTGGGTGTAAATTTGTCATTTGGAAGAATGATAAATTTCTAGCAACGATGAAGAAAAAACCGTCTAAAACGATGGTGAAATCTCTTTTGAAAAACGGAGTTGTAACAGTAAAAGGATTAACAAGCAAAAAAGGTAACAAATTTAATGCAAATATGAGATATGAAAAGAATCAAGATAACAATTTTTTTAGCTGGAAAATGGAATTTACTAAGTGATGTTGATGTAGAGTGACAATAAAGTTATTTAATTTTAAAACCTCGTTCTGATTTAAGGGCGGGGTTAAAATAAGTTTTTTTAATGGCAAGCCCTTTCTCCTCAACAATAGGTCCATTTAACGGAGGGATCTTCACAAATAGATCCTTCAGGGCAAGTAGGACACTCCGGTTTTGGTTGTTGTTGAACTAAATCATCGTTTTTTTCCAAATTATTTCCCTCCCTTCTTATAGGATTCAATTTATTCTATGTAAGTATTGACTACTCAATTGGATAAGTATATAGGAATCACATTGTATAACTATATTTTTACATGTGAATCTATTTCTCTAACAAACCTACCATGAAAATTAACTTCTAGAATATCGCCAAAAAGAAAATACTTAAGAAGACGCAGCTCTTCATTTTTTGAGAACGTTAGATTTTAAGTATTTTTAGTCTCACATGATCAGTTTTAAGATGCTTCTGTTTCTTCAAGGGACAAGCTCCTATCCTACACCACAGTGCTTTATCATATTAACATAGTGGGTACATCGAAAAAATGAACAGATGAAGCATGCAGACGAACTTGTATATTGTCCGGCATGCACATTCTACGTTTACACCGGATGAATGGAGCAGGCCATTATCTAATCAAGGGGTTCTTGATGCGGCAAAAGCGAGACGTATTCCTTTATCAATATTTACCCCGAACCATTTTCATTACAGTACAAAAAGCGTTTTCATTGAAAAACGCCTTTCTCCTAAAGAAAGCCGTTCTAACATAAGCTGTGTTTTTGGCTTTCATCCCTTCCAAAAAGAAAAACTCACTTTGTAAAAAACTACAAATCTATTTGAATATCGTAAATCTCACTTCATAAGCAAAAAGCCCTGTATTAACGTAAGTTCAAATTACCTATTTTTTAATTTAAAAAACGATTATTTGGTTAAAATTGGTTCTTAATGTTTATTTTTCAAAATATTGTATATATTTAGTTGACATTCAAATACTAGTTAATTAGTCTTAAGTAAGAAGAAGTGTTAGCAAAAGCTTACTTTATACCTTCATCACTATTGATTTAAAGGAGATGGGAAATTTGTCAGGACAAATTCGTATGACGCCAGAGCAGTTACAGGCAAAAGCAAAAAGGTATGGGCAGAGTTCACAACAAATTGATCAGATTTTAAGGGACTTGTCTAACTTACAGGAAGAACTTAGAGGGGAATGGGAAGGTCGAGCGTTTGAACGCTTTGATGATCAATTCCGTGAACTGAAGCCTAAAGTACAAGATTTTTCTCAGCTAATGCAAGAGATTGAAATGCAATTAACGAAAACAGCTGAAGCGGTTGCTCAGCAGGATCAGGCTCTTTCACAAAACTTTGGTTTAAGATAAGTAGTGAGCTTAGCGTAGAGAACTAAAGTTAGAATACCTTCTATCACATGGTGGGCTACGCAATTAAAGTTGTGTGGCCCATGTATTCGTAATCTACCAATAGAATGTCAGTTAATTAACTCTACATACTCAACATAATGAAGAAGTAGTGTCTTATTTTTAGCAACTAAGGCATACACCCAAAGGCTTAGGCAGTTGCCAAGTTTTCTAATCGGCATTTTACTATTATTCTTATTACTAGAATTGAATTTTAGTTAACAATTGAATCATGCTTAAGAGTTTTTTTGTACATTTAATTCGCAGGAGCTGAAGTAGCAAATGAAATATATGGATAAGCGATGGTTACTTTTTCTTATTTTAATCATTTTACTCGCCTCAGGTTTATCTTTTCTTGTTTTGAATCAAGAAGCAGAAACTGAAAAAGAAACGCCCAATGAAACACACAAAATGGCCATTGCTCTCGTAAATGAAGATGAGGGTGACACGTTTAATGGTGGCGAATTAGTGTTTGGTGACGCCTTTGTAAAGAGTGTAGATAGTAACAATGAACATGACTGGTATGTTGTTAGTCGGGGTGTTGCGGAAAGTGGCTTGGAAAGAAATACATATGACATGATGATTATCATCCCGAACGATTTTTCTATAAAGGCATTATCTTTCGAAACGGAAGCGCCAGAGCCAGTCGTACTAAGTTATAAAATTAATGCATCGGAAAATGAAAGAGTTAGTGTTGAAGCTGAAAAAACAGCTAGTCAAATACTGAATGATTTTAACCGCCGCATCATCGATGTTTATTTTGCTAGTATTATCGGTAATCTACAAGATGCACAGGACAATATTGGCGAAATAATAGAAAAACAGGCACTACATACAAATACATATAACAGTGCGATCTATAATCCACTTGAAGGGTATACGAGCCAATTCGGTCAAATTAAAGATAACACAGCGTTATCGAAAGATAGTTTTAGCGGTTTTGAAGAAATGCTGAGGGCCTATGAGGAAAAATTGGTAAGTGGTGCTGAATTAGAGCAAGACTATGTATCTAATCTTGACGAAGTTACACAATTAAAAGAAACGAATCGTCAATCTTTATTATACTTTTATGAAATTTTTAATGAATACCATAACGATTTAAGCCATCAAGATGTAGATCGTCAGCTTGAACAACTGCAAGCTGCTAATACGATTATTAATCAGCAGTTTCAGCAAAGAGGAAATGATGCAATAAACACACTGATGTATAACCAACCAGTTGGATTCGGTAGTACCACTATTATGAATGGATCATTAGCTCTGCAGGATCATTTACAATCATCGCTTAAAAAAGTCGAAGATACCGAGTTGAAATTATATCAGCTGTTAGATCCAGAGAATCCGAACAGCTTTAAAAATAAGGTATCGAACCGCTTGTCTGAGCTGTTGGCTAATGCATTTGCCGAAGATAATCAGTTGAATATCAATACATTATTTGAGAATCCAGATGCAAACGTAAGAGAAAACATTCGAAAACAAATCTCTAAATTACCATCGTTAAACGAAGCGGATTTTGGTGGATATGGTTTACCTGAAGAAACGGTTACCGAGATAAAAAATGTTATAGCAGTAACAAATAAATATAATTCGGAAATTGAATTTGTGGCGCATCGTAGTGATGGTGACGAAATTTTATCGGATCTAAATAAGATCAAAGAACTTAAGGATCACATTAGAACAAATGGGATAACCATTACAGACACGGTTGAGCTTCCGGAAAATAAAAAAAAATCTGGTCAAACATTTAAATTAAGAATTCCAGAAGGGTATTCGGTTGAAAGGTTATCACTAACGCTTCCAAATAAGGAAGAAAAAGATTATACAAAGTATCTTGAAGATGGAAAAATTAACCTTCGAGCGAATCAAAAAGGTAATTTTACCGTTGATGTAACGCTGCTATTGGATAAAGATAAGGAAATTGATATATACCAAACTGTATCATGGGGATGGGAACTGCATCAAGAAGATATAACCAATGTCGATGAACCAGATGAGGTTGCCATACAAATGGCAAAAGCACCATTAATTGCAAGCCAGCGCGTTGAAGCCCAAGAAGATGACTTGGAGCAATCCAATAATCAATTATCGAATGAGCTACAAGATTCTACTGAAAAAGAAGAAAATCCATCTGACTCGGAAGAAAGCCCTGACCAGTCAGATGAAACTAATAATGACAATACCGATGTACGTGACGAGGATAATACATCGGGATCAGGTAATCAGCCAGATAAAGGTGATAATGATTCAGACGCTGCTGGTGATGTTCAAAAAAATAAAGAGGATGAAGAAACACCTGTTATTGAAAAAGTAAAAGTGATCAATAATACGATTCGTCATGAAGTAATGTCACCACTAACAGAAATGGATATAACAACAAAAAGCCTGATTAATACGGTTATAAATACTATAAGCCCTTATCAAAAATTGCTCTCCTCGTATGAAAGTTATTTCGGGCTAGAAATGGGATCACATGATTTAAGGAACGATCTGAATGAAAAACGATTGACAGAATGGGGAGCTGAATCTAAATTATCGCTCTATCATTTATTTAATGAAAAAGACATTGCAGACCTACTAAACGATTACATTGTGAATCAAGTCATTGATGGTGTAACAGAAGAAATTCGTCAGCCTTTAGCAAATCTAGAAGCGCAAATCCGCTTGTATCGCCAAGAGGCCCGGCAAGCAGCTAACAATGCTGAACAGTTTGTAGAGCAAGTTGTTGCTACAGGAGAGCAAGCAATTGCACTGAATGAAGCACTTGGAGAAACCTTAGCAAAAGTGGATGCATGGCGAGATGAAAGTAATGCTATGCTCGATGAACAAATGGAAATTCAAGTGAATGATGATGGCGAACAAATGGCGATTATGACATTGAGCGATGCGTTCAGGCCGCTCTTAATGACAAGTGAATCACTTGCAGAGCAGGCACAGAGGAACTTCGATTCCGCTGAACACGTGTATGAAACGTTTGATCATATCGACCTTCAGGCAGAAACAATTGAAGAGAGTGGTGTGGCTTTGGTCAACCAGGCTGAAGTATTGTCGGTAGACATGACAAATAAGCTCCTGGAAGATCAACAATTTGCAGAAAAATTTGCGGGTGTGCTTGCGAATAGTCGTATTGGAGATAGAGAAAATGAAAATCTATATGATTTTCTTTCTAATCCAGTACAAACAAGTAATGCAGGGACAATTACAGCGAATCAAACATTTACACCATATTTCCTTGTTCTGATCTGCTTTATTGTTGTCTTATTTACATCCTATGTTATTTCAACCATTACCCAAAAACGGGTGGATACTGATCAATTTGCGACCGAGAAGTCATTAATCGCTTGGAACACGCCTATTACGTTAATTACTGCAGGAATCGGTGTGTTAGAAGGAACAATAATTGGTGTCACTTCTAGCTATTTCTTGAAAATTAGCGACGGAAGTATGGTATTGCTCACTGCATTAATTATTTTGTTAGTGACCGCGATGCTACTGGTTGCAACTTACTTATTAAGACAGTTAAAAATGATTGGTATGTTTATCTTGCTGATTACTTTAAGCCTGTATTTATTTTTAACAAATGCACTTGGCTTAGGTATAGCGGGATTAGAAGGATTAAGAAAGGCTTCACCTTTACAATACGTTGAATCACTGTTGTTACGTATATCTCAAGAAACGGCAAATTATCCACTCGCATTTCTAGTTATCACTGGAGTGATTGTAATCGGAGCTTTAGCTAATTTACTCGTTCTAAATCATTCAAAAGGGGAAAGGGATCTAGACAATGAAGTCAAGGCTGAAAGTTAATGTATTCTTATTGGTAACTTTCATACTGCTGATGTTTGATGTGAATCAGACATCAGCAGAAACAAATATGAATGATATGGAACCCAAATCTGGTAGTTTACAGTTGAAGATTGATCGAATCATTAAGGGTGAGAGTGAACGTACGCAAATGAATCAAACGGAATTAGAAAAGGTTTTTCCAACACTATTTACAGAAGAGACACAAGTCTGGTTTACAGAAGTAAAAAAAGAGCAGGAAGAATCACTTGAAGAATTGGAACGTTCTTTATTTACAAAAGAAATCGATTCAAATACGACAGCACTTGATATCAAAGAGGCTTTATTTGCAAGTGATTATACGAGTTCTGCTTCATCATTTACCAACCAAGTGAGTCAGGAAGATAGTGGCTCTGGTTTTGGGGAAAAGGTTTTAGTAACGTTGACAGCACTAGCCCTCCTGCTTTGCGGTGGCCTCTATTTTATGATGCAAAAACTGTTTGATTAGGAGGTAAGAAGATGGCTCAGAATACGCATATTAATGTGACAATGGATTTTAGTAAATGGATAAATGAAGGTGGAATGTATGATTTGCGAATTCCGATACAGTTATCCGTCAAACAACTACTTCAGTATGTGATGGAAATTTTAAATCTGGATTATCGTGCCGTTACACGATGTTCGATCAAAGTAATTACCAAAAATCTTTTACTAGCTGATGACGACCAATTAACAGATTTTCCAGTTACTGACGGGGATATTCTAGTTGTCTTATAAAAATGATTTTTGGTTTGTTAATTTATGGAGGAGTCAATTCATATGGAGCATAAAACGATACAGATGGAGAATATCTCCCTACAATTTCATATACAGAAGGATCATTGGCAACTTCAATTGCCGAAGTCACAAACAAAGGTAACAGATATCAGGCAAATGGACTTGATGTTGAACCCCTCGGAATCATTTGTTCCTATTCAAATCGTTGAAGAAGTCGATGCATTTCTTATCTCCTATCCAATCGATCCGAACCGAAGAAGCTGGTCACAAGCCGGGAAGCTAAATAAGAATGATAAGTTAAGGCTTTTATGTAATATTGCAAAGCTCGAAAGTTATCTATCTACGAGACTCACATTCTTCCTGCATCCAGATAATATGATGTATGATGAAAATTTGATGCCGGTTATTATTTATCGAGGTCTACGCAACATGGTACCCCCGTTTGAAATGGATGAAGCAGTTTTCTTAAAACAGTATAAATGTTTGAGCATTGCCCTTTTTTCCAAAAAATATACGTTCGAGCAGTTGTATAATGGTTCCTTGCAAAATGCGACGGATACTGAGTTTGAACGTCAGATCAGTGAAATAAATGATCTTGCCCAGCTGAAAACCTTTCTGTTCGACAGTTATCTAAAGGAACAAAAGAAAACCGAAAGCACAATGGAACTTGTTCTTAGAAAACGATTTCGCCTCTTTAAACAACTCGCAATCATCATGATCATTGTATCCATACTACTGGCTGCACCACTTACCTATTATAGCTTTGTAAAAGATCCTTATCAAGGTGATTTATTGGATGCCCATGGAGAGTTTCTTGCATCTGATTATGGTAGTGTAATTTCTACATTAGAAGGAACGAATCCTGAAGATTTGCCAAGTCAAACGAAATATATTTTAGCGTATTCCTATATACAAGTTGAGAATCTATCAGGGAAAGAGAAAGAGGTTATTTTAAAGCATGTAAGTTTGAAAAGCGCTCCAGATTATTTGGTTTATTGGATTTACAATGGTCGTGGTCAATTTGATGAGACTATTGAAAAGGCAAAGTACATGGATGACCCACAGCTTATTATGTATGGACTCATAAAGAAAATAGAACAGGCTAAAAATGATCCGACACTAACAGGTACAGAACGAGACGAAGAAGTGAATGCATTACAGGATCAATTAAGACAATATAGTGAGGATTACAACATAGATGGTGATGGGGCGGAGCAAGTGGAGGAAACGACGAGTGAAATAATCGATGATATGGAAGAGCATGAAACAGATGAACAAGAAACGGAAGAACAAGTGGAAACGGAAGACGAAGATTAAAAGCAGTCATTAGCGGAATAAATAACATTTGCTTTTGCGTTAGAGAGGGAGAAAGAAATGGCACAAAAATTACTCATGGTTACCTATCATCATCAATTACATAAATGCCATTTAGTTGAGGATACACCAAAGGAAATAACTGTAGGTAATGCTTGGTCGGACAATCTAACCTTTCCCGGGCTCGATGGTTCTTTGACAGTCAAGTGGGATGGGAAAGCTTGTAGAGTTGGGGATGAGCTTTTACATAATCACCTTTCCATACAGCTTTCAGGTCAACCAATGGAATTTTATTTACTTCATTTCGATCAGGGGTATTTTTATGATATTGCTGGTAAACAGTCCATTACATGTAGTGCTTCTGACTACGATGATGTAGTGATTCATGATACAACAGCTAACTTCGTCCTGTTACGAAGAGAAGCAACACTCCCTTTTACATTGGATGTACAGCAAGGAGATGTTTACCATAATTTTGCCATTGTGAAGGGGCAGGCAACGGTCGAACCAGGTGATCAACTATTTATCGATGGTGTCATCATTGTTGTCAATCATAATGATATACAAATTACTGCCTCGAACAAACAATTTCGTTCGCGGCTAGTTGCGTTAATTGGTAAGAATCATCCCTATCAAGGAGAATATCCAGACTACCACCGTTCACCAAGAATCATCTATCGGGAGCCTGAGGATAAGCGGACAATTGCTAAACCGTCCAATAAGCCATCAAAACCAAGTGAGCAACTGGCACGAACGATTGTGCCACCACTCGTTTTAATTGTTGCACTTGTTCTTATTTCGCTTGTACAGCCACGGGGAATTTATATTATGGTCATGCTTTCTGTAACAATCGTCACGATCATATTCTCGATTACGTCCTATGTGAAAAGTGTCAAAAAATATAAGACAGATATGAAGGAAAGAGAAGAGAGCTATAAAGCTTATTTACAGCGTAAAACGAAGGAGCTTTTTAAAGCGAGTGAAGAACAACGGCACGCTCTGACGTATCATTATCCTACAGTGGAGCAAATCAAGGAGATGGCCATAGGATTAACAGCGAGAATTTATGAAAAAACGATTTACCACCATGATTTCCTCAGTTTCCGTACAGGACTGGGTAAGGTTGATTCAAGCTTTGAAATTGAATTTAATGAAGAAGAATTTACACAAGAGAAGGATGAACTGGTTGACGAGGCAATCGAATTGCTCCAGCAATATAAGGAAATTACAAATGTCCCAGTCGTTACCTCGTTTAATAAAGGACCTGTTGGTTATATTGGTCATCGGCAGCTAGTTATTGAACAGCTACAATTAATGGTGATGCAGCTTTCCTTGTTTCATAGCTATCATGATTTGCAATTTATTACGGTTTTCCCACAAGAGGAAAAAGAGCAGTGGAACTGGATGCGCTGGCTTCCACATGCAAGTGTTCGGGATGTGAATGTTCGTGGCTTCGTCTATCATGAGCGGTCACGCGATCAGGTTCTTCATTCCCTGTATCAGTTATTAAAGGAACGTCAGAATATATTAAATGAAAAAACAAGTCAACATGAGAAAACGTATTTTTCACCACATTATATGGTACTTGTTACCGATGAAAAAATGATTCTGGATCATACCGTGATGGAGTTTTTTAATGAAGATCCAAGTGAATTGGGCGTTTCTTTAGTCTTTGTTCAGGATGTGATGCAGGCACTACCAGAACATGTGAAAACGGTAATCGATATTCGCGATACTAAAAACGGGACGATTATTTTAGAGGAAGGGGAATTAGTGAACAAGCATTTTACGCCTGATCATTTCCGCAAAGATTTTAATAAAGAAGAAATATCCCGTGCATTAGCACCGATTAATCATTTGCAGAACTTAAAAAATTCGATTCCTGAAAGTGTCACATTTTTAGAAATGTATGGTGTAGAGAAGGTAGAAGAGTTAGCAATATCCAAACGCTGGAATGTTAATGAGACATATAAAAGTCTCGCCGTACCACTTGGCTTGCGTGGTAAAGAAGATATTGTGCAGTTAAATTTACATGAGAAAGCACACGGCCCCCATGGTTTAGTTGCTGGTACGACTGGATCGGGAAAATCAGAAATTATTCAATCGTATATTCTTTCGCTTGCAGTAAATTTCCACCCGTATGAGGTTGCATTTCTACTAATTGATTATAAAGGTGGAGGAATGGCGAATTTATTTAAACATTTGCCACATTTACTAGGAACAATAACAAACTTGGAGCGTGCTCAATCGATGCGGGCGCTTGCATCGATCAAGGCCGAATTACAAAAAAGGCAACGGCTCTTCGGGGAACATCATGTAAATCATATTAACCAGTATCAAAAGCTCTTTAAACAAGGAAAAGCAAGCGAACCGATGCCACATTTATTCTTAATCTCCGATGAATTCGCTGAACTAAAGTCGGAGCAACCGGACTTCATGAAGGAGCTTGTTTCAACTGCAAGAATTGGGCGTTCCCTAGGAATTCATTTAATCTTGGCAACACAGAAGCCAAGCGGTGTGGTAGACGACCAAATCTGGTCAAACTCCAAATTTAAGCTGGCATTAAAAGTACAAAATGAGAGTGACTCGAATGAAATATTGAAAACACCGGATGCAGCAGAAATTACCTTGCCAGGACGTTCTTATTTACAGGTTGGAAACAATGAGATCTACGAATTATTTCAAAGCGCATGGAGTGGAGCGGCCTATGTTCCAGATAAAGATGATCACGAGTATGTGGATACAACGATCTATGCGATCAATGAGCTTGGTCAATATGATATTTTAACAGAAGATTTAAGTGGATTAGAAAATAAGGAAGAGATTGAGAAGGCGTCAACAGAGCTAGATGCGGTAATTGATTATATTGCAGACTTTACAGAAGCAGAACAAATTGATCCATTAGCACGTCCATGGCTTCCACCGCTTCCAGAGCGAATCTTTCCAGAGGAACTACATCCTGTCAGCTTTAAAGAAGCGTGGCTGGAGCCGAAGAAGCCGTTACAGGCTACGATTGGGCTATTGGATCAACCAGAATTGCAGGCACAGACTCCTCTTACACTCAATCTAACAAAAGATGGTCATATTGCGGTGTTCTCAAGCCCGGGATACGGGAAATCTACCTTTTTACAAACGGTTGTAATGGACTTAGTACGCCAGCAAAATCCTGAGCAATTGCAATTATATTTATTAGACTTCGGTACGAATGGATTATTACCATTGCAAAATATTCCGCATGTTGCAGACACCCTTCTCATTGATGAGGATGAGAAAATTGGTAAACTACTTCGTTTATTAACAACGAAAATGAAAGAACGTAAGCAGAAACTAAGCCACTATGGTGTAGCAAATATGGAAATGTATGAGAAAGCTAGCGGCGAAACAGTACCGAATGTATGTATCATTCTGGATAACTACGATTCCGTACGGGAAGCGGAGTTTTCCGATGAGTTTGAGAAGTTAATGACGCAAATTGCACGTGAGGGAGCAAGTATCGGCATTCATTTAGTAATTAGTGCAGGTAGACAAAGTGCCATGCGCATGCCACTCATTTCAAATATCAAAACACAAATATCACTTTATTTAATTGAAACAACAGAGGTACGCACGATTGTAGGGAGAACAGAGATTGAATTAGAAGAAATTGCTGGACGCGGACTAATTAAATTAGAGGATCCAGTTCTGTTTCAAACAATGCTGCCGACAAAAGGTGAAGAAGCACTGCAGGTTATCAGTTCCATTCAAGAAATTGCCAAGGAAATGGATGAACATTGGGAAGGTGAGCGGCCGGAGGGGATACCGATGATTCCTGAAGGGGTTCTGGACTTCAATCAGTTTAAAAAACAAAGAAAGACAAAAGAGTTAATAGAAAGCAATCTATTTCCACTAGGTCTCGAATTTGAAGAGGTGGAACCTGTTGCATTTAATCCTAGCAGGCATGGTCATCTGACTGTAGTGAGTGATAGGAGAGATGGACTCGATAAACTGAACCAATCCTTAGCAAAAAATATTTCGAATTTGTCCAGTTCTTACCAAACCATGCTTATTGATACAAGTGAACAAAAGTTAGTCGAAATCGGAAAAATGATGAACGCTTATATTTCTGAGCAAAATGGAATTGTTGTAGTAAAAGAAGATTTACTAACGGAAATTAACAGTCGTCTAAAAAATAATGAAAATAGTATAAATTGGATTGTCCAAATAACAGACTTAGAGGATTTCTGTAAACGAAGTAATCTCGGTGATGATGAAATAGCCGTCTTGCTCGAACAAGGGGCAAAAGTAGGTATCCATTTTGTTTTGTGTGGAGACTACAGTTATATCGGACAGAGCTTTGAGCAAGTAGCTAAATATGTACGAAGTCAGTCTACTGTAGGGTTAATCAGCATGCGACTTAGTGATCAAGACATATTCAAGCAGCCGTATATAAGGCAAGAAACATATCCGAATCCGTTTGAATGTTATTTCGCCATGGACCACCAACATGTGAAATTAAAAATACCAGAATAAGGAGGATGTTAAGAATGAGCACTGATCTAAGTTTATTGCGACGGCAAAGGTCTACCGTATTACAGGGAATGAGTAATTCCAGGAAACAATGCTGACAAAATTACAAGATTGCAAACAGCTTCGACAAAGGATAGTTAGTGCAGGAAGTATTAAAGTCACGACTTATTTTTTAAGAATATATCGACCTGATAAACGTTCATTAGCAATTAACCTAACATTATTAAATCAACGAGGTAATACATTTAATGATGTTATCTCAAGCCATTTAAAGACAACGGCATAATGTAACCTTTATATGGAGGAATATGGATGGCTTCATAAAACGGTATTGGAAGCTTTTAATAGGCTATATTCTAGTACGTTTGCCAAGAAAGAAGAATACACAAATCTCTTGTCAAGCTTCCGGGTATAGAAGAGGAACTAGTATTATATAAAATGACAGCAAGTGGAATTTACTTAAATCTTTATAACCGACCCAATATAGAAGATATGATTTTCCTTGAGTGTGAAGAAAGTGAAGAACATACGTGTAGAACAGATGCACTATTTTCCCGTTTTTAGATCATCAGCTATATAAGAATTAAAATACCTAAGTAAGGAGGAGAACAAATGACGGCAGTTAGTCAGTTACAGAGTCAAAAAAAAACAGTGTTAAGGGGCATGGCAGATACGAAAAACAATATTTCAAATGTGGAATATAAGATCTCACGCTTACAACAGGCTTCAAGTAATCTGGCAACAAGTATTTCAGAATTGGAAACACTTAAAAGTTCTATAAATAGCTTGATAATAGACACAGGGAGATGGAAGGGCAAAGAGGAAGATAAGTTTGAGGAAAATTATAGTAGTTACAAAGAAAGTGTGAAAAAATTTGTAGCTAGCACAGAAGATGCCAAAGATGCCATTGATCAGGATATTAAGCAGTATGAAGCAGAAAAAGCTACTTGGACAACAGGGTTAAACAACTTGGAAAATACGCTTGAATCACTTGAATGGAAAATAATTCAAGCACAAAGGGAGTGATATTGATGATAGAAGAAGTCGGCATAAATCTAGGTGAATTCCAATCCAATATTTCGAGGTTAAGGTCTTCGGCTTCCGGTATAGAAAGTAGTATTAAAACAAATCGTACTTTTAATAAAACAAATATCGAACCATTTACAAATGATTTGGAACATATCATCAGAGCAATTGAATTGATTAGGAAATACCAAACACTTTTGAATTCGGATATCGATACGCTGGAACAAACCGGAGAGAAAATGAAAGAGAATGACGAAAGGATCGCGGCAATATCCAACATTGATGTAACAGGTCCGCAACCATTACGTACGTAGGGGGATACAAATGGGGCATAAAGTAGATATATCTGAGGTTATTGAACTCTCGGACGACTTGAAAACAGCAGTCGCAGATCTCAAGTCTAGTCTGAACCATGTTGAAGAAAGTGTTAGTAGGCTGGATGCAATGCGTTCCTTTTCTGGAAAAACAGCGAAAGAAGCGAAAAATTACTTTAATGATCTTCATAAGACACTACTAAAATCTTTTGAGATCTTATTTACCGATCTCGATGAGCATTTAAAGAAACATCTGAATGCATTCCAATTCAGAGTGGATGCTAGTGACTCAGCAATTGTAGAGAGTAATTATTTAATGGATACAGAAGGGGCTGTATCAGATGATTTTGATCTTTTAAGCGAGGAACGAGAGTCTATTAGGGAGACAATTGCGAGTGTCTCTGATATTAGCAGTGCAAACCAGCCCTCAACGATGTCAGTCAATAGCAATCACAAGTCTACGATAAAAGTAATAACAGATTTGGAGAGTGATTTAGAATCCTATATAAGTTCAGGCAGACCGGAGATTGCACAAATAGAGGAAATGCTTCATCACTTGGAGATTGCAATTAAGAATGCAGGGGCGGTAGCTGGGAGTGCCCGCTTTACGGATTATGCTGGAAATTCCAAGTCTGCTGGTCTAGCGATTTTGAAGGGATATAATGATGAAAGATATGAAGCGATAATAGGTAAGGCGAAGGATGCAAAGGAAGCGGCTTTAAAAGATGTTAAATATTCAGCGTCTAAAGAAGTCATCAATCTCGCCTATAAGGAATTTGCCAATGGTAAAATTGATGAAGAAACATTCTATTCCATTCTGTCATCTGTTGAGAAGACAGACGGAAACGTGAATGCAGATCAATTACAAAATAATGATTATAAAGTTCTTATTGAATACCTGGAAGAACGTCAGATGCTGGAAGAATATGTAGCAAGTAATAAGAGTTTTGCAGAATACGTATTAAATAACCTGCCTAGGATTGGCTGGGAGGCAACACCTGGCGCAATCGCTATCTTCGCTGACAGACTAGGGCTTACGATGAAAGATGTGGCAAAGTATTTAGGCGACGAACCAGTTCCACTGACGAAGGCATCAAAAGATTTACTTGATAAAGCTGGACAGATCTTAAAATACGGAAAAGTAATAGGTCCGGTTTTCGCAGCCGCTGGATTTAGTTATGGCATGTATGAAGATACGGTAAAGAAAGATAAAACTGTAGGTGAGGCGGTTGCTCATAATGCAACATCCTTGTTAGTCGGGACTGGAGCTGTGGCAACTACGGCTTTCTTTGTTTCTAATCCGGTAGGATGGGGAGTTGCTGGCGTTATAGGGATAGGAGTAGCAGCAACGATAACTTTTGAGTATTTTTATGAAAATAATTTCAGGGGACTGCAAACTGGTTTGGATTGGGCAGGACAACAACTTGATTGGGCAGGCGAACAATTAAATAAAGGCTTTGATACGATAAATAGTTGGGTATCTGATGCTGCGGATACTGTCGGCGAAGCTATTACAGGTGCTCTTGACTGGATTAATCCGTTTTCTTAAAGGATTTTAATATGTTATTTAGGAAAGGAAGTATTATTTAATGAACTGCGAAGTACAACGCTTAGAGAATAATATGCGGTATCGGATTTTAACTATTAATGGGGAACAGTACATCCTTGATATGGAGAGGTCCTTTTGGAAAATTATCTTTCCTTTTTTCGTTTGGATGTTTCCTAGTACGGTATTTAGAGTGGAGGACTCTTCTATCGTGAAACGGTTGAAAGAGCCAAATAAGGAGAAAGTGGGTGGTTCATGGGTCGCATCATTAGCAGGGATAGGCTACTTTATCGGTATTCTGTTAGCTCCTTTAATGGGTTATTTTGAAATACCATTGTCTCCTTTAGTCAATGCGATACTCATAGTGCTTGCTTTAATCCTCGTCGCTATCTTTTATTTGGCGATGAGCCATCGTCGAAAGAAGAAGCTAGAAAACGTTATACATCTAGAGAAGTTATCAAGGCGTGAATTATGGATTCGCCCAAATTCGAAAAAACAGGTGTTCAAGCTGTTAGCAGCATATATCTGGATTGTAGTACTAATCGGATTTTCTTTCCTAGGTTATATTGAAACCGGAAATATTATAGTATTATTAGCTGCATCGAGTTTCACGTTTGTCTATTTATTATCATCTCGTGTTACAGTGCAAGAAGGCCAAACTACAGTGAAATTTAAAGATATAAAACATGCAGTTTAAAACTTCAAGAAGAATACAGATGCTAAAACACATGGAGTGAGGGATAGCTTATCTAGGTTACTAATTGATATGAAGAGGCATGAAGCTGATTTCTCAGATAGTATCTGCGAGGCCATTACAGGTCCTTGACTGGATTAACCTTCTTTCTTAACGAGGTTTAATTGTTTTATTTGGAAAAGGGAGATTGGTTCATGAACTGCGAGGTACAACATTTAGAAAAGAATATACGTTATCGAATTTTGATAATAAACGGCGAGCAATCCATCTTGGATATGGAGCGGTCTATTTGGAAGATTGTATTTCCCTTCCTCTTTTGGCTGTTGCCTAGTCCCGTATTTAAAGTTAACGATCCGGCCATTGTGGAGAAGTTAAAGGAACCAAAAAAAGAAAAAATGGGTAGTTCGATGGCTCTGTCATTGGGAGGAATTGCTTATGCGATTACTATCCTATTAGCTCCTTTAATGGATTATTTTGAAATACCAAGTTCTCCGTTAGTTAATACCATACTTCTTATCCTTACTTTATTACTAGTAGGTTTAATATATTTCTTGATTAGTCACAATCGAAAAAGAAAACTAGATGGCACTGTTGAAATTGAGGAATTACAACAGATTATATTATGGTTAAGACCAAGGTCAATCAAACATATTATTAAAGTTTCATTAGTTTATTTATGGTTTTTAGTATTAACCCTAGTAGCTTTTTATGCATTTATTGAGAGTCGCAAGATTATGTTGTTAATCTTTGGATCTATTATGTTATTTCCTATCTTATTAGTCAGCCGTGTTACTGTAGAACAAGGCCATACCACGGTGAAATTTAAAGATTGAAAGAACTATGTTAAAGAGCAGGACAGATTTAAAAGATTACAAGCTTGGATGATAAAAATCTTACAACTGATACTGGTAGATTGGGTAATTGGTAAGTATGGGAATAGGGGATTATTTAATGAACTGCGAAGTACAACACTTAGAGAATTATATTCGGTATCGAATCTTAATTATTAATGGCGAACAATACATCCTGGATATGGAGCGATCCTTTTGGAAGATTTTATTTCCGTTTTTCGTTTGGATAGTCCCTAGTACCATTTTTAAAGTTAATGATCCGGCTATCATAGAACAATTAAAGGAATCGAAAAATGAAAAGGCAGGCAGTTCACAGCTGGTGTTTTTAGCGGGGTTTGCGTATGTACTCGGTATCCTTTTAACTCCATTAATGAATTATTTTGAAATATCGGTGTCTCCTCTGGTCAATATTCTACTTCTATTTATTGCTTTACTACTCGTGGCTTTATTGTATTTATCTATCAGCCATAAGCGTAAAAAGAAATTAGAAAACGTTGTTATACTTGAGCAATTATCAAAACATGTAGTACGGATTCGACCAAGGTCAAACAAGCAGGTTTTCAAGTTATTGGCAGCATATACTTGGCTAATCATGCTTGATGTATTCTTTTTTCTGGGATATATACAAACACGGAATCTCATGGTATTAATCGTTGCATCTGGTTTATTGTTTGGTATTTTATTAGCATGCCGTATTACTGTGGAGGAAGGCCATACTACAGTGAAGTTTTTAAAATGAAAAGTGCAGATAGGTTACAGTAAGAATAATATCCATAGAATTCATAAAACTTGAGAAAGATTCATGTGCTTACTTAACGAGTTTTAATGCAAGTTTAAGAATGGGAGATCATTTAATGAACTGCGAAGTCCAACGCTTAAAGGATAATATTCGGTATCGAATTTTAATTATTAATGGTGAACAGTACATCCTGGATATGGAGCGATCTTTTTGGAAGATTGTATTTCCCTTCCTTTTCTGGGTGTTGCCCAGCACCGTATTTAAAGTTGATGATCCGGCCATTGTGGAGCAATTGAAGGAGCCGAAAAGAGAAAAAACGGGCAGCTCCGTGCTGATCTCATTAGCAGGAATTGCCTACCTAATTGGAATTCTATTAGCACCTTTAATGGAATACTTTAATATCTCAATGACTCCGGTAGCCAGCACAATGCTACTAGTTTTGTTGTTAATACTAGTGGCTGTACTGTATCTTTCCATCAGCCATAAGCGAAAAAAGGAACTTTATGATGTGGTTGAACTTGAAACACTACAAAAAGATAAATTATGGATTCGGCCAAAATCTATTAAACATATCTTCAAAGTGTTAGTGGTCTACATTTGGTTTTTAGGATTTGTTTTATTAGGCTCTGTAGCATATCTACAGACAGGTAATATCATGGCATTAATCATTGGAACAGGTATTTTGTTCATAGTCTCATTAGTAAGCCGTATTACTGTGGAAGAAGGCTTTACTACGATAAAGTTTATAGATTGAAAAGAGTAGCTTAGTTACAGTAAGAATAATACCCGTAAAATTCATAAAACTTGAGAAAGATTCATGTGCTTACTTAACGAATTTTAATGCAAGTTTAAGAATGGGAGATCTGAACTGCGAAGTACAACGCTTAGAGAATAATATTCGGTATCGAATTTTAATTATTAATGGTGAACAGTACATCCTGGATATGGAAAGGTCTTTTTGGAAGATTATCTTTCCGTTTTTCGTTTGGATGCTTCCTAATAAGGTATATAAAGTTGAGAATTCTTCTATCGTGGAACAATTGAAAGAACCAAATAAAGAGAAAGTGGGTAGCTCATGGGTGGTATCTCTAGCTGGGATTAGCTACTTTCTTGGTATCCTGTTAGCTCCATTAATGGATTATTTTGAAATTCCGATTTCTCCGTTGGTTAATATCATGCTTTTAATAATATCTTTAAATCTTGTGGTTCTATTATATTTATCTATCAGCCATAATCGTAAGAAGAAGTTAGAAAGTACTGTCAAACTTGAGATGTTTCCTAAACATGCATTATGTATTCGACCAAAGTCCAAAAAACAAGTATTTACGTTATTAGCAGCATATATTTGGCTTTTAGGGTTCGATGTATTTATCTTTATGGGGTATGTCGTATCTCGAAATATCATGTTGCTAATCATTGCATCAGGTTTATTGTTCCTTCTTTTATTACTAGGTCGAATAACGGTGGAAGAATGCCATACTACTATTAGATTTAAAAATTTAAAACGTGCAGGTTGAAACTTTAAAAAGAATTAGATGCTAAAAATATATTGAGAGTGGAATAGGTTATCTGTAATTGGAGATGGAGGCATGAAGCAAGTGTCGGCAAGGTCATGATCGCTGTCCTTTACTAAATTAACTTTTTTAATGAGGTTTAATTGTTGAATGTAAAAAGGGGGGTTGTTTCATGAACTGCGAAGTACAACGCTTAGAGGATAATATCCGGTATCGGATTTTAACTATTAATGGGGAACAGTACATCCTGGATATGGAGCGGTCCTTTTGGAAAATTATCTTTCCTTTTTTCGTTTGGATGCTTCCTAGTACAGTTTTTAAAGTGGAAGATTCTTCTATCGTGGAACGGTTGAAAGAACCGAATAAGGAGAAAGTTGGTGGTTCATGGGTGATGTCTTTAGCCGGAATAGGCTACTTTCTCGGTATCCTACTAGCTCCTTTAATGGGTTACTTTGAGATACCAATGTCTCCTTTGGTGAATGGGATGCTTATAGTGTTTGCTATAATCCTCGTTACTATCTTATATATGTCGATGAGCTATCGTCGAAAGAAGAAACTGGAAATCGTTGTAAATCTAGAAGAGCTATCAAGGCGTGAATTATGGATTCGCCCAAGTTCAAAAAAACAGATGTTCAAGTTGTTAGCAGCATATATCTGGTTTCTAATACTTATCATATTCTTTTTCATGGTTTATATTGTATCTGGGAATATTATGATATTATTTGCTGTTTCGGTTTTCACGTTTGTCATTTTATTATCATCTCGTGCCACAGTGCAAGAAGGCAATACTGCTGTGTGGTTTTAAGATTGAATTGGAGACTGCATACGAATATATAAATAAATAATATAGAGAGAGGTAGATGAATAATGTTACCAATTGGATCGATCGTCTATTTAAAAGAAGGAACAAGCAAATTAATGATTTTGAACAGGGGACCTATCATCCCGCCAGAAAAAGGAGATAGTCAAGGAGTAATGTATGATTATTCAGGGTGTCTTTACCCCCAAGGTCTGAATCCTACTAATGTATTTTATTTTAATGAAGAAAATATAGATAAAGTCCTTTTTGAAGGGTTTAAAGATGAAGAAGAAGAGCGTTTTCAAGAGATTTATGATAATTGGATGAAGGACAATAAATCAACGCTTATAAAGGGAAATGTAACAGGGCCTTTGGAATAAATCAATTACTTTTCAAACAAAAGAAGCATGTGGAAATGAACTGCACCACAATTGTTAGACACACTCTAACAACTGGAGATGCAGTTTTTTATGAAAAATTTATACCAGAAATTAAATTAGCGATCATTCAAAGCTTTAACTCAAATATAATTTCGCAAAAAGAATACGTAGGAAAAACTGGAGTGACAAGAGCACAGTTTCAATCTGGTCGTCATTAATGGAGAACCGAGATAGTCGACAAGATTAGAAAAGGCTTGTCCTTTCCTAAAGGTCCGATGTCAAAAAAAATCCTTCTTTTTTGAATCAATAATAAATAATATATAATGGAAGAATGCGGCAGGCCTTATTATGATATCCACGTATTTGATAAACAAGTAGAAAGTCAATTACGTTCATACAAAATCAGCCATTAACAAAAGAAAGAGCTGGTTTAGTTAGTGAAATTTTTTGGGGGTCATCTAATGTTGAAAAAATTAACCGAAGAGGACTTTGCAGTATTAAGGTGTCCGCTTGAATCTGGTAGACAGAGTCCTAGTGCACTGGCACCTATATTAGTTTTATCCATTTTTTTACAAGCGCTTATGTTTGTGCTGACATATGTGGTAGCGGCGGATGCAACACTTTTTCCATATAAAGAAGAGATGTTTGTAATTCATTTATTGATAACCGGTATTCTTATGTTATTTTCTATTATATATTCTATTCCAAATGTGTATATGAAAGGACAAAAAGTACAGTACATATTGACCGTTATAGTATCACAGAATTTGTTTGGAGTTTTTTTCTATATTTGCGTAGTATTTATTATTGGAAAAGACAAATATATAAGTGAAGAATCTCTATTAATCTTCACCTATATAACTCTATTATTTGGATTATTGATTTTTATTGTAACTTGCATTCGATTTTATGTGTTGTTAGTTAAAGGTCAATATCGAAAGGAATCTAAAAAAGATAAATTAAGATTGAAGCTTGAATTTAGCATACAATCTTTTTTGCCCCAAATTATTTTAGCCAGTATTAGCTTACTTTTCGTTGTTCAGTATTTAGTTAGGGAATTTGGTATAGCTGAAATAGAAACGATAATAATGATGATTTTATTTATTTTATTATTCTATACAATGCTTTTCGTTCTTCCCGAACAGCTTGTCATATTATACTGCAAATACCGCTTTGACAGTTTTAACTATAATAAAAATGGAAAACTGAAACCAATGGGTAGAAAGGGTGTGTAAGGTGAATATTGAGGTGCGTTCACTTTAAATCGATAATCGATTAGTTTACGGTAACAAGGCAGTTTAGGAGAGAATGGCAAGAAGGGATATTCTTGATGGAATATTTTATTTTAGTTTAGAAAATTTTAAAGTCGGTACTATTTCTTCTCCGTAGCCCCTGAACAAAATGAGAAGAAATGTGGTCACTTTACATATTACTACCGAGTGAAATACTTGCTGCTTCAAAAAGAAATCAGTCTAAACAGACCTAATCCAAACGTTAGTGAGGCTAATTGTACGATGCAGTTTCTGGTTTTTTGGGGAATCTAGATTCTGTTTATAGATAGACGAGCGGTCGATAGGAGTGAGACAGTGAAAAATAAATTAATTCCAATTTATAGAGAAAAAGAACTTTACACATTTTTTTACGATCCAGACAAAAATCATTTATATAGATTTCAACATCGGAAAAAATCATCCGGTATGAATTTCTTTCTTTTACTGGCAGTACTTTATGGTTCTAGATATGCTGATCGTATTTATCAAAGTTATAAAGGTCCTTTAGTAGATGTTGTATTGTTTACTATTGTATTAGTGATAAGTTATTTCATGGCAATATATTTTTATGAAAAATTTTATATTCAAGAAAAGTCACCGAAGATCTTTTTAGGTAAGGAAAGCCTGGAAAATTATGCAGCCAAAGGAATAAGCCAATTACGTACTGAGTTATATTTAGGTGCGACGTTAAGTCTCCTACTTACAATAGGTGGTTTTGTTTTATTTTTTGTGTTCAGCCATTTTGAGCTTTTAGTTATTGGTTGCTTAGGAAGTTTAGCTATTTTTATCTTTCTTCTGATGAGACCGTTTACACGAATAAAAATATTGAGGCAATTTCAAAAAGGGGAAATAGAATTGTAAAAAAGGAACCATACACTATTAACTTAATATCCAGATACCTACTAAGAAAGGGTACGAAGGATGAATTCAAATATGCATCTACACGGGAGAATAATAAAGTAAGGAAATGATGAGTATGAAACTGATTCCAATCTATACAGAGAATGTAAAAGGTAGACAAAATTACACGATCTTTATCGACAAACAAACAAATTTAACATACAAGGCATATCAAAAAGAACCCAGTCAAGCGACTTATTGGATTGCATTTTTCATTGTATTAGCAATCCTGAGAGGCATACAAGAAGTATCTATATCTATTTCAAATATAGGGGCCATCTTTATATTTTTAACTCTCCTCATTTCAGGGATTTTTTCCGGTATATTTTTTAATAAGAAATATGTTTATGAAGAAGTAAGGGAGATTTATTTAACAGAGTCTATGATTAAAGAGTACATTGAACGGGGAAAGAAAGGTTTTAAATTAGAAATAAGAATTGCAGTAATTAGTCTTTTAGTTGTTTTGATACTAGCATTTTTATTTTTTATAACTCACGGTATTATTCTATTAATATTTTTGTATTTTTCATTGTATATTTATGTCGTTTACCAAAAGAAAGATTTAAGCTTTATAAATACAAAAGAACCACTGGAGTTAGATGACGGGAGTACGCTTCATTATAGAATTGATAGTAAAGGAATATTTTATTTTATGGCAGAAGAAAGATATGTGTATCAAGAAGAAATGCACACACAAAGTATATTCAGCTATAGCCAAGGCGTAATAGCCACAACTGCCACATTCGCACTAGTAGGTAAGGGGCTTGGTAGTAATTATAGTCTACCTAAAAAAGTAAGCGATGGCGCTGGTGTTGTTACTGGTTCAGGGTCCACATTTGGGGCTGTTCAATAATTAATTGAAATGTAAACACCGCAAAAAAATAAAGAAGAAAAGTTTGTTTTCTAGATTGTGAGGGGAAACTATTGCCTTTAAAAAAGTTATCAGAAGCGGATTTTGCAGTATTAAGAGGTCCTTTGGAATCCGGGAGGCAAAGCCCAAATTCTTTGGCTTTCACCCTCGTTCTATGTGTTATTTTTCAACCACTACTATTCTTTTTGGTATATGTCGTTGCAGCAGATTCTTCCAATTTCCCATTTATAAATAATATTTATTATATACACCTAATTATAACAATCAGTCTTGTTGTACTTTCAGCAATTTTTTCAATAAAGACTTTATATAAGAAATATCAAAAGATACAATACTTACTGGTTATTTTGGGATCACAAAATATAGGCGGGATAAGTTTTTACTTGATGGCATTATTTTTTATAGGACAAAACGTTGATTCCGAATCGTCTTTATTAACTTTAGCCTATATTACGCTGTTATTCGGTCTATTGAACTTTGTAGTTACTTGTATGAGGTTTTATATTCTATTAAAGAGCGGTGCATACCGAAAAGAATCAAAAAGAGATAAGTTAAGATCCAAACTAGAATTAGATATTAAATCATATATGCCTATAATTATTACAGCCAGTATAGGTTTGGTCTTTGTTCTTCAGTTCCTTGTTAGAACATTTGGTTTAGCAGATATAGAGACTACAATAATGATGATTTTTTGCTTTTCTTTGTTCTATACAATGCTTTTCGTTCTTCCTGAACAGCTAGTCATACTTTACTGTAAGTACCGCTTCGAAAGCTTTAATTTTAATAAAAACGGAAAATTGAAGCCAATGGATAGGGAGCGAGCCTAAGTGCATCGGTTATACCTGACTTGGATAGGGTGGTTATCTTAAGTAGACTTGGGGTTAAATCATTCCTTGATCTTCAAGATAAGTAATCGTATTAATTGAAAAAAATCCTCTTTTTCAATGTCCCTGACACATGTGAAAAGATTAGTCGTAACAAGTTATAGGGGAAGCTAATTATATGAGCAACGTTTTATATGGCCAATATTGTATAGTTGGTTTAGCTAGTTACGAGGAGGAAAATCTATTGTTATTAAAAAAGTTATCAGAAGAAGATTTTGCTGTGTTGAGGGGAGCTCTTGAATCTGGGAGACAGAGCCCTAATGCTTTAGCACCTATGTTAGTATTATCCATCTTTTTGCAAGCGTTAATGTTTATTTTAACCTATGTTGTCGCTGCAGACGCAACCATCTTTCCATATAAAGAAAGCATATTGATTATCCATTTGATTATTACAGGTACGCTTATTTTGTTATCTGGTGTTTATGCTATGCCAAAATTATATACAAGTTTGAAAGGTCAAAAGATACAGTACATAGTTGTTATTTTAGTTTCACAAAATTTGTTCGGAATGTTTTTATATATTAGTGCTTTATTTATAGTTGGTGAAGGAGACTTGATAACAGAGGAAACGCTACTAACGTCTACATTCATAACTTTATTTATAGGGCTGTTAATTTTTATGGCAACGTGTGTCAGGTTTTATATTTTACTTCAAAGAGGGGAGTATAAAAAGGGATCAAAAAAAGATGAGATTAGAACGAAAGCCGAGTTTAATATAAAGCCATTCTTACCAATGATAATTATTGGTAGTACTGGTATTGTATATATTATACAGTTTGTAATCAGAAACTCTAACTCTATTGATATAGAATCAATTGGGATCATAGTGCTAGGTGTATCACTGTTCTACGCCATGCTTTTCGTTCTTCCCGAACAGCTAGTCATATTATACTGCAAATACCGTTTTGACAGTTTTAACTATAATAAAAATTGGAAATTGAAACCAATGGGTAGAGAGGGTGTGTAAGATGAATATTGAGGTGCGTTCACTTCAAATCGATAATCTATTAGTCTACGGTAACAAGGCAGTTTAGGAAAGATTAGCAATAAGGAATATACTTGATTAAAAATTAGATGAAGCCCCTAAACTTACAGGCACATTAGATAATATTCTGCTATTCAGTTAATAGTTGGGAGTTTGAAAAGGAGCCTTGAATATGTCAAACGATAAAATGGCATGGAATTTGTTACAATCTTATGCTAAGAAAAATTCACGCTTAAGTATTTTAATTCCGATTATTTTTGCAATAACGGGTGTTACAACTATAATTGGAGGGGTTTTATTATCAAACACAGATGAAGAAGCTATCCGGTTTTTATATATACCAGTAGAATGGTTAGAAAAAATAGGATTATTAAGAGAAGTAATTTAAGGAGGAAAATTCATGACTAGGGATGAAGCGAAGAAAATAATTGTTGAGGAAGGTTTAAAGCAAATAATTTGGTTTGGAAATCACAAATTAAAAGAGAATGAAGTAGGAATTAAGTATGAAGATAATCAATGGGAAGTATATGTAACTGATGAGAGAGCTAACATTGTTACAGGGTCTATAACGAAATTTGTTGAGGAGGATAAAGCTTTAGACAATTTTATTGCTCGGGCAAGAACAGAAAAAAATTTATTTAGGTAATTTATCTATTTTGTTGTTAAATAGATTAAAGATGGTGGATTAACTTCCCTTACTTTCATTTCCCTTTATTTAGTGCAGTTCTATTTAATTTTAGCACAAGCAAATATAAGAATTTAGAGCCTATTTTAAATCAAAAGCCAGCAGTGACCCTAAGAAGATTAGATTCCTGTTGGCTTTTATATGGTATTTTTGATGTTAATACAATGATTGAACATCGATTAAAGTCCAGTAGCATAATAAGATAGGGTTAGGACGTTGGGGCAAAGGGATGATCGATGAGTTAAAGGATGTAACTGAGAATCTAGAGGATGCAGAATCAGATATTGCAAAATTTGATAGTGATGGTGTCATTTCCTTTTCTCACATTGATCGTAAAAATGAGTATCAACAGTTATTCGATGACTTTAAGGTAATGCACAGCTTTACAGGGAAGGTTGGTGATATTGTAGATCGAACAATCGATCAGCCATTCTCGAAGATATCGATGCGTTTATCGAGGTCATGCAGGCTGCAACGATATCAAATTACACAACGAGTAATCGAATCGGAGTAACAGAGACCCAGATTATTTATCATGGGCAAGGCATGCAGGAAAAGCTAGAGGTGCCAAAAGCGGAAGTAAGCCTGGACGATCTATTTAGCGGAGATACCTTTTATGGAGACCAGATGCGAATTGAATATGATATGTGGAAGGCAGAAAATCCCGATCAAGACTTTTCGTTCGAATCGTATCGTATGGCAGCAGTTAATATGAATGCGTTCGAATACGAGTCCATTAAGGGTCAACAGTTTAATAAAGAATTTTGGGTGAATATCGGGGCATTGGTTGTCATTGTTGGGGCAACGGTAATTTGTCCGCCAGCAGCCCTGGCGCTAGGAGCTGTCTATGGTAGTCTGGAAATAACAACAGCCGTATCCGGTAAGGATTGGATTTCAGGTAGAGAACTGAATACGGGAGAACGCTGGTTTCGAGGAGCATTAGCACCATTGGATATCATCCCGGGTGTAGCAGGCATGAAGAAATTCAGTAGTGGTGTGCGTGTATCGAATCAAGCAGCAGACATGGGACAATTTGGTCTGAAAGCTGGTGTTAAAACAAGCTTTCAGCGGGAATTGAACCATGTTGGGAATTTGGTGATTGAAGCGGGGAAGCAATCTCAAGTTCGCCTACAAAGTGCCAGAAACGTGCTAAACGATACTGCAAGACTAGCAAAGGATAAGTTAGCAAGAGACGCAGCAGATTTAGGAAGGCTTGCTGATACAGCGATTACGAATGCGAAAAACATTACATCGACTCGAAATGTCCTTGCATTTGATCAAGTAGGTCAAGTAAAAGTGCCAGTCGAGAATACCCATTTCTTTGAGAATAAGATTAAGGGATGGAATAAGGCTGAAGGGGTGAATATTAAGGGTACGGGTGAAGCTAGTAAAATAGCTAGTGGACCTAATCCAATTTCAAATTATGATGATTTTTACAGTTATGAGTATAATTCTTTTAATAATCCTGGAGCTTTGGCAGAATTTAGAGGGCAACCTAATAAGAATTTCTATGGTGGTAGATATAATATGAAGGTTTTAACTGAACCGAAAATATTTTATAGAGCAGGTGATATTAATAGTCCTTTAGGTCAGTGGTTTACTGAAACACCTCCTAGTTCAGTTGCGGAAGTAAGGATAGATACAGCAGTTAAAGAACAGTGGATTGATAAAAATGGTGTATTAAGCGGAACATCTCGATTAAATACAGTATTTAAAATTGAAATTCCTGCTGGAACCACAATTTACAAAGGTCCAGTTGGGAACCAAGGTGGTATTTATCAGGGAGGATTGGATATTATTCAAATATACATCAAAGAACCATGGAACATTGAAGAAGGCGTTAGCGTGATAGGTTCTAGCCCATTAAAATAATTTGGAGTTGATTTTATGGATAATAAAATTAAAAATATTGAGAGCACTGTGATTGATTTACTATCTATATTAAAAAGGTATAATAACGGACAAATTTCCTATCAAATAGCTCAACTTGAAGATATATTGAATATTATTAAATCCAATTCCAATAATGAGATAAAAGAAAACAGAATAAATACTTTAGTTGAAGGTCTTTATCCTATCAGAGGTGGATTAACTGATTTCTATGTCTGGAAAGACGATGCCAAGGAAAGAGTTATGATAAACAAACCTATTAGCGAACTAAATGATAAATTATGGAATTTAGTAAAAACTGATGTAGTATAATTATTTACTTTTTTCTTAGGGAAAAGGAATAGATTCCTAGTACAATAAATGTTCAATGAACGATATAGAATAGTAATGGCCTTGTTGGAAGATGCCTTTCAAAGTTTTTTTAAAAAAAATTTAAAATGCTTTATTTTCAAAACGAATATTTGAGTCAAAAACTCATGATGGTAAGCGGACGTACAAGGTTGGTTGAATTACCAAAGATACAAAAAGAAAGCACATTATATACTCGAATTTTATTTGGAAACGAGAAAAACAAAGCTAGTAGTGATTATGGAGGAATTTAACTGTTACATTAAGTAAAACGAACGAAAAAGAAATAAAGAATTTATGATAGGGTAACATTAATGACATTTTATCTGAAATTCATAACTCATGATGGTTGTACCATCATGGAGTACCATTTTAATACTTAGGTTGGTTGAAAAGAACGAGAATTAGGCGAGATGACATTTTAAATGGTAGGGGTAGTTATGACATTACATAACTACCAAACTAACGAGAATGAAAAAGCTCGTGGCGATTAATAATGGGTAAAGCCAAAGAGTGTTTTTTATACTGCTTTGGCTTATAAAAATTGGGTTGTATTTTTACTAGAGACGGTCGTATAATACTCGCTATTCGTTTAAAAAAACGTTACATAAATTGTAATTTCCGTAACGGGAGGGTCAAAAGTTGAACGTTGTTGGGTATATACGAGTCTCAACTCAAGGACAAGCAAGAGATGGATACAGCTTGAAGTATCAAGAAGATGAAATCAAAGCATATTGTGAAGAACAAGGCTGGAACTTGATACATATTTTTAGAGATGAAGGAATTAGCGGTGCCAAACTGAATGAAGAAGCATTGGAAATAGACAGGGTGGGCTTACAGGAAATGTTGGCTCACCTTTCGTCTGTTCAAATAGATTACGTGGTCGTGCTCAATACAAGTCGATTATGGCGGTCGGATATTGTCAAGGTGCTAATACAGAGAGAGTTGAAGAAATACGGTTGTGATATTAAAAGTATTGAACAACCATTTTACAGTATTCATAAGTCATGCAGAAGTAGTGAAACGGTTGTTTGAGCTTAAACAGTTACATAGAAAATGGTCACTGTCTAGGTTGGAAAAAGCATTATAATGAGGAAAGATATAAAGATTGAATAAACTATAGATGGCTCTTACGCATCAAGAGAAATATTCTCTTTGTAAAAAACAGTTACTATGTCTGGAATTTAAGTCAATAAAATTACTAACAATCCTGGTTAATTAGCTATGATAGTGACTGTAAATACATTTTAGGCATGTGAAATAATTTTAAAATCACAATCTGTAATTAAGTGTAAGTTTACAGTAGTTGAGCAGGTATTTAATCCAAGATATTTGTTCTTGATAAGGATGTTAAATACATCCCTGCAGACTGGGAGAAGATGAAATGCGGTTTAGGTGATCTAATAGGACTGGGACGTTGGGGCAAAGGCGTTCGAATACGAGTCCATTAAGGATCAACAGTCATGAACATCATCCGTCTTACCCAACGTATCCCTTATCTTACTAGAAAATAATTGTTGAGGAAGGTTTAAAGTAAATAAATTGGTTTGGGAATCACAAATTAAAAGAGAATGAAGTAGGAATTAACCAAGACTTTTCGTTCGAATCGTATCGTATGGCAGCAGTTAATATGAATGCGTTCGAATATGAGTCCATTAAGGATCAACAGTTTAACAAAGAATTTTGGGTGAATATCGGGGCATTGGTTGTCATTGTTGGGGCAGCGGTAATTTGTCCACCAGCAGCCCTGGCGCTAGGATCTGTCTATGGTAGTCTGGAAATAACAACAGCCGTATCCGTTAAGGATTGGATTTCAGGTAGAGAACTGAATACGGGAGAACGCTGGTTTCGAGGAGCATTAGCACCATTGGATATCATCCCGGGTGTAGCAGGCATGAAGAAATTCAGTAGTGGTGTGCGTGTATCGAATCAAGCAGCAGACATGGGACAATTTGGTCTGAAAGCTGGTGTTAAGACTAGTATTCAGCGGGAATTGAACCATGTTGGGAATTTGGTGGTTGAAGCTGGGAAGCAATCCACAATTCGGTTGAAGAATGCAGGA
This sequence comes from Virgibacillus tibetensis, assembly GCF_036026595.1. Taxonomy (NCBI): domain Bacteria; kingdom Bacillati; phylum Bacillota; class Bacilli; order Caryophanales; family Bacillaceae; genus Virgibacillus; species Virgibacillus tibetensis. Next base: position 31,971 of record NZ_JARZFX010000011.1, on the reverse strand, counting down.
GCAGTGATAAAAGAAACAACAACAAGTGTGAAGGATAAATTAGCGAGAGATGCAGCAGAACTTGGAAGAGTTGCGGACACTGCCCTCACAAAAACGAAAAATATTACATCAACCCGAAACATTGTTCAAATGGATGGATTTGGAACAGTTCGTATACCTAAAGAAAATACGCATTTCTTTGAAGGGAAAGTCAAGGATGCGTTGGGTAAGACTTATAATGTGGAAGTCGGAGGGATTAAGCTAAATAGTAGTGTTACTAAAAGTAGAATTGAGTATTTAAGAAATAAATATGGCAGGCTTACCCCAGAGGAACTCCATTCTAGAATAAATATGAGAGGAATAAACGAAGAGGCAATAAAGCAAGGTTCAAAAAATACTTGGAGTGAATTTTTAGAAGTGTCAAAAAGTGGAAAAAGAACAGTTGAAGAAATCAAAGATTCATATATAAAATTAGTAAAAGAACAATCACCTTGGCCAGAAGGGTATAATCCAACTAAGAAGATACTTCAACCTGGAGATACATTTGAAATGGTATTAGATAATGCTCAGCCGTTAAATAGACCGGGCGGTTTTGGAACGTACGACAAGATTGCAGGTGTGGAGTATGCTAAGAATAATTTAGCAATAAAATCAGAGTGGAAGGAAGACTTTGGTAAAGTAGTAACATATAGAGTTAAAAAGGGGGTTGAGTTACCTGTTTTAGAAGGTCCGGTTGGTCCCCAAATCGACCTTGCAGCAGATAAGTTTTTACCAGGTGGGGGAACACAGTTGCAATTATTACTAGATAGGAAAGTTAATAAAGTGGATTATTTGGAGATTACTTCGGTACGGCCGAATAGATAAAGGGGTTTGAATATGGATATAAAGGATTTTACATGGGATTCCGACAGTATTCGATGGAATCACAAAGGGAGAAATATAGCATTAAATTTACAAGATATTAATTTTGCAAATTTAGAAGTAAATCAAAAGCATATATATGTAGTATGTGGAAAAGACTTCTCAGAAAATCAAATATACTATCTATCATATGAGGGGAAGAAGATATTCGAATATAATAAAAAATTAGGGGGAATTTCATGGGAACATAATGGGGAAATCATTGATATTAATTGTGATTATATTGAGAATGCAAGGTTATATGTTGAAGAAGAGGTAGTTATGGTTATTACCAGAACTAGGCAAGGAAACGGAAAATTATTAGGTTTTAAATTAAACGGTATGTTGCTATTTGAGCAAGTTGTTCCTGAAGAATATCAATTACTATATTTGTCATCAATTAACAATAGACCATCTGTTGTAACTGAAGGTAGTAAAAAACATGCTGATTCATACGGTAGAAATACTTGGCATTGTATGATAGATATAAAAACTGGGAAATTGAGTAAAGCTAATTTAGCATATTAATATCATCTCTTTTTAACTTACAAATGCGTGGTCTAACTCCACCATCTTTAGACGGTATTAGCTTTTAGCCTTTCCCTTCTATGTCCATACTGGTAATGTGAGGTGAAAGTATGGACGGGTATAGAAAAAGAAGTCATGCGGTTTATGACATAAAGTATCATGTGATCTGGGTGACAAAATATAGATATAAGGTATTACGAGGCCAAATTGCGTTCAGAACAAGAGAGTTGATTAAGCAAGGATGCGAAGCGAGAAACATAACAATTCTACAAAGAAGTGTAGGGAAGGATCATATTCATTTGTTGCTGTCTTGTCCTCCAAGTATGGCTTCAAGCAAAATAATGCAGTATCTAAAAGGTCGATCATCGAGATTATTGCAGGATGAATTTCCAGAGTTCGTATAGCGGTCTACAGTATAATGCAGAAAACATGTTCAATTCCCCAAAAGATTTTGTAAACTGGGCAACAATCGGTAGTGTTGAGATGGTTCAGTCAGCCGTAAGTCCAGAAGAATCCTTTTCAAAGGAACACTGGCTAGCAAGCTTCGGAGTTGCGACCACCTTTGCTGGCGTTCGAGGCGTCTCTGCTCCGAAAACCAAACCAAGTACCCCAAAAGGCGGAGCAACCGTAAGTTCGGCAAAAAGTGGTGTAGCTACCTCACCAATTACAGCTGCCCCAAAGCTACCAACCTTAACGAATATCCGAGAGTGGTATCGGGTACATATGCCTGAAATCGGACTTGTGCAGGATAGCATGGGTGGGTATCATTTTGCAGTGAGGAAGGGGAATGGTGGGGGCGTTAGTAAGGGTAAATGAAGTATTAAGAATACCAAATTATTATTAGGAACTAAATGTTAAATCTTCCTTATATTAATAAAGTTATAATAAACAACAAAAGAATTTAGGACCTTTTATAATAAAAAGCCAGCAGCTATCTTTCGAATAGATCCTGTTGGCTTTTATATGGAATTTATCATACAAATATAATCATTGAAACCGATCAAGCGATAGCAGAACAAATCATCGCAAAATTGGAGGTCTAATAGATGGATGTTAAATACATCCCTGCAGACTGGGAGAAGATGAGATCGGGCCTAGGAGATCTAATAGGGTTAGGACGTTGGGGCAAAGGGATGATCGATGAGTTAAAGGATGTAACTGAGAATCTAGAGGATGCAGAATCAGATATTGCAATATTTGATAGTGATGGTGTCATTTCCTTTTCTCACATTGATCGTAAAAATGAGTATCAACAGTTATTCGATAACTTTAAGGTAATGCACAGCTTTACGGGGAAGGTTGGTGACATTGTAGAGCGTACAATCGATCAGCCATTCTACGAAGATATCGATGCATTTATTGAAGTCATGCAAGCTGCAACAATATCGAATTACACAACGAGTAATCGAATTGGGGTAACAGAGACGCAGATTATTTATCATGGGCAAGGTATTCAGGAAAAGCGGGAGGTGCCAAAAGCGGAAGTAAGCCTGGACGATCTATTCAGCGGAGATACCTTTTATGGAGACCAGATGCGAATTGAATATGATATGTGGAAGGCAGAAAATTCCGATCAAGATTTTTCCTTCGAATCGTATCGTATGGCGGCAGTTAATATGAATGCGTTCGAATACGAGTCCATTAAAGATCAACAGTTTAATAAAGAATTTTGGGTGAATATCGGGGCATTGGTTGTCATTGGTGGGACAGCGGTAATTTGTCCACCAGCCGCCTTGGCGCTAGGAGCTGTCTATGGTAGTCTAGAAATAACAACAGCCGTATCCGGTAAGGATTGGATTTCAGGTAGAGAACTGAATACGGGAGAACGCTGGTTTCGAGGGGCCTTAGCACCATTGGATATCATCCCGAGTGTAGCAGGCATGAAGAAATTCAGTAGTTTTGTGCGTGTATCGAATCAAGCAGCAGACATGGGACAATTTGGTCTGAAAGCAGGTGTTAAAACAAGCATTCAGCGGGAATTGAACCATGTTGGGAATTTGGTGATTGAAGCTGGGAAGCAATCTCAAGCTCGCCTGAGAAATGCTGGAAATGTGGTAAGTGATACTGCAAAATTAGCGAAGGATAAGTTAGCTAGAGATGCAGTAGAATTGGGGAGAATAGCGGATTCTGCAGTTACTGGTGGAAAAAATATATTATCCACTCGGAAAGTAGTTACGATAGATGGGGTTGGAAATGTACGTGTGAATGCCGAGAATACGCATTTCTTTGAAGGTAAAATTAAGGATGCGTTAAGTAAATCAGAGAGTATAAACGTTGGAGCAAAGGTGAATGAATCTATATTATCTCCAAGTAGTTTTAGGAATCAAATAGATAGAGTGCTAAAGGAACATAATTTAACAATAGATGAGTTTAATAAGTTGAAATTAAAATCAGTAACTGAGCTTAATGAGTCTGAGATTTTGATAATGAAGCATATTCGTGATTTTGTTCCTCCTATCACAAAGGATACTGTACTGCAAAAAACAATACCGGCGAATGATATAGAAAAGTATTTATTAGGTGAGTACACTGAAATAGGCGGTTATGTTGCAAAAACTGATGATGTAGGTCATATAAAAAACTATAATGATGTAGTTGAATCTTCTCGTTTAGATTATAAGTCTTGGGATGGAAGTAGACCATTTCCAGATGAAGGTGATAGTTATGGTAAGATAATTTTCAAATCAAATAGAGTAGATAATTTTGATATACCGTATGGAGAAAGTTTTGGAGGACGAAATACTGATGGTCCCCCTTGTACACAGAATTGTTTTACTGGCTCGAGAAACGGAGAAATAGTACCTGAATGGCAATTTGATGGTAGATACTTACCTAATGATGGTGCAGAACTTTATAGTGTAACAAATAATATTGAAAAGCTAGTTGCTGTTTACGATGAAAAACTAAAACTGTTTATTCCAGTACCGTAGGAGGAATTAATTATGGTAAGAAAAGGAGAATATACGAATTATAATGGTGAAGAATATAGATTAGTAAAAGGAAGTCGCGGTAAATCATTCTTAATTAGTAACGCTAGTAAAGATCTGAAAAAAGGGTTTGAAAGATACGCAGATGGAGTATATCAAAAGGAAATAGACTCCAATGAAGTAGGCGATGTATATTATATACATCCGTATGCAATTTATCGGGATAAAGAGTATGATGCTATAGTAAATGAAAAAAAGAAAACTGTGAATTTAGGAACATCAGATTCTACAATTGCAAACAGCATGGGCTTTGATAGGACAGATAAATATTATTATGAAAAAATTGTTCCGTTAGATGAAGTTATCCTTTGTGAGAGAAAAAAGAAATTATAATACAACAGAATATGTTTTTTATAAAAGAACAGGTTAAAAGGAAACACTTAGGGAAAGTATTTACAAAATAGTTATGGTTTTGATAAATTAACATTAAAAAGGATTGGATATGGATTGCAAAATAGGGGTTACGAAGTAATAAAAGATGAGATAAAAAATGAACTTAAAGGATATTTTAAGGACAAAATTGGAAGTTTTTCTATATATGAACAAACAGATACACCTTATACGATGTTCAGTATGCAATTTACTATGTATAACTATTTCAATATTGTTCTCAATTATGATCGAGGAGCTTTCGGTTGTGCAATTATTAATGGTGAAGTGGGAATTAGTTTAAAAAGCAGCCAAAAATGGTATGACAAGGCAGACATGACTATCTTTTTAAAAGAGTTAGAACAACAAATAGAATTAAGAATACCAGATAAATTTTTAGAATTTCATGGTTGGAAGTAAATCCTGTTTTTTAAATAATTAATTGAAAGAGAAATGCCAACTGCAAGATTTTTTTTAATATAACGGTTGGCTTTTCTTTTTATTCTATAAGATAAACGATGACCACACTGTTGATGTAATGCTAAATGGGTGATTAAACAGCCAAGAGATCGCAGGACAAATCAACTCAAAATTGGAGGTCATGGTTGTCAAATAAAGCCCTTCAGACAAGCATTCAGCGGGAATTGAACCATGTTGGCAATTTGGTGATTGAAGGTGGGAAGCAATCTCAAGCCCCTACGAAGTGCGGGAAATGTGTTAAGTGATACTGCAAGACTAGCAAAGGATAAGTTAGCAAGAGACGCAGCAGATTTAGGAAGGCTTGCTGATACAGCGATTACGAATACGAGGAATATTACTTCGTCTCGAAATCTGTAGCGATGGATGAGATTGACAACATACGTATGCCTACCGAGAATACCCACTTATTTTCTAGTAAGATAAGGGATGCATTGGGTAAGACAGATGGTGTGAATGTTGGGAATAATAATATTGAATCAAAACAGAGTAGAATTGAGTATTTAAGAAATAAATATGGGAAACTTACTTCAGAAGAAATTCATTCTAGAATAAACTTGAGAAGTATAAATCAAGAGGCTATAAACCAAGGATGATCTAAAAATACATGGAATGAGTTCTTAGAGCTATCAATGGATGGAAATAAAACAGTGGAAGACATTAAAGATTCATATATTAAGTTAATAAAGGAACAATCACCATGGCCAGAAGGATACACTCCAGAGAAAATTAATCTGGAGAAAGGTACTAAAATAAATATGGTATTATCTCCTAGGCAACCTTCTAGTAGACCCTGTGGTTTTGGAACATTATGATATTTCAAATGTGAATTACGTAAGATAATTCGGCCGCTAAACATGATTAAAAAAAAGATATAGATAAAGTTGTAACCTATGAGGTGGTTAAAGAACTACCCGTTTTACCTGGCAATGTAGGACCTCAAATTCACTTAGCTATAGACAAACTGTTGCGTGGCCGATCTTCACAAGTGAATTTTAATGTATCTAGAAAGAGATAATACAGTATTTAAAGTTGTATCCGAGGTTAGTCAAGAACCTATAAGTATGAAAAAAGCCACCATGAAGTGAGGCAGCTGTTTCATACTTATAAGTGATCGCGTTGCTAAACTGTTTCTTTTAATTGCGTTTTTAAAATTTTCCCACTGGCTGTTTTAGGAAGCTCTTTTAAAAATGTAACGGCCTTTGGACATTTAGACGAATTGACTTTATTCGTAGTAAAGTTAATTAATTCCTGTTCAGTTATATCATGTCCGTCATGCAATACAACAAATGCATGAGCTATCTCGCCCCATTTTTCGTGGGGGGTAGGAATGATGGAAACTTCCTGTACTGCAGGATGCCCTGTTATTACTTTTTCTATTTCAAAAGAAGAAACACCTTCTCCATCGCTAAGGATGTCTTTCTTCCGGTCGATGACTTGGATCTGACCGTTTTCATCTATTGTACCCATATCACCTGTATGTGACCAGCCGCCTTCTGTGTCATGCATGACTCCACGGCCCTTAACAATGATCTCTCCAACTTCTTTTCCGTCATGTGCTACATCTTCGCCAAGCTCATTTACTACACGTATCTGCGTTTCAGCCATATGACAACCCACCTTTATGTTAATAATAGTTAAGTTATACTAGTAAACTTATAATTTGTTACAGAAAGTATACCATATATTTTGTAAGCGTTTTACATAATTTGAACTTTTTATGAACAAAACCAAAATAAAATTTGAAATTTGTAGTTATAAAAGCTTACAATAAAAATAGAAGGTATAATTTGGCTAATTTTTTTGATTGTTACATAGAAAGTAGGAGTGTGATTATGCAGAGTAAAAAACTCATTGTTATTAACTTGTTCACCTTGGTTGCTTTTATCTTAGTTGTTAGTACTGGTATATACCAAACGGAAGCATCAAAAGATAAATTTGGGAAGGTGAAACTGTCAGAAAAGGATGTCGGCATAGCAGAAAAAGAAGAACGCATTAGTGACTCGAAAGTGAAGCGTGCGATGGAGCCGGACGAGATAAGGATTGATGATGGAATTCTCCTAGATCAGGAATTACTTATAGAAAAAGGGACAGAGAGGGATAATGTAGAGGAGGAAGAAGTAGCAGAAGAGGAAATTGTGGAAGAACAACAGCTGGTAGTAGAGATACATAACAACTCAGAAACAAAGGATGTTCCCAATACGGAAAATAGAAATAGTAATGAGCAACCGGTTAAAGATGAAAATAATGCAGAAGAAAAGGAAAAGGTAATAGAACAAGAGAAAAAAGAACAGGAAACTGAAAAGAAAGAGACAGAAAAGCAGGGAAAAGAAAAAGAAAAAGAAAAAGATAAAGATGCCCCAAAACTAGATGAAGGTGAAGAATCCTCAATAGAGGAGGAAACAACGGAGGAAGAAGACGGAGAAGCAAATGAGGATGAGGATACTGTGGAGAATGAAGAACCAAACCCATAAGGAGGACAAGCCGATGTCAAAGTTAACAGGAAAAACTGCAATTATTACCGGTTCCAGCAGTGGGATTGGAGCAACAATAGCTGAGCATCTTGCGGCTGAAGGAGCAAATGTGGTAGTTGCGGCCCGAAGAAAGGAAGAGCTGAATGCGGTGGTCGAACGTATTAACGAGACCGGGAACAAAAAGGCAATGGCTGTAGTAACAGATGTATCCAAACAATCAGATGTAGAAGCATTGGTAAAGAAAGCCAGTGAAGCCTTTGGGCCTATTGATATTTATGTTAATAATGCCGGCTTGATGGAGCGTGCTGCAATAACGGACGGCAACGTGGATGGATGGGACAGAATGATTGACGTGAATATTAAAGGTTTATTGTACGGAATTAATTCCGTACTGCCTCAGATGAAGGAACGCTCCACTGGTCATATTGTTAATACGGCTTCTGTTTCAGGCCATGAAGTAACAAAGGTCAGTACGGTTTATAGTGCGACCAAATATGCAGTCCGGGCCATCTCTATGGGACTTGAAAAAGAGTTAGCACGGTCTGGAGTGCGTGTCACAAATATCTCGCCAGGGATGGTAGAGACCGAACGGAATACAGAACGGATGCCAAAAGACCGGAAGCCCCTCCAGACGGATGATATTGCCAGGGCAGTAATTTATGCAGTAACGCAGCCGGATTATGTAAATGTAAATGAAATAACTGTTAGACCTGTATAAATAATGCTGGTTTATTAGCGTAATTAATGAAACTTTGATATTATTAGTGTATTATTGCGTGAGCAATCATACAGGCATTGGCATTATTTTAATTGAGTGCTTTTCCTAGTAATTTTACTTAGAACAAAATGAGAAAGGTGGAAATTTTATGAGTTTAAATAAACCAAAAATAGTTGTTCTTGGGGCAGGATATGCAGGGTTGACAACTACAAAAAGATTAATTCAAAAGCTATCACCAGAGCAGGCAGAAATTGTCCTAGTCAACAAACATAATTATCACTATGAAGCAACATGGTTGCATGAGGTGGCGGCAGGAACGATAACACCTAACGATGCACGTGTAATGATCAGTGATGTAATTAATCCTAATAAAGCAAGATTAATTTATGATTCAGTTGTAGAAATTAAAAAAGATGAAAAACGCGTAGTACTCGAAAATAGTGAAATTACCTATGATTATTTGGTTGTTGCCCTCGGGTGGAAGTCAAATGACTTTGGTATTAAGGGAATGGCGGAGAATGCCTTTGCAATTGAGGATATCGATTCAAGTCGTTTAATCAGCGAACATATCGAATATCAGTTTGCCAAATTCAATAGTGACGAGCAGGCTGAGGATGACAGCCTGAACATTTTAATCGGTGGTGCAGGATTCACTGGGATTGAATTTGTAGGGGAACTTGCAGAAAAAGTACCAGCTCTGTGTAAAAAATATGATATTGACCGCAGTAAAGTAAGGATTATTAATGTTGAAGCTGCACCATCTATCCTTCCTATGTTTGATAAGGATCTTGTTGATTACGCGAAGAAATCACTTGAGGACCGTGGAGTAGAGATTAAAATAGGTGCTGCTATTTCAGAATGTACGCCGGAAGGTTTCATTGTAGGTGAGGATAATGAATTAATTAAAGCTGGAACTGTAGTATGGACTGGTGGAGTCAAAGGCAGCCCAGTATTAGGAGATTCTGGTTTTGAACTTACAAAAGGAAAAGTAAATGTTGATAGTGATCTTCGTATGCCTGGCGAGGAAAATATTTTTGTAATAGGTGACTGTTCTTGGGTCTGGAATAAGGAAGCGGATCGTCCTTATCCACCAACTGCCCAGTTAGCAATGCAAGAGGCCGATGTTGTGGCTGCTAATTTAGAAGCATTACTTACAAATCAGCCATTAAAAGATTTCGTATTTGATGATAAAGGTACAGTTGCTTCACTCGGTCAGTCGGATGGTATTGGTAGTATTTTCTCTAATTATAAACTATCAGGTAAACGAGCAGCAGTAATGAAAAAAGTAGTTGATAATCGCTCATTATACCTTATGGGTGGAGTGAAGCTAGTTCTTAAAAAAGGAAAAATGCGTCCGTTTTAATACATTTCAAAGTGTTACCACTAAATAAGCTGCAAAATGAGGAGGTACATTTATAATGAGAAAAGGAACATTGTATGGAATAATACTTCTAATTGCTTCATTAGTAGGATATAGAATTGCAAGTCAATATATAGATGAATCAAGAGATTTTCGTTAATTTGAGGTTTAAGGAGCCATTTAGTTTAATTAAACTGATGGCTCTTTTTTTACATAAAGTTGTAAAAAAAGAAATAGCCAAATAGGGAATACTGAGATTGATACGAATACTGCGGTATGGAAAATAATTAAATTTTTCTACTGCTATCTTTTTCAAATGTGTTTTACATCACTGACATAGTGTTAACTATTCGTGTATTATAAAGCTGGAGGCGATTAAAAATGAGTTTAGAGCTGCTTATCTTTTTAGCTATTTTATTTATTGTAGCATTAGTAGGAACCCTTTTTGCATTTAAGCAGGAAGAAAATAAAATGAAAAAATATGAAAAAGATGGAGACACGGTAGAAGATGAATTAAAACGATCACTCGATTATGAAAAAAGTTCACTGAAGTCTAATATTCCTATACAATTATGGATATATACAGTTACTATTATTTTATCAATAGTTGCATTTGCTATTTATATTTTCTAATAAATTAAACAAGGAGAAATACTGGTTATTTTTTTCTCATTTTCTCATACTAAGCGTAGGAGGTGAGAAATTGAAGAAAGTGATTATTTTATTAATTATTATAGTAATCTTTCCATTACAGCATGTCCTGGCAAATTCAGTTCAGGAAGAAGAGAATACCATATGGCTGGATAAACTGGAGGTTGACAGGTATTCATTAAATTATTTAGATCATCTCTTCATAGATGAGATTCGTTTAGATAATTTGATTCGGACACTAAAGGATAAGGTTCATAAAGAACCTGAAAATGCAAAACTAAATAAAAGTGGGGAAATTATCCCTGAGAAACTTGGAGTTACACTGGATATAGATAAATTCACTATTTTATTCCGAAAGACATTCTATCAAGAAGACGCTAAAGGATTACAAGCCCCGCTCATGAATACTTACCCAAGGATTGACCGTGCTCTGTTGGAGGAAATTTATGAAAAAGAATTAGGAAGCTATGTTACTCATTTTAAAAAAAGTAATGAAGAGCGGTCGCACAATATATATTTAGCAACAAAAGCGATTAATAATTATGTTATATTCCCAGGAGAAGTGTTTTCATTTAATGATGTTGTAGGGGAACGAACAAAAGAAAGAGGCTATAAGCGTGCACCAGTTATCGTAAAAGGAGAGCTCGCAGAAGATATCGGTGGGGGGATATGCCAGGTATCATCCACCCTTTTTAATGCTGTTGATTTAAGAGGTATTCAGATCGTAGAGAGGTATGCACATAGCAGGTCAGTTCCATATGTACCGGAGGGCAGAGATGCAACAGTCAGCTGGTGGGGGCCAGATTTTGTATTCAGGAATATGTATAATCAGCCATTGCTTATTCGCGCTAATTCAGACAATGGGAAAATGCTTATTCAACTATATACATCTGCTTCAGCGGAATATTTTACTGGTAAATAAAGTATGTATCAGGTTCACAGCATAAAAGCTTGGAGGTTGGATGTTGGCTTGATGTGATGTTAAGAGGCTTGCAAAGTTAAACTCCTTCACCAAATTTATTAACATTTGACGGAAATGGGGGTTAATTTCAAAGGAAACCCCTGAAACTAGATGATCTGGTATTAACTTTTGAGTAACATTCAATCCCATTAATCTTTCTCCTCATAGCGTGTCTACTAGTTTTATACCTCACATGAGAAAAAAATAAAAAAGCCGAGCAAAGTACGTAATGTACTTGTGCTCGGCTTTTAAATTAAATTATGCTTGTTTGTGTGCTTCAATTTCAAATTGTATTTTAACGTCTTCTCCAACCAACACACCGCCGGTTTCTACTGGTGCATTCCATGTTAAGCCGAATTCTTTACGGTTAATCTTCGTTTCGCCGCTAAACCCAGCAACTTCATTGCCACTCATTGGATCCTTGCTTTGTCCTTCAAAGACAACATCTACTGTAACTGGTTTTGTTGTTCCACGAACAGTTAGGTCACCCGTTACATCATACCTGCTATCTGATTTTTTCTTAATATCAGTAGCAATGAATGTTATTTTTGGGTAATTCTCAACATCAAAAAAATCTCCAGAACGTAAATGATCATCACGGTCTTTTTGACGGGTATCAATGCTGCTTGCGTCAATCGTAAATTCAATTTTTGAATTTGTTAAATCCTCTACATCTGCTTCAATAACTGCGTCGAAATTATTAAAGGCACCTTTGGCTTTTGATATCATCATATGCCTTACGGAAAATCCCACTTCACTATGAGCTGTGTCAATGTTCCAAACTGTTTTTGTCATTATAAATCCCTCCAAGTGTTTTTAATTAAAAGTACGTAAGTTACTTTATGTTACTAAGTGTACAAAAGTAAAGATATGTTGTCAAGTAGTTAATCCTATGATTAATGCACATCTACCCTTATTACTGAATAATAAAACATTTATTTTCCAGAAATTATGTTTTTAATGAAACTATTTCTATTATTCGCTATAATAAAAAGATAGGGTAAAAATCAGAAATTATTATTTTATGAGGAGCGATTTAATGCAGCAAAGCTACAATCCGACATGGGATTTGGATGTTATTTTTCCAGGCGGAAGTGAGTCTGAAGAATTCACTACTTATCTCAAAACCATTAAGGAAGAAATGGGTAAACTATCAAAGACTGTCGATAACTTTGTACCTGGTCAGGAAGGCGGCAGCACAAATCAATTAGCAGGTATTGTTACACATTTAGAGAGTACTATGAAGAAGGTTCGGGAAGCTTTTGCTTTTATCAGCTGCTTAAGTGCACAGGATGTAAACGATGATAAAGCTAATTTATTAGTAGGCAAACGTAGTGCATTACAGGCTGATTTAAGCGCTGTTGTTACTAATTTTGAACAAAAGCTAGTCTTAATTGATGATACTGCATGGAAAGAAATGATGCTCCACCCGCAATTAATAGAAATTTCTTTTGTACTTAATGAAAATAGAAAACGGGCAAAAGAACTATTATCGGCAGAGAACGAAATACTGATTAATGATCTTGCTGTAGATGGTTATCATGGATGGAGTCAAATGTACGATACCATTGTTGGAAGTATGAGTGTGGAACTAGAAGAGGAGGGAGAAACTAACTCGTATTCTGTAGGGCAGGCTTCCAATAAGTTAAGCAACCCCGACCGGGAAGTTCGCAAGCATGTTTTTGAACAATTAGATAAAGCTTGGAAAGAAAAGGCTGATTTATTTGGACAAACTTTAAATCATTTGGCAGGCTTTCGTCTCCAAACCTATAAACACAGAAACTGGGCTGATGTTTTAAAAGAACCTTTAACCATTAACCGTATGCAGAAAGAAACATTAGACGCTATGTGGAAGGCGATAACGAATAATAAACATCATTTTGTAAAATTTCTTGAAAAGAAGGCTGAAATATTAGGATTGGAGAAACTGAGCATGTACGATGTTGGTGCTCCTGTGACTAAATCTGTTAAAAAGTCCAGTTATACAGAGGGAGCAAGCTTTATTGTTGAGCAATTTCGGGAGTTTAGTCCGAAAATGGCTGACTTTGCTCAGATGGCGTTTGATAAACGCTGGATAGAAGCGGAAGACCGTTCTGGTAAGCGTCCAGGTGGATTCTGTACTAGTTTTCCGGATAGTGAACAAACACGTATTTTCATGACGTACTCTGGAACTACCTCTAATATTGCAACACTTGCACACGAATTAGGGCATGCTTATCATCAGCATGTAATGAATGATGTTAATGGATTAAACCAGCGGTATGCAATGAACGTTGCTGAGACAGCTTCTACATTTGCAGAAATGATTGTTGCTGATGCTTCTGTGAAAGGTGCACAAAATAAAAAAGAGAAACAGGCATTACTAGAAGACAAAATTCAACGCAGCGTTGCCTTCTTTATGAATATACATGCCCGTTTTATTTTTGAAAACAATTTTTATGAAGAACGAAGAGAAGGTTTAGTTTCCGTGAATCGATTAAACGAGTTGATGATCGAAGCACAAAAAGAGGCATATGGTGATGCGCTTGAAGAGTACGATCAAAACTTCTGGGCGTCTAAGCTTCACTTCCATATTACAGGTGTGCCGTTTTATAATTTCCCTTACACATTTGGTTATCTTTTCAGCTTGGGTATCTATGCGCATGCAAAGGAGAAGGGTGGAAGCTTTGAAGAATCATATATTGAGTTGCTTAGGGATACTGGACGGATGAATGTGGAAGAATTGGCAAGAAAGCACTTAAACGTAGATTTAACAACTACTGATTTTTGGGAGTCTGCCATCCAGTTATGTGTAAAGGACGTAGAGGAATTCCTCTCACTCTAGTAAGGAATGTTATGTAAAATTGTAAATATATGATTGATACGGTATACTATAAGTAACGAAAAAAGCAATATAATAGAAGCCTTCAGGGGGAGCCATTTGGCTGAGAGTGAACAAATTTGTTCTTACCCTTTGAACCTGTTAGTTAATACTAGCGTAGGGATGGTGGCTTTTTTGATGGAATAAAAGCAATGTGAGCGGATTCCCCATCAGGAAGTCTTCCCCTTGGCATTGCTTTTTTTGTGCAAAAAATAGAACTTAGCTTTAAAAAGGGGAGAGAGTTTAGATGAAATCAAAGCGTACATTGTTTTTAATTGAGGTAGCAATTTTTACAGCATTGGCTTTATTGTTGGATATTCTTCCGTTGTCCTTCAAAATTTGGGCACAGGGTGGATCCATATCTTTTGCAATGATTCCGATTTTTATCATAGCATTTCGCTGGGGAATTAAAGGCGGTTTGCTTGCAGGGTTTTTATGGGGGGTATTGCAGGTTGCTACAGGTACTGCATATATCCTGCACCCATTACAAGGGTTTATTGATTATGCTATTGCGTTTACCGTATTAGGGTTCGCTGGTATCTTTGCAAAACAAATCCAACAAGCAGTTAAAGAAAAGAGTACTAAGGTATACCTTACGTATATCGCACTCGGCGTGCTTCTAGGGTCAGTATTACGTTTTATTGCACACTATTTTGCTGGCATCGTATTTTTTGGATCGGCAATTGAAGGGCAGCCAGTCTGGTTGTACTCGTTAGTATATAATGGTTCTTATATGTTACCATCCTTTATTTTATGTACCGTGCTTGTATTCTTTTTATTCCACAAGCAGCCTAAAACATTATTAAACGCGTCTTAAAAGATTACTAGTCCGCTCACATTAAGGTAACCTCTTCATATAAAAGAGGTTACCTTTTCATTTGGTTCATTCCCTCACGTTTTGCTGCAATTATTATAAAATCATAAAACGATGTAAAATGAAAAGGACAACCTATGCGCATTAGGTTGTCCACTTTTATTTAAAGTAAATAGCTATTTACGGCTTCATTATTTGTCACAATTAACAGCACTTTACCTTCATCCATATCTTCTTCATAATTTTCTGCTTCCGCTTTGGAGAACCCCATTTCTTCCAGCTTCGTGCGTAGTTCATCGCCTTTTTTACTGAATAGTGTTCCTACCGCATTGCCAAAGTCCATTTCTTTGATTCCGATGGTATTCGTGTCCGCACTTCCAGCTATGCGTTTTGTTCGATCCTCATCATGTGATAAAACATACACATCTTCTTTGTTTACACCCTTATCCTTTAAAAGGCTTATATCTGTCTTAAGTTGTTCATCATTTGAATACGTCTTAATAAATGGTTTCAAGTAGTATCTCCTCCTCTTAAGTTGTTCAATTATTATATTCCCAGGTGAAAAAGAATTAAACATGTAAACCGGACTTGAACTTAGCTTGGTAGCGCTAAGCTTGTGTTATGCATAGGCTATAGGACTATTCATCAGGAAAGGAAGAGGTATACATGGATCTAACAATTTCTCATTGGTTGTATGGTTTATTCACACTGCTAATTATAGGTACCATGGTTTTCCGTAAGGGGGTTGTGTTACCAACCTTACTTGGAACATTTGTCATAGCTTGGGTATACAAGGGGAGTTTAATTGATGGATTTACAGCCATTTTTAATGCGAATTTAGTAGCTGCGCAAGAGCTTTTCAGTATTTTTTTAATCATTACCTTCATGTTGGCCCTACTGCATTCGTTACGTGATTTGGGTGCTGATCAGAGAATGATCAGGCCAATCCAGAAAATGATGATAAATGGTCATGTTTCATTCTTTGTTCTCGTAGGTGTGACTTTTGTTATATCTTTATTCTTCTGGCCGACACCCGCAGTACCACTCATATGTGCGTTATTAGTACCTGCTGCTGTACGTTCAGGCTTACCAGTTATGACCGCTGCGGTTGCCATAGCGCTTGCAGGGCAGGGGATGGCGCTTTCTTCTGACTATATTGTGCAGGTTGCACCTAGTTTATCAGCTGCCTCAGCTGGTGTTGATACGGCGTTAGTTGCAGATAAAGCTCTTATCCTATCTGTGGTGGCAGGTAGTGTTGCAATTCTGCTGGCTTATTTATTCTACCGTAAATCAATCCGGTCTAAAGGTGATAAGGAAAATGAGTTAGATCTGCAAAATATGCAATCCACAACAGAATCAGCGAATAAAGCATATGCTAAGAATTTATCTGCATGGAGTAAGGTATTTGCAATAATGGTTCCGATAACACTACTTGGTGTTGTTATTTATATGGTCTACGAAAAGCTATTATCTGGCAGAATGAGTGGACTTGAAGGAGGAGACGGGGCAGCGTTTGTTGGTGGTGTTGCTGTTATCCTTCTATTGCTAGCAACAGTAGCGTTCGGAAGACAACATGCCTTGGATTACATTAGTTCTCACATTACAGATGGTTTTGTATTTGCTTTCAGAGCTATGGGGCCTGTTATTCCAATTGCAGGATTTTTCTTCTTGGGAAGTTCTGACTTTTCAGGAAGTATACTGGGGGTAGAAGAAAATGCCCCATCTTTATTATTTGACCTTGTACAATCGACACAGGATTTCTTGCCGCAAGGTGCATTATTTGCCGCGTTTAGTATATTAATCATTGGTATCATTACAGGACTTGATGGATCGGGATTTTCCGGTCTGCCTCTTACCGGAGCGCTTGCTGCATCGCTGGAAAATAGTTCGATTGATGCTGCGACTTTAGCAGCGATTGGTCAAATGGGTTCGATATGGACTGGAGGAGGGACATTGGTCGCTTGGTCTTCATTAATAGCAATTGCAGGGTTCTGTGGTGTTTCTGTAATGGAGTTAGTACGGAAAAACTTCCTTCCTGTTATGCTTGGTTTATTCGTAACTACTCTGTTTGCTGTATTTCTTCTGTAGGATGCATTTCCACTTAGACAGAATTGATATGCTCGTGGTGTGATGAAATTATCGAACAATATATATCGACAGAGTAAGCTATATTATAAAAATCTTTATTCTTACACAGAACTGTTCTAATTGATACAGTTCTTTTTTATGGTAAAACTATGTTGCAATTTGTATATTTTTGAATTAACATAAGATTGTAATAATGTGAAATGCTTATACATAGCGTTATATAGGATAAGTCTGATTATTCGTTTGATTTTATTTTAAGATTGTTTGGGACTGTCCTAATAAATTTGGAGGGGGTAGAACGTATTGTCTAGTATTTTAGTTGCACTTATTGGTATCATTGTGTTTGCTTTAGGGTATCGTTATTATTCAAAATTTGTGGCGGAAAAGATTTTTCGGCTGGATCCCAATTATGTTACACCCGCACATCGATACAAGGACGGGGTGGATTTCGTTCCCACAAATAAGTTTGTTTTGTGGGGTCATCATTTTACTTCCATTGCTGGAGCAGCACCCATTCTTGGTCCTGCAATTGCTGTCTATTGGGGATGGCTGCCAGCATTTTTATGGGTAATATTAGGAACGGTATTTGCGGCGGGAGTCCATGATTTTGGTACTCTAGTTCTATCAGTACGAAACAAAGGGCAATCAGTTGGTACATTAGCACACCGTTTAATTGGCCAAAGGGCAAAGGTTTTATTTTTATTTATTATCCTAATCCTTGTTTTAATGGTTAATGCGGTGTTTGCATGGGTAATTGCCAATCTATTTATTTCTTATCCAGCAAGTGTATTGGCAGTATTTATTCAGATTCCACTTGCAATATGGATTGGATATGCTGTATATAAGAGAAATACAAAGATGCTGGTTCCGTCTTTAATTGCATTAGCAGTCATGTATCTAACTGCTATTATGGCCAGCAGAATAGAGTTTCTGCAAATAGACTTAGTTGGTTATATGGGTGGTGAGGATGGCACCGGATTATTTGGATTAGGCGCAGTTTCCTCTGCTTTCTTTATATGGATTATTATTTTGATGGTATATGTCTATATTGCATCCACATTACCTGTTTGGAAGCTATTGCAGCCACGGGATTTCATTAATTCTCACCAGCTTTTGGTTGGTCTGGGGATTTTGTATCTGGGCTTGCTCTTTTTAAATCCAGAAATTACCGCCCCTGTTGCGAATCTTAATACAGACATATCATGGTTCCCTTTATTGTTTATTACAATTGCCTGTGGTGCCATTTCAGGCTTCCATGGACTGGTCTCTTCCGGGACGTCGTCTAAGCAATTGAATAAAGAAACGGACGCTCGATTTGTTGGTTATCTAGGTGCTGTTGGTGAAGGTATTCTGGCGTTAGTTGCGATTCTGGCCGTTGCTACATTCTTTTCGAATACAGATGAATTTTTAGCAACATACAGCAGTTTTACAGATGCAAACGCAGTTGGTCTTGGTGTCTTTGTAGAGGGCGCTGCCGTCCTTGCTACAGGCTTAGCAATACCACCTGATATTGCGACAACCATTGTGTCTGTTATAATCGTAAGTTTTGCTGCAACAACCCTGGACACATCTGTACGTTTAATGCGTTATATTATTGCGGAACTGGGTGTTGAATATAAGATACCTGCACTGACAAGAACGCATGTAGCGACTAGCGTTGCTGTTGTGTCGAGTGCAGCTTTAGTTCTGTTACCGGAAGGACCAAGAGGATTTGGATCTGGAGGGTATCTGCTATGGCCGTTATTTGGAACAGCAAATCAGCTGCTCGCGGGGATTAGCTTATTGTTAATAGCTATATGGCTAAAGCGACTGGGTCGTAATTATGCGATTGCATTAATCCCAATGATATTCTTGATGTTCATGACACTGTACGCAATGTTCCAGCAAGTAGCATTTGAATGGTCATGGATGGGGAATAACTCGAATATGTTATTATTTGTCCTGGGAGCCATTATACTGGTTTTTGCTGTATGGATTATATTAACAGCCATATCAGCTTTAACTGGGAAGCACGACTTACCAGTGGATAATGATGATGATTAATAAGAGTGAGACTGCAAAATAGGAGGAAAAGGGATCATTTAAACCATGATCCCTTTTCTGTATTTTAAGAAAGCGAGGTTTATTTTATGGTACTGGATAAACTGAAAAAATTGATCGAGTATTATGAAGAAGTATTAAGCATGCCGCATCGCCAGGAAATTGCCAGGGAACTCCGGGACGAGGATGATTTATTCTTGTTGTTGCTCTATTCCGAAATGATAGGGATACCCAATCCAGTTTATTATTATACATTAGAGCTTTATCCCTATATGATAGAAAAATTCCATGATTGGCATTTACGTATGGGAATGGAGAAGTCTCCAATGACCGGAATACGCTGTTGCTGAAAAAGTCTATAAGAAAAAAGGTGATTCAATGCAGGAATTAAAGAAAAAGATTATTTTTGTAGGTGGCAAGGGTGGTGTGGGGAAATCGACTTCGGCAGCTGCAATCGCTTGGAAATCAGCTCAAGCAGGTAATAAAACTTTGCTAATATCCACGGATCCGGCTCATAATCTTGGCGATATCTTTAATCAGTCAATTGGCGGTAAAATAACAAAGGTGTCAGACTATCTGCACGCCTTGGAAATTGACCCGGAAATAGAAACGAATAATTATATAAAAGGTGTAAAAGAAAATATTAAGGGTATTGTACATTCAGGTATGGTGGAAGAGGTTCATCGGCAATTAGATACAGCCAAAGCTTCCCCAGGTGCTGACGAAGCGGCACTGTTTGATAAGCTTATCCAAATAATCTTGGAAGAAAGAGAGCATTTTGATAAACTTATATTTGATACAGCACCAACGGGCCACACGATTCGCCTGCTCTCCTTACCAGAGTTAATGGGGGTGTGGATTGAAGGATTACTGCAAAAGCGCAAAAAAACAAACGAAAATTATACACAGCTACTAAATGACGGTGAACCAATTGAAGATCCAATTTATGATGTTTTAAGAGAAAGACAAGAACGGTTTTCCAGAGCTAGAGAAGTATTGCTCGATATGAAAGAGACCGGATTTATCTTTGTATTGAATCCCGAACGGCTTCCCATTCTGGAAACAAAAAAAGCGATCGGATTACTTGATAAATACCACCTGAATGTGAAAACATTGATTGTGAATAAAGTATTACCAGAAAATGCAGATGGAGAATTTCTGCTGCAACGAAAAAATCACGAAGAGCAATATTTGGAAATGATTAAAGAGACATTTCAGAAACAAGAACTGATTTATGTTCCGTTATTTTCACACGACATAACAAATAAAAGCCAATTGGAAGAATTTAGTAGTTTTTACTAGAGTAGAGAGGATGACAGCAATGAAAGCATTTATACATGAATACGGAGAGTTAAAAATTAAAGAAATAGAGGTACCAGTTGCTGAAAGTGGGGAGGTAGTTGTTTCCTTGAAAGCCGCTGGGCTTAATCGACGAGACCTGAATATTCCTAATAGAAGGGGAGCTGAAGCAGAGGCTTTAGCTTTAGGTTCAGATGGAGCTGGAATAATTGAGTCAGTAGGTGAAGGGGTAACTGAATTCTCGGTGGGCGATGAGGTTATTATAAATCCAGCTCTGCGCTGGTATGAGACGAGTGATGCTCCACCAAAAGGGTTTGATATTTTAGGAATGCCTGACCATGGTACATTTGCTGAGAAAATTGCCATTTCAGCAGATCAGGTAGAAACCAAGCCTGCCCATCTGTCCTGGGAAGAAGCGGGAGTTTTAGCATTATCTGCTTTAACTGGATATCGGGCATTATTTACAAAGGGCCAAGTCAAAAAAGGAGATACTGTCTTCATTCCAGGAGCAGGAAGTGGGGTTGCAACTTACTTAATTTCGTTCGCCAAAAATGTTGGAGCAAAAGTTATTGTAACTTCGAGGAGCAAGGAGAAGCAAAAACAGGCAAAAGAGCTTGGTGCAGATATCGTATTAGACACAGCTTCTGATTGGCCAAAAGAATTAGAAAAGGAGACAATTGATCTTGTCGTTGATAGTGTGGGACGTGCTACGTTCAATCGTTCGTTAAAAGTGTTAAAGAAAGGCGGACGAATGGTAATATTTGGAGCTACTACAGAGGATACAATCGACTTTAATTTACGAGAGTTCTTCTATGGGCAATATCAGCTAATCGGTACTACAATGGGAAGCAGACAGGAATTGCGAGCAATGTTGGATCATATAACAAACTTCAACATGCATCCTGTTGTCGATAAGACCTATTTGCTGGGTAATATCCAGGAAGCGTTTAACTATCTGGAAGGGAACAAGCAATTTGGTAAACTTGCAGTAAAAATCAGTGATTGAATCATACAATGATTAGACTCTCAGAGAGGGAGTCTAATCTGCTTCTGAATCAAATCCGTAATCAGTAACGTAGCCTTCAATACTCCATATACCAATTTCCCTATCTTTTGCCACCTGTTCCAATTTCCTAAATTCATCTACATACTTATCATTTGGGGGAAAAACATAAGCTACACGTGCTAAACCTTCTTCCAGCAGCATTTCGTTAAACATTTCCCCTTCTTCTGTATAAACATAGGCAAGAATACGGTCGTACTTATCTCTTTTCTCGGTTCCATACTCCAACTTAATAGGATCTGATGGAGAAAATGTATTTTCCATCAGCATACTTGCTTCCTCTCCATAGGGTTGTTTCCCCTTATCCGGATGTTTTGTTTCTGGTGTATCCACTAATAAGAGACGAACATACTCCTCAGTTCCATCGATAGATGCAATTAATGTATCTCCATCAACTACCCGAACAAATGAAGTGCTATTCTGTTGCATGGAATTATTTGTACAGGAAGTAAGTATGATTACTGTGATTATAAAAATAATATGAATGCTTATCTTTTTCATTTTAGTTATACTCCTTAATAGTCATTCATTGTCGCTTTGAGTATAACATGGGAAAAGGGAAGGTGTCCCTCATTTCTATGAGACATCCTCTTTTAACTACTAAATGCAATCACTTTAAATACGGCGTTACAAGAGCAATAGCCTGCTGCAGTTTTTTACTGTTTTGACTATATATCTTCTTGGCCTCATCGTTTTGTGTTGCTAATGCGAAAAGCTCCAGGTCAGCCTGGCATTTCTTGAGTGTTGCCAAAAGAAGGGGCTTTTCTGTAGGGGCAGGCACTGCGATTTTATCATCGTACAAATCTACAGTTAGTTGTGCATCTGTGTCTGCTTGTGCCAGGAATACATTTTCAATGCTAATGTTCATTTTATCCAGTTCAGTTTCAAGCCAGTTAGTATTTAAGTTAAGGTTTGCTAATGGTTCAAGCAGCACCTTTCCATCCATTATTACAGCTTGAGGCTCCTTCTGCGGTGCTAATTTTAATCCAAGATCCTTGGCGGTTAACGGGAGATTTTCTTTTTTTGGTAACACACTAAGGGTTCCAGAGGGCTCAAGTACAGCAAACTCCACATCTGCCGCAAGAAAAACATTGTTGTCCCGAAGTTTTTCAAGTAAGTCATCTGTTGAATAGCCTTCCTTCTTTAGATTGTCCTCCATAATCTTTCCATCTTGAATGAATACGGTGCTCTTTCCTTCGGTAAAATTACGGAAAGATTTACTCTTTAATGAGATAAATTCTACTGCAAATGGAACAATAAACCATATGAACATGGCAATTAATCCATAAGCAAGATTGCTATTCGGATCTACAGTATGAATAGCCACAATTCCACCCAAGACAATACCAGAAATGTATTCAAAAATATTTAATTGGGAAATCTGTTTTTTACCAAGCCATTTAGTAAGAAAAAAAAGGATAGTAAGCAAGGTTATTGTTTTGAGTATAACAATGATCCATTCTGGCATGTAGGATTTCTTCCTTCCCTGGTATAATTACTTATATTGCGGTTCTTCTTTCGTAAGTTGGATAACCTGATAATTTAAATCATTTTTGACTTCTGATACAATAGCTTTTGCTTGATTAAGCTTTTCATGCGCTTCTAATTCTTGAGTTTTACTTGCCAATAATTCGAGACTTGCTTCAACGCTTTTTATTGAAGAGTAGCAACTTTTCACTTGAGAACCTACCGTCATTTGCTCAGCTCCTATCCTTTTGGTTTAAATAAAATCGCACCAATCACCCCAAAAATAATTGCTGCCGAGATACCTGCACTTGTTACCTCGAACATGCCGGTAACGACCCCGATCAGACCGTGTTTTTCAGCTTCAGCCATTGCTCCATGAACTAAGGAGTTGCCAAAACTGGTAATTGGTACAGTAGCACCAGCCCCTGCAAAATCAATTAGGGGTTCATAGAGCCCAAGACCATCCAGGACTGCTCCTGTTACAACTAAAATTGTTAGCGTTTGACCGGGATTAAGTTTGAATACATCGAACATAATCTGGCCAATTACACAAATAATTCCACCAACTACGAATGCCCAAAAAAAGATCATATCCTATCACTTCCTGTTTCAATTGATACGGCGTGGGCTATGCATGGTATCGGATCACCTTGTTGAACACTTAATGGGGAGTGCAGAGAGCCGGTGGCTACCATAAGTAATCGTTTAATCTCGCCTTTTTCCATCTTCTTTAAGAAATGTCCATAGGTTACTATGGCAGAGCATGCAGGTCCACTGGCACCAGCTAATACAGGCTGACCTTCACGATATATGGTAAGACCACAATCAACATATTGCTGCTCCTGGATAGGCAGACCGCGTTCCTTTAAAAGATCTAATGATACTTCTCTGCCTATATGTCCCAGATCACCAGTTACGATTAGGTCGTAATAGGAGGGATCCACATTTCTTTCCTTAAAGTGAGTCTCAATGGTATTTACTGCCGCAGCAGCCATGGCGCCTCCCATATTAAACGGGTCTGTAATCCCCATATCAACTATTTTCCCTATAGTGGCAGAGGTTACCGCCGGACCTTGTCCCATTTTAGCTACAAGGGCGCAACCAGCTCCTGTTACTGTCCATTGAGCAGTAGGAGGCTTTTGTCCTCCGTATTCTGTAGGATACCTAAACTGTTTCTCAGCAGCAGCATTATGACTTGATGCTCCGCTTAAAATGTAGTTGGCTCCATTCCCATTAATAAAAAAAGCAGCTAATGCCAGGCTTTGTGCGGAGGTTGCGCAGGCGCTGAATATCCCTAAGTAGGGGATGCTCATGGTCTTAGCTGCAAAACTGGTAGGTGTGATTTGGTTTATCAAATCACCACTAATAAAAAATTGCACCTGTTCTTTTTCTATTGCAGATTTTTTAATGGCAACTTGACATGCTTCCTCCATCATCATTTGTTGTGCTTTTTCAAATGAATCCTGTTGCAGCCACATATCATCATGTAAAATATCGAAATCGTTTGGAATACTTCCGTTTGCTTCAAACGGACCACCAACAGTGCCGGTGGAAATAATAGTAGGTCTATTTTCAAAAGTCCATGTCTGATGTCCGACTAGCATTAAAAGCCACCCCACTGAATTAATATAGTTTTAATAAGAGCAATCACGAAAGCAGCGAATACGCCATACACAATAACTGGACCAGCTAACTTCAGCATATTACTTCCTACACCGAGAATGAACCCTTCTGTTCTGTGTTCAATTGCCGCAGCAATAACAGCATTACCGAAACCAGTTACTGGAACCGCAGAGCCCGCTCCGGAAAATTGCCCAATTCGGTCATACACACCAAATCCTGTTAAGATCATCGTGATAAAAATTAATGTAGCTACAGTAGGGCTGCCAACAGTTTGTTCTGTGAAATTGAAGAAATGTATATAAAAAGTGGATATTAACTGACCGATAAAACAAATTAACCCACCAATTAAAAATGCTTTTATACAATTTTTCATAATAGGTCTTTTTACTTCTCTTTGCTGCTGAAAAGCTTGGTATTCCTGAGCTTCTGGTGGTAATTTTTTTTTCTTTTTATCTGCCATTGCCCTTCACTCATTTCGTTATGTCTGTTCTTTTGACAACTTAATTATTCGTTTTGTTTTCTTCTCCAGCTTTTTTTTACTCATCGCTTCTGATTGAATTTCATATTCCAGTTGTTCCAGTTCCAGAACGATCTTCTGGTCAGTCGAAAGTTCTACTTTTTTCTTTGGGAATTCCTTTTCCATTTGTTTGGTCAGTTCTTTACGTAATTTAGCTAATCTAAAACGCTGATTATGATGAACTTCTACTGCTATCAACAGATCTTTATCCGTATTAACTGCGTTTACTGACGTTAAAGCATCATTTGAGCTTAGGCTTTCCTTAGCTTTGTTTGAAACCGATTGGTCTATTGAGGAATTGGTCGATATGGTAGTAAACTCAATATCCTGATTTTCAACACCTGTAGAATCAGACGTTGTATCTGGACCACATCCAGATAATAGATAGAGTAAAGCGATAGTAATAACTATTTTAGTACCAGGCATATTTTCACCCATTTCTCCGTTATGTGGATAAAGAAGGCTGGCATTGACCAACCTCCTCTATTAAATCCGTTTCGTGCTGTTGAAATATGTCCACTAGAATCCTTTGTATTGTGGTTCTTCTTGCTCCATTTGCAATATTCTTGGTTCTACAGTTTGTAAGATTGCCATCGTTTGTTGAGCGGCGTTCTCATATAACTGCTTGGCTTGTTTATTTTCAGTCTGCAACGCAAATTGCTCGAAACTGGCCTGCGCACTTTTTAATCCAGCAACTGTCTGTTTTACTTGACTTCCAACTGTCATATTAAGCCCTCCTTTATAAGGTCTTCTCTAGTTATAATTAGATTAACTGAGCGGAAATATACTTTCTATATATTTCCTTTTATAACTATTTTTGAAAAATATAATGAAAAATGAAACTTTTACCGAGTTACTTTCGTTTTATATTATAGAAGTTATTTACACAGGGGGCATTGTGGTGAAAAAGCTCTTGTTAATTTTCCTTATTTTATTCATTTGTTTATCATCAGTATTGTATTTGAAATATGGGAGTGCCAATGCAAAACTGTCTGAAAATGTTTCGTCAATGAAACAGGTAGGAGATTTTATTTTACATATGAGAGTAGATGAAAAAGATAAGGGAATCGAAGTAATGCGATCTATTCAGTATGTTGGGGAGGAACCGGTCAAAATTGTACACCAGTCACCCTTAGTTTCTATCTCTATAGGCAACAACAAACATGACTTTACAGGAAGCACGGTAATGAAGGTTTTACGAAAAGGTGATATTTACCATCCGCAAAGCACTGTTTCATTTTCAATAAGTGAAAAAGGCGAATGTAAGCTTTATGTTCATGCAAGATTAGATGTAAATGGCGAAAGATTATCCATTGAACATGAAGAGAATCTATTGTTTGAGTAGCTATCAGTATCAGTATCCGTTAGAGTTTGACGCTGCTAATTTTAAATCAGAAAATTAGCAGGGGGGACAAGTTATGCTTTCTTTATGAATGAGAACTAAAAAAACTTTAACTTTTGCCACTGTCGGCAAGAAGTTAAAGTTTTATTTGTTTTAGCGCCTGTTAAATTTCTTTTCTTTTATGTAAGGCGATACATCCATTCGAACGGCATTGCTGTATTTTCTGATCATTTGTTCAGTCCATGTATCTGTTCGTGAATTTTTTGACCTATTTTCATAATAGGTTGCAAGGCTTTTATCAAAGTCTTTTATTAATTCTCTTTGTTGGTCAGTACCCTGATAATGATTTTCATGGTAAACAACGTCAATAGGCAAACGAGGTTTCTTTTCTGGCTGTTGTTCAGGATATCCCAGGGCAAGACCAAAGAAAGGTACGACATGGTCAGGGAGATCTAAGATGTCATTTACACGTCTGATATTATTTCTGATGCTTCCTATGAAACAAATACCGATTCCCATGGATTCAGCAGCCAGGGCTGCGTTTTGTGCAGCTAGTGATGCATCTATGGCAGCAACTATAAATTGTTCTGTACTTTCCAGGGTCTCCTGCATATCCACCTGCTCTTGTAGTGTCGCCTGTTGTTTTATCCTGTTTAAATCTCCGCAAAAGATTAACAAATGGCCATTATCTTTAACATATGGCTGTCCGGAAATAGAAGCTAAGTCTGCTTTTATTGATTCGTCAGTCACTCCAATAATTGTATATGCCATAACATGACTGGAAGTTGAAGCCTGTTGTGCAGCCTTAACAATTGTATGAATTTGATCCGTTGTTAGCCTTTTGTCTTTAAATTTACGAATTGAACGGTGATTAAGAATAGTTTCTAAAGTAGGATTATTATTCATGTTACTCTCCTTCTGTTAATTGCTCGCGGCTCTTAATGTAATCGTGCTCATAGGAAGTTCCCCGTCCTCCTGCCACTCATAATGTGGCTCATCATCTGGTTCAAGTAGTGCAGGCTTTGTCACAGAGATAGAATCATCATCTTTCCATTCCACAGTAGCTAAGGGCCAGTTGAAGTTCAATATATCACGATTTGTTGTTTCATTAACTAATGGTACGATATCCCAGTTATCTATGTCAATAACAACAATGTTTGTTAACGGTTGGGGGAGGGACTTGTTACTGCGTTCAAATATAAATAAAATTTTTGTTGCCTCTGGAGATATAACTGCATCTACCGATTTTGCTAAATCTGCTATTAAATGTGCCTGGTTGTCTTTCGTTTGATTAAAAGCTAAATAGGAGCACTTGTCATTACTGCAGGAAAATTCAAGAAGATAAACACTCTGCTCCTTATTGTAGATGCGTTCGAACCTCATTTGTTCCGTTGCCTTTCTACGATCCTTTGTTGTATGTAAATATTCCTTAAGTATAGGAACTGCTTGTAAGTTGATTGTAATTTGTTCATCATCCAGATAAAATTCGATGAATTCTTCAACTTCCTCTTCTTTTACCTGCTCAACTAATTCTGGTTCGCTATTAGGTTTTTCCGGTATGGCATCAACTTTTTCAATTACAGGTTCGCGGTTTTGGCATGCAGTTATTACCAATAAGATTAAAAAAGTTATAATTCCTAATTTTTTTTTAATGTTAAATACCCCCGCTTTGAAAACATAATTATTCTCTATAATTATACAATAATTAAAAATATTTAACAGGGTATTCGTTATAAAAAAACACCGCCTATTCGCGGTGTTCTTCTTAAATATTTTTTTGATCGTTATCCTTATTTGTTCCATGCGATAAATAATCTTCTTCTAGTGCTTCCTGATCTTCTTTCGTTTGGATTGAATCCTCTCCAATTACATTCTTTTTGTTTTTGACAAAAGAAAAAATTAGAATGGAAATGACTACTATAATCAACAACGTTATCCAAGTCATTACATCGCTCCCTATTCTTTATTCATGTTGTTCAAAATAATAAGTTCTTATACGTTAGCTTAGAATAACTGGAAGACATAATTGATAAGGAACCATAGAATACCGAAAAATATAACGAGATAGGTTACATACTTTATTACTGCTACGCCTACTTTACTAGGATCCGATTTCTTTTCTCTGCGTTCGATTTCTTTATGTTCATCCATTTAAATAACTCTCCTTTAGGTTTAGTTAGTTATACAACTACCGATTTGCCGGTGTGCATTTTATGGCTGACACGAAATTCGCCCTGGATTGTTTTGTCTAATATGCTTTTGACTTCTTCATATCCATCATGAGTGTTTTTGCCGTCAACAATCATGACTAGTGAATTATTTAGTGGTGTAACAAAGAAAAAGGATAAAAGCTTTGGTAAATTTTCAGCATCAGCTATAACGTTTTCACGATATAAATATATGTTATAGTCACTCTTTGAAGCATAGTTGTAAATCTTTATAACATCTTTTGTCTGCAGTTTTTCATTCAGCTGAATCTTGTAGGATGATATTTCTTCCACTTAATCACCTCACTTGACTGTTTGTTTCGTCTATAAACAGTACCCACATTTAAAAAACATCAAACATAGCATTTGTTTTATAAAGAATAATAATATCAATTATCAGTTATCTTTGTTACACTTTAATTAGATAGAGAGTTTAAGCCAATTCCTTAGAAAGGGGCGGTATGAATGGTCGAAAGACGAATACCTATTGCGGTACAAGAAGCGGTTAATAAGGTTATGGAACACCGAATTACAGGAGAAAGAGAAAAGGTGTCCATCCTTAATTGCAATAATAGAAGATTAGCTGAGAAAATTAGTGCGAAACATAATATACCTTCATTTGATAAGTCACCTTATGATGGGTTTGCTGTCAGATCAGAAGATACACAGAATGCCTCAAGTGATAATCCCGTAGAATTTGAAGTAGTTGAACATATAGGTGCGGGTCAGCTGCCTACGAAAACACTCAAGGTAAATCAGGCTACCAGAATAATGACCGGTGCTAAAATCCCAAGCGGTGCTGACTGTGTCGCCATGTTTGAAGTCTGTCAGACCAGTGACAGAAATAATAAGCAATACATGTCTCTTAAGAGAAAAATGGCTGCAGGGCAAAATATAATAAAAGAGGGCTCAGAGGTAAAAAATGGTGAACTTCTTCTACCAGAAGGTACAATTATAAACCCGGGTGTAAAAGCAATACTGGCGACATTTGGTTATAATCAAGTTGAAGTGGCTAGAAAGCCGGTAATAGGAGTACTTGCCACGGGAACGGAACTGTTGGAGGTTGATCAGGAATTAGTTCCTGGAAAAATCCGAAACTCGAATGCCTATATGATAGCTTCACAGATTGAGCAAGCAGGTGGTATATGTAAGTATTATGGCAAGCTTGCTGATGAATTTGATCCCAGTTATAAGAAGATTAAGGATGTCCTTGAGGAAGTGGACATTCTAATAACAACAGGTGGTGTATCTGTCGGAGACTTTGACTTGATGCCGGATATATATGCTGAACTAGAAGCGGAAGTGTTGTTTAATAAAGTTGCAATGAGACCTGGAAGTGTTACTACAGTTGCAGTAAAAGGTAACCAGTTATTATTTGGCTTATCGGGGAACCCGTCGGCTTGTTATGTAGGTTTTGAGTTGTTCGTTCGCCCAGTGATACAGCACTATTTATTTAATAATAATCCATATTTAAAACGAATTAAAGCAACATTAGCAGCAGACTTCCCTAAGCCAAATCCATTTACCAGATTCGTAAGAAGTTATATAACATACGAAAATGGAATGGTAAATGTACAATTAGCAGGGATGGATAAATCTAATGTTGTTACATCGTTAGCGCATACAACTTGTTTTATGGTACTGCCTGGAGGGACAAGAGGATTTAAGTCAGGAGATCAGGTAGAAGCTTTATTACTTAACGATCCAATTGGCCAGGGTGAATTTTAATTTAGGAGGCTGGCTCTATGAGTATAGAATCAACACCAATTAATGACCATTTCGGCAGGTTGCTGAAGGATTTACGGATTTCTGTCATCGATAAATGCAACCTGCGTTGTACATACTGCATGCCTAAGGAAATATTCGGAAAAGATTATCCATTTCTGCATGAGAGTGAATTACTCAATTATGAAGAAATTGTTCGTCTAGCTACGACATTTGCCAAGTTAGGTGTGGAAAAAATCCGGATTACTGGTGGAGAGCCCCTAATGCGTAAGGACCTTGATCAGCTAATTGCTAAATTAACTGGCATTCCAGGTATCCGGGATATAGCATTAACAACAAATGGCATATTGCTAACCAAAATGGCTGTAAAATTGAAGGAAGCTGGCTTAAAACGTGTGAATATCAGTTTAGATGGAATAGAGGATGATGTGTTTAAACAAATAAATGGTAAAGGTGTTGGAACGCTTCCTGTACTAAAAGGTATTCAAGCCGCTCAAAATGCGGGTTTACAAGTGAAAATAAACATGGTCGCTAAAAAAGGTATGAACGAAAGTCAAATACTTCCAATGGCACGTCACTTCAAGGGTAAAGATATTATTCTTCGATATATTGAATTTATGGATGTAGGTAATCATAATGGATGGGACTTTAAAAACGTTATTTCAAAAAAAGAAATAGTTGATACAATACATAAAGAATTTCCTCTTGAACCTTTAGAAGAAAATTATTATGGCGAGGTTGCCTCCAGGTATCGTTATAAAGATGGCGGTGGTGAGATTGGTGTGATTTCCTCTGTAACAGATTCCTTCTGTGACACTTGCACTCGCATCCGTCTATCAGCAGATGGGAAATTATATACTTGCCTATTTGCTTCAGATGGATTTAATATAAAAGAGAAGTTAAGAGATGGATTAACAAATGGACAATTGGACGAAGAACTTACAGCTTTGTGGGGAGCAAGAAAAGATCGCTACTCAGACGAGCGAGCTGAGAAGAAAGATACTAAACGCAAGAAGATTGAAATGTCCTATATAGGTGGCTAGTATCATGAAAAGAGGTGAATTTGTTGAAAACATTCAAGTTAAAAACCTTAGAGATATTGGAGCAAAAAGACGAAGTGATTGTTCAACAACGTATCCCTTTACTTGATGGGTTAATTATTAACCGTGAGGATGAAAAAAACCAGTGGACTATAGAAGCGTACACAGAATCTTCCTATTTAAGCTTCTTTGATTTGTTACGCAAAGAAAAAGAAGAGATTATGGTTCAAGTGAAAATAACGAAAGAAAGTAATGAGCCGGCTACATTTATAACATCGATTATTGGAATAAATGAAATAGGAACCAACTTAAACGTTTTATTTGTAGGAACAATAATAGATCGTCGTAAAGGAAAAGTCGAAGAAATGTTAACCGGATTAATTGAAGATGGTTATCAGGGAAAAGAGTTGTTAGAGAAATTTAAAGAATTAACGTAGGGAAGGTCAGGTGCAAAGCTGACCTTTCTTTCATTTTAAGGTAAA
>NZ_JARZFX010000010.1:0-120057 GCF_036026595.1 Virgibacillus tibetensis | reverse complement strand
TCCCTCTTGACGCTTACATTCGAAAAAGACTAGCAGCAGTATCTGCTGCTAGTCTTTTTCGAATTGTTTGGGCTACACCAAGTGTTTATTTCACAAGTTTATATTCTTGAATAAAGTCTTTTAATATATCGACTAGGTTTGGATTCCCAATTTCGTCTAAATCATAGTGTACACGTGTGCACGGTTTATTAATCGAAATGACGCGTGTTAAATCGATCGGTGTACCAATGATTACTGCTTCACAGTCAGCATTATTAATCGTTTCTTCAAGGTCCTTCAATTGCTGCTCGCCGTACCCCATCGCTGGAAGGACATTTCCAATATGTTGATATTTGTTTAATGTTTCAGTTAGTGTTCCAACCGCAAATGGACGTGGATCAATGGTTTCCTTCGCACCCAAACGTTCAGCTGCAACTGTACCTGCACCAAGTTTCATCTCCCCATGTGTTAACGTCGGACCATCTTCTACGACTAACACGCGTTTCCCTGCAATTCTCTCTGGATGTTCAACGGTAATCTTTGATTCAGCCTTAATAATCGTACTGTTTGGATTTGCTAATTTTATATTACTTTCTACAATTTGAATATTTCCCTCTGTTGCACTGTCCACTTTGTTAATTATGGCCACATCGGTTGTTCTTAAACACACTTCGCCAGGGTAGTATTTCAGCTCATGTCCTGGGCGATGTGGATCCAAGACAGTAATCGCTAAATCAGGCTTGAAGAAGGAGAAGTCATTATTTCCTCCGTCCCATAAAATAACGTCACATCCATCTGGGTCCTTTTCCACTTCTGCCAAAATATCTGCATAATCAACACCGGCATACACAATATTTCCACGTGCCACATGTGGCTCATATTCTTCCATTTCTTCAATCGTACAATTATGTTTCTTTAAATCCTCCACTGTGGCAAAGCGTTGAACACGCTGTGCATTTAAATCGCCATAAGGCATCGGATGTCTCACTGCAATTACTTTTAAATCATTCTCAATCAGTGTTTCAATCACTTTCCGCGACGTTTGGCTTTTACCTGTTCCAGTACGTACAGCACATACAGAAATGACAGGCTTATTGCTAGTTAACATCGTGCTGTTTGGTCCTAGCAATTTAAAGTTCGCTCCCGCTGCATTCACGATGGCGCTAACTCTCATCACATCTTCATACCCAATATCACTATATGCAAAGACACATTCATCCACTTGTAATTCCTTGATCAACTCTGGTAATTGATCTTGTGAAAAAATAGGAATACCATCCGGATAAAGTGCACCCGCTAATTCACTTGGATATTTACGTCCATCAATATCTGGAATTTGCGTTGCTGTAAAAGCAACAACATTATATTCTTCATTATTTCGGTAGTAAGTATTAAAGTTGTGGAAATCCCTTCCTGCTGCGCCTATAATAATAATATTTTTTCTTTTCATAGCTCTCTCCTATAATGATAATCAATTACTATAATTATAATCAATAATGTATATTAATACAATTATTGTTGTTTGTCTAAAATTGAAATAATTAACATTCACCTTTGGCAGGCCTTTTTATTAAAAACCTCATACGGTTCACCGTACCGGTTTGTAGGGTAAAAAACTCCTAATTTTCGGATTATAAAAAGGGTGGCAGTAATATTTTTTACAGTCACCCTAATAATATTTCCTGAGACATATTTAAGTATGCTTCAGCAGTTACTTCTTTGTTTCACTAGATTCTAATATATCTAATTCTATTGCTTTTGTTAAATTCTGTAGAAGACCCTTATCTAAATTTTTTCCACTCATTTCAATACTTCTACTAAATTCATAGTAAAAATGATGATTACTTACAACCTTCTTAACCAACAGGAACCTTGAAATAACTTCCATTTCAGAATTAAATATTTGTAATTCCCCATGTGAATCATTAGATAAAAGCTCATTATAAACAGATTTTTTAAAATCTGTGCTTAAATTTACTAAATGACTTTTACCAACATTATCATAATCTACTATATTATCTAATATTCCATAACATCTAAGTATAACTTTTTCATTTGAGTAAAATTTCATCACAAATTGATAATGATTCATAGCGATTGGCAAAGAAAAATCTAATTCATATGTTGGATTGTTTTGGGGAGGATTTTGATAAAAATCTAGCGTAGGGTAATTAATAGAAAAGAACTCATTAAAGTCTACCCCATTTTTTTCAATGTATTCTATGTCCGTCACTTCTTTTATTGTTGGGAGGAATCCTTTCATAAAGGGGTTTTTGTTGAATCGAACTTGATAAATGACAATCCCAACTAAAATAAAGAGAGCATGTAGTATTATCCAGAAGGCGTATATTCCAAAAACTATCATTGAAGGCAGAGAAAGGTCAATCTCTATTGACAATTGAAATTTTGTATAGAACCCTACAATAGTCCCCCATATAATAGAAACAATACTTCCAATGGATAAAAAGACATAAAATAAAAAATCTAGAATTCTATCTCTTTTTAACAAAGAGTTATAATCTATTAATGCCTGTTTTAATTCCTTCGAATTATATCCAAAAGGTGTAATAATTCTTTTTAATGTATTCGCTGCTACAACCAACTTATTCTCGAATGTAAAAGTAATAAACAAGACAATAAAAGAAACAAACCCTATAATTCCAGTAAAAATCCAACTTAACAATGTTGCTTGTTCACTTAATTTCTTGTATAAAGGTTCATCATCTGGAAGTTCAAAATCCGTAAAATATAAAATAATCATAGGTGTAATAAAAGACAGGAATAAAAATATTAAAGAAATTCCTCTATTTTTGGTCATTTAACACCTCATCAAATACCTCAATCATTTCATTTAACCTTATTGTATCAGGAAATGAAATAATTGATTTTGGGTCTAAATAAAATGTTATGTTGTTTGAACCATTATATTTAAAAGTTAAACTTACCAAAGAATCCAATCGCTTTGTTAAGTATGCATTTATTTCTTTGAAGTCTAAGTGATGTATAGAAATATTAATCATTTCCTCATCGTCATAGGGAATAATATTATTTTTTATTTGAATATTAGTCAGGTCAGCAATCCATAACCCCTTATTCAAATAATCCTTCTTCCACTTCTCAAAAATATTTATATCTTTAAATATCACATGTAATGAATTCTGGATCTTTATCTTAAAGAAGTTTACGTCACTTTCTGAGTTGGCGAAAACTATTATGTGATTTATCTTATGATAAATCCAGCTTTTTACCGTCTTTTGTTTTCTACTAACAATTTTGTCTTTTATTTTAATTGAATCTAACCACTTATACTCGACCTCTAAGATATCTGAATCAATAACTTTAAAATTAAATACTTCAAAGGTTGTAGAGGAGAGGCCTTTTTTAATTTTATCTACAGATAAATCCTTGTCAATTTCACAAATTATACAATCCTTTATTCCTAGATACATAACCTCACCTCCTTATTATTATTCAGTTTCTTCGTCATCTAAATCTTCATCATCGAGATCAGTAAAATTACTTTCTAGAGTATTCATTATTTTTTCCAAATCTTCATTAATACCATTATATCCAGCTGCATCAAGGATAATCTTGTTG
Organism: Virgibacillus tibetensis; assembly: GCF_036026595.1. Classification (NCBI taxonomy): domain Bacteria; kingdom Bacillati; phylum Bacillota; class Bacilli; order Caryophanales; family Bacillaceae; genus Virgibacillus; species Virgibacillus tibetensis. Next base: position 116,481 of record NZ_JARZFX010000010.1, on the reverse strand, counting down.
TTATATACAATTTCAGTTATTAATTCGTAGAAATCATCCTCTATATCGGTATCTTCTATTGAATTTGCAAGGCACTCATTTACCTTAAGCACACTATCCTGAATTACTTGAAAAACAAATTTATCCCCCTCAGTGTATTTGTCATATATTGTTTCTAATATTCTTTTAGTAGCATCAATATCCTTCAGTCCCTCATTACACATGTCAATATAATGTTCTTGTATTAATTCCATAATTTCTTCTTTTATTTCTTGATTGTCTAAATCAACTATCACGATCTTCATCAAGTCATCATTCTCACCTTTTAGTGAGAAAATAGCTGAGAAATCTTGTTCATTATAAGTCAAACTTAATTTAAATGAAACAATTCCGCTCCCTAATGTAATATACTCGCAAGCAAGTTGTGAGGATAAAATATCATTTCCGTTAATAGTTACATTCCTAATTCCCTCACTATTATGTAATTTACCTCTTGTATTAAATTTAATCTCCTTAAATTTAGCATCTATACCACTTGGATTAAGACGGTTATTTATAAAGTCAAGTAATATTGCTGTCTTATAACTAGCATTTCCTATCTGATAACTTTGATTAGCCTTTTCTACAATTCGATATGATATAACAGGCCATTTTAAAGCTTGTAGAACAAATTGCCTAGTTACCTCATGAATAAGATCACTACCAGCATTTATTGTTATTTTATTCTTTTCTTTATCCAAACTAACATTTATCTTGTATACAGCCGTTAAACTATTTCGGTCAAGTACCCCGCCATGTCTCCAACGTTCATTATATTCTTTTATTCTTAGCTGCATCTTTAATTCCTGATCTGTTTCAGAACTTTCCTCAATTGTAATTAAGAACTTTTCAAACAACACAAAATCAGTGATTTCTCTTATTGGATGCTCTTGCAAAAAGTTTAAATTATTTACCTTATAAGTGTATGCAGGTAATCCAATTTGTTTAGTCATTACGGCCATTTCTACAAAGTCTTCAATTCTCTCATCATTAATCAGATCTGCTAGCTGTAAAAAATCATCCAGTAATTCCTTTTTAACTCTCTTTTGTTTCTTACTTGGTGTCCATCCCTGTTTCATCTTTTGAATTACTTCGATTACAGTTTCTTTATTTAGTCTATCAAACACTCTACTTAATATTTCTTGTTTCATTTGTATCCCCTTTCATTTGAAATCATATTATCAAAACTAGTCGATTATTTATTTCTATTATAGCATTGAATTAATATGATTTACCCTAAAATATCAGGTAAATATATTTTCTTTAATGGTAAGAGACTTCTTACATCATTTGGTATAGATTCATACCAGTTCACTATCAAACTAACCAATTCCTCCAAATCTACCAACCTAACAGAATTATGTCTAGCTACCGCTTCTGCTTGTGATGTAAATCCACCGGTTGAAACAAATAAACTATTAGCATCAATCGGATTTGCCCCTAATAACTGCTGAATCTCTGGCGCAGATGCGGAAGACTTACGATGCTTCACTTGCACTTTAATAATAGGCTTTTCAAATCCAAATGCATCTTTATATGCTAATACGTCTACACCGCCATCCGGGCCCTTTGGACTTACCTGAACATTGTATTCCATTGCTTGTAAAAGTCCTCCAACTAGTTCTTGCATTTGCCATGGGTCAAGTTTATCAACTTTGTCTTGTACCATTACCAGTGCCTTATTAACCAAGTCTTCTATTATTTCACTTTCTTCAGCTTCATCTGTTTCATCTGGTTCAATAAAAGGGTACTCTAATAATCTTTCAATCTCACCACCCCAATCATCTACGCGAAACACTGTTAATACCGAACCTAAACTATTCTTCGCTGCTTGTGATAGTGTGTCTCTAATAACTGTAGTTTCTTCCCATTCAACCCTTATATTATTTGGATATGCGGGATCTCCTATTGACTCATTATAAAAATGATTTTCAGTTACAGTTCCAACCAGGTATTCTCTAGTTTCTTTAAAATAAGTGATAACTCTATCGTCCTTCTTTATTTCTCTGCTGAAACGCCATACCTGATTAATCCAGCTCTTTCTAGTATTAGGTTTACTATCACCAAATACAGTATTTGCTTTTGTTAGCATTTCTTCTTTTGAACGATATTCTTTAGGATCACCCAATTTAGGCCACCCAATGGAAGCAATACCCTTGTCCTTCCATATTGGAATTAGTTCATTGTTATCTCCCGCACGAATCATCCACCATCTCTTCATCGTTAATCCCCCTCGTTAATTTGTATTTGGTACAATTTACAGATTTACGGATGTTATTCTGGATAAACTGGTAACAGTAAAAAGGAGATGATTAATCTCGGTAATTCTCATTACATTACCCCTTTTCTACATTTGTAATTTAAACTATCAGTATCATATAAATAAAACGCTAAAGAAACTGCAACATTTATAATTAACAGTCTTTAGCGTTCTTGTTAGTTAAAATCCTAGATGTCTGAGCTAAACACTCTAGCGGTAATTTATTATATATTCTCTTTCAATTGCTCATAACTACTTGCAACATCGTACTTAACACCATTCTCAAGTGCAGCAAAGTGTTTACGTCCACATTCAATCTTACCGTCCTCACGTAGGCGAAGGTCCTCTTGATCTGTACTACCTTTTGTTTCAATGACGAAGAATAGCTTTTCAACACCATCATTCTCGACTAAGATTGCCCAATCGGGATTATAGTTTCCTAATGGTGTATCAATGACAAACGATCCAGGTAGTTTTACAAATAACTTAACATCTTCATCGTTGTTGAGTTTTTCAGCAAATGTTTTTTCTGTGTCAGAATCATACTTAATGTAATTATATACAGACTTGTCATAATCAACTTTAACAGCATTAGCTTTCATGTACCCTACAAGCTCTTCATTTTCAAAAAGTGATTGCTCATAATATTCGTGGTCACCAATCTTCTCGTATTTAATGCCATCGATGATAAGTTTACGCTTTTCCCGATTAATGATCTTCATTACTGCTTCCATAAATGCTTGTGGATCCTTTTTAAAATCATCCAGACGTACGGACTTTATAAGTATATCCACTATAGTTCGGCGTTTAAGATTTGTTTGCTCCTGCAGATAACGTAATATGTCAGGTAGCCTTCGCTCTTCTTCCAAAGCTTCATATACCCTTAGTGTTTGTCCTTCACCTGTAACCCCAGAGTGCTCAACTTTCAGGAGTGCATTTTCCCGTTTAACTTTTCGTGCTCTAAATGGGGCTAATTTTCTAATTGCTGATACACTTTCATTCATTAGTCTTTCACTATCCAATTGAACGGAATATGTAGTTTTATATTTAATCTTATCCCATAATTGGTTGAAGTCTTCACTTAATAATACTTCTTTGTTCAACCCAATGGAAACTTTATCTTTTTCATTAAATACAGGTAGCTTTTTAATCGACTTTTTGATTACCCGCTCAATCTCTTGTTGTACAGGTAAAAATTCATCGGGCACCGAAAAATCTTCACTAACTAAATCCTGCTTAAGAGAATCTTTTACTTTACCTTTTTTATCGATGTATTTCTTTTCTAACAGAAAATCAAATAATTTCTCGGACTTTTCATAACCAAGTATTTGTTCTTCATTATTTTCGTCCTTAAAAGTAATTGGTGCGAAAGCCTGTTGCTCGATATATCCAAACTTAATGCCTGTTTCATCTTCCATTTCCTTTTGAAGTGAATCTGCAAATTCCTCATAGGATTCATTTGCAACAACGGTTAATATATTGTCGTTTTCATAATAAACACGGCGACCATCTTTATTAACTGGTAAACGAAGACCGCGTCCAATTTTTTGCCGTTTTGTTAGGGTGTCTTTTGTTTCGACTAACGTACAAATTTGAAATACGTTTGGGTTATCCCATCCTTCTTTAAGTGCCGAGTGAGAAAAAATAAACCGCTTCGGTTCATCAAAACTTAGTAATCTTTCTTTATTCTTCATGATCAGCTCAAAGAAGGATTCATCATCTTTATTCGAACGGAGAGAACCATCTTTTGTTGTTCGACTGTCTTTAAAATTCCCCTTTTTGTCTTGCGAGAAGTAACCGCCATGAACATCTTCTACATTAAAGTTTGTAAGAAAGCTATCTTCTTTAAATAACGTATGATATTTCTGATGCTTAATTAAGTTCATATACTCTTCTTCAAACATTTGAGCATATCTCCCATGGCTCCATGTGCCATCATCGTTATAAATACGATAGTTAGCAACCTTATCAATGAAAAACAAGCTAAGTACTTTTATCCCTTTATGAACTAGTTTTAACTCTTTGTCTAAATGAGTTCGGATTGTTTCACGGATTTGATATCTTTTTAAAAGGTTATCGTCCATTCCACCGATCACTCCACCAAGTCCCAGTACTTTGCCATTTTCAAACTCTATCGATTCATTCCCTAGGAAGCAATCAATTCCAGCTACAACATAACCTTGATATAATTCACGCTCACCAGATAGTAGGAACAGATTGTTCTTTTTATTAGGATCTATCTGTTTTCGAACACGCGTTACATTACCGTTTTTCTTTTTCTCGTCGAGCTCTATAGTTGCTTTATAACCACTCTTGTTTGAAACACTAATAAGCTTAATGTATGGATCGTTATAATCATCATCCGAATTCACTGACAGCACTTCGATCTTTTTCACTAATCGTTGGTCATAAGCATCAATAGGATCCAACTTATACATCAGGTTATACGTTTCTCTATGTGTTGCCGAATAACGCAACTTACATAATGGGTTGAGTGATGCAATTGCTTCTTTCGCCTTCTCTGTATTATCAACACTCTGAGGTTCGTCAATAATTACAATTGGGTTTGTTTCTTGAATGAACTCAATTGGTTTTTTCCCATTCATCGTATCCCGCTCACGATGGATAAGGTTCGCTTTTGTCTCTTTCTCAGGATCATCGAAACTTTTCCTGAATGCGTCGATGTTAATAATCATTACTTCAATATCACTACTTGTTGCAAACTGACGAACTTTCTCTAGCTTTGATGAATCATAGATAAAATAATGACAATACTGCCCTGGGTATAATTCATTAAAATGATCAGCAGTCATTTGGAACGATTTGTATACCCCTTCGCGTATAGCCACACTTGGTACGACGATTACAAATTTCGAGAAACCATACTTTTTATTTAGTTCAAAAATACTGCGAGTATATACATACGTTTTCCCTGTACCTGTTTCCATCTCAACAGTAAAATTCCAGTCTTGGATAATATTACTTTTTTTCAAGTGATTTCCCTTTTGTATCGATTGTATATTTTCTAATATTTCTTGTTCTGACAGTTCAAGCTTATTACCAATACCTAATTCCGTTTGTTGCTGTCCTAGGATATGTCCTGCACCAACTGAGAAGTTGGATTCTTTTACAGGTTGTCCATCAAAAATGTCTACAATAGAGTTGACAGCATCTAATTGGTATTGCTGTTCATCGAATTTAATCTTCATTACTGAAACACCCCCTTAAATAACACGGATATCTTCTACGTTGTGGCGCTTTAAGATTTGTTGAGCATTTGTTCGAACAGTGTCATCTTTGAATCCTTCATCGTAGAAAACAACACGCGCTGGGTTTTTTTCTGCGATCTGTTTAATGATGTCTAAAGTAATATCACGTTCCAAGCAAATTAAGAGATATCCCATACCAACATCATATACTGACTTACCAGCTATATTTTTCTTCTCAATAGGGATAGTTAAATCTACTCCATACTTCAGTAATATCTCGTAAACAACATCCTCTTGTGTTCGCCCTTCTTTAACTGGATCAATCATATCCATTAAATCTTTTTCTAGATCTAATGATTCCTCATCCCATACATGTAGGTTGGTTTCGTCTAACTTGAATACTTTAAATCCTGAATCAGCATAATTAATTTTCGATTTAGCTATAAATTTTTTAATGCGTTCCCTACCAAGTTTGCATAAGTCATCTAAACCATCATTATATGATTGAGAGTTTTCCAATATTTTTTCCGGTATTTGCACTAAAATGTAGCTAATAGATTTATTTGTTTCTTCACTAACCTCTAGTAGTGATTGAGCTGTTGTGCTTGATCCCGCAAAAAAGTCTAGAACGATATCACCCTCATCGCAAACTTGTTTTATTAATGATTTTATTAGAGATGTAGGTTTTGGATAATCAAATGCCTTATAATCAAATAATTCCTGTATTACTTTAGTTCCTTCTGAATTTAATCCTGTTGATAAACTAATAGCTTGGGCGTTATCTTCTATTAACTTAGAGCCTTCATTTATCCATGTTGAAATTGGGTTCACCTTGATATTCATATCATGTTTAAATCTTTTATACATAGGTCTTTGATTTTCATCATCGGGAAATACAATTTTATTTTCATCAATTAACTTATCCATAGATTCCTTTATATAGGCCCATATCCTCTTAGAGCTAGGTTTATAAATTTTCCCTGTTTTTGGATTTTTAATATCATAATATTGGTTGGGTCTTTGTTCTTTAGTCATGCCTACAGTTAGATCACCTTTTGTCCAATCGCCTCTTGGATCTCCATCTGGATTACTGTATCCCTTAAATTCTTTTTCAAGTCCATTGAATGATGTAAATTCACCATTTTGATAACAAATTACATATTCATGATCTGTTGATACTAATCTGTCTGCCATGGCGGATGAAGCTCTTCTTTTCCAAACAAAAGTAGCAAGGAAATTATTCTCACCAAAAATTTCATCCATAACCTTTTTTAAATTGGAATATTCATTATCATCTATTGAAACAAATATAACGCCATCTTTTTTAAGAATGTTTTTGCTTATTTTTAGTCTAGGATACAGAAAGTTTAACCAATCAGTATGATACCTGCCATTTACCTCAGCATTTGACTTTAGAGATTCATTCATTTTATTAAGGTAATTCTTTATATTATCCTTAAAATCATCATTATAAATAAAGTCGTGACCTGTGTTGTAAGGGGGATCTATGTAAATCATTTTCACTTTATTACGATAAGAATTTTGAAGAATACGGAGTACCTCAAGATTATCCCCTTCGATATATAAATTTTTTGTGGTATCCCAATTCACACTTTCCTCTTTACAAGGACGTAAAGTTCCAGTTGTTTGTTTCTGTGCCAGCTGAATAGCTTCTGTCTTTCCATTCCATGTAAACTCATAACGCTCTTTATCCTTTTCAACATGTTCGCCCAACGTCAACATGAACTTGTCCATATCAATTTTACCCTCTGTAAATATGTCAGGAAATAGTTCTTTCATTTTCTCAATGTTATCTTCAACAATATCAAATGTTTTACCGTCTAGCTTATCCATCTAACACAACTCCCTTATTTGTTTCAATATCTGTTCTTTTTCTTGTTCCCTTTTCTTTATTTTTATGTGGAGTTCTATCTTTTCCCCGAAATCAAGCTGTTCTTTTTGTAATAGTCGAAGTTGATCTATACTTTTATCGACATCCTTAAGTGAAGTGATTAGTGGTAACAACTCTTCAGATGATGTACTTATTTTAGGATAGGTACTTATATTTTCAATTAATGAGCTCATCGTTATCGCTGAATGCACACTTTCATAAAACGCCCAGAGATTACTATATGATAAGTTATTAAAACGAATCCGCTGTAGAAAACGTTGTACTCCATCATTAACATCCGATAATTTAATCCAGGGTGACTGAATTACATTTCCAACTACGACCTTAGTCTCATCATTGTTGTTTAACCTCTTATGCGCAGCACTAATGCTGATGTTCTCATTTTCATCGGATGCAATAATCACAATTGGATTTGGCAAGACTTTGTGAAACAGCTTCACCATTCGTTCATACCTGTTTATCGTTTTAAATGAAACTGATAGCCAATAGATTTCTTCATACCGCTTATCTTCATTAACGTACTTAGAAATATTTAGAGTGTCCTGTTTGCAGATAGCCAGTAAATAGATGCTGTCAATTTCAGTAGTTAACAGCTCTTTTTCATCAGGTGTTAATTGACCTTGCTCATAAAATTGTTTCTTCGCTATTTTACGATTAAAGACAGTTTTTTGCGGCATATGGAAAACGTCAATAAGTTGACTTCGCATGGAATCACCTACTTTACGATAAGATAAGAAACTAACTCAAAGTCTTCTGCTTTTTGGAATGTATCATATGAAAGAGAGGATTCACCGATACTAAATAACGATGCCATACCCATCTCCTCGTTTTTACCGATGATGAAATCAGTAGCACTGGATAACATTGACTGATACTTCTCCATATCCGTAATTTCCTTCGTTTCTTGTTCAAATGCATGAATTAATTCTGGATAAATTTCTGTTTGACCAACACTAAGTTTTCGATACAAATCAAGAATTTGCTTGCTTTTCACATGACTATAAGAGATACGTTCATTTTCATCAATATAAATAAGGTAATATGGTTCTAAAGCACTTTGATCTGGAATAGTTGCTTTTTGATTGATTTGACGTAGACAGAAAATGACTCCTGGTTTTAGATCTGAATCTGAATGATTTGGTGCGATTGCATATAATCCTAATGGTGCTTTCTCAATCATTTCTTTATGATTCTCCATGTATTCAACCAGATCCATCTTAAAATCATTTAATGTAAGGTCTGTAATAGATAGTCCACCCGACATTTCTTCAAGATCTATTACTTCCTCTTGGAGTTGTTCAAGCTGTTTACGACGATAATCCAGATCATTCATTTTCTCGCCCTGGTAATCGATAACATTCTCCTCACCCGTTGCAGATATATCTACTAATGCCATCCGTCCTGTTACACGTGCTTCCAAATTGATATATTCATCCAGTTCCATATTGGGCCAAAAATTTACAAGCTGGATTTTATCATTTTTCGAACCTAGGCGATCAATTCGTCCGAACCGTTGAATTATACGTACTGGATTCCAGTGGATATCATAATTCACAAGATAATCGCAATCCTGTAAGTTCTGACCTTCTGAAATACAGTCCGTAGCAATTAATATATCAATCTCTTCGGTTGCATCAGGGTAAAGTTTGTCTCTTCCTTTTGATTTCGGTGAAAAGTGCGTTAAAACTGCATTTAAATCCTTTGTTCTTACACCTTTCATGGTTGTTTTATTACTGCCAGATCCCGTAACAAGTGCTAAATTGACTCCAAGATTACCTCGTGCCCATTTTGAAATATTGTCATACAGATAATTGGCTGTATCTCCAAAAGCTGTAAAAATAATAATCTTTGGGTTGTTTTTATTAATTGGCTTATTAATTTTATTTTCAATGTGCTGCTTTAAATAGTTCAATTTTTCATCACGATGCGGTTGTACCTTTGCTGCTTCAGTGATTAGTTGTTCTAAATAATGCCTATCATCTTCTAATGCTTGTCTCCACTTAATGCGATCCATGTCCTGAATTAATACTTTGACTTTAGAACCTATTAACATGTCTTCTATTTCATCATCTTCAATATTAATCTCATTAATTTTTAATGTACTATCCGTATATTTCTTAAAGTGATCTAATTTATAAATAAGATCATCAACCCTATGAAGTAAAGAAGCGATCGTTTTTCCAAAAGAATGTATGGAGCTTTCCATCCGTTTCAATAGGTTAACCCGCATAAGGTGTATTAAACTAAGCTCGCGATCTAACTGAGTTAATACTGATTTATTATTTATTACAGTATCGTATTTTTCACTATATTCTGCTCGCTTTTCGGGTAAGAGATACCTCAAAGGTGCATAAGCGCTTAAATTTAATCTGCTTATGGTTTTATTAACTTCTTCCAATGACGGAAATTCATTTTGGCTATCAATCGGCGCATGCTCATTAATAGGTTTTAGACGTGTTGGAAATTTACCTATTTCCTTTAAATCATAATATTTTTCAACGTGTTTACGAGAACGTGCAATCGTTAGTGAGTCAAGTAGCTTAAAATAATCCGTATTTAACATTTCTAATAGTCGATCGGTATTACGTTCATGATCCTCTAACTTTAACCATTTGTTAAAAGCAGTCTGTGACCTGCGTAACGATGTTTCGATACTATGAATCCCCACTCTTTCTAGGGCATCGTCTTTTCCTTCTGTGATAAAAGCAATTTGGTTTTTCAAATCTTTCATACGATTGTTTACAGGGGTCGCTGATAACATTAATACTTTTGTTTTCACACCTGATTTTATTACTTTATTCATTAATCGTTGGTATCTGGTCTCATGATCCTTTCTTGCATCATTATTACGGAAGTTATGTGATTCATCAATTACAATGAGATCATAGTTACTCCAATTGACAGTCTCTAAGTTAATATCTCCTGACATACCAGTGTAGCGACTCAAATCTGTATGATTTAAAACATCGTAGTTGAAGCGATCAGCAGCTAATATATTTCTTTTATCATTTAGGGTATATATCGTCCAATTCTCACGTAATTTTTTAGGGCTTAATACTAGAACTCTATCATTTCGCAATTCGTAGTATTTAATAACAGCTAAAGCTTCAAATGTTTTACCAAGTCCAACACTATCAGCAATAATGCAACCGTTATGTTTTTCTAGTTTGTCGATTGCACCAAGAACGCCATCTCTTTGAAACTTATAAAGTTTATTCCATATAGCCGTTTCATGAAAACCGGTTTTCGATTTTACAATAGTATCTTCGTCTAGTTCATTCAGATAATCCCTGAATATATGATAAAGCGTGACAAAATATATAAATTCGGGATTATGGTCTTTATACAATACTTCAAGTTGATCAAGTAATTCTTCTTTTACATCTTCAAGTCTATTCTGGTTCTCCCAATAAGTATCGAACCACTGAATGTATTGTTGCGTCATTGATTTGTCGTCTGTATAAGTAGCGAGAGCTGGATCATCTGAATAAGTAAATCCTAGACTACTGCTCCTGAAGTTAGCACTACCAAACATGGCAAATGAATCATGTTTTGGATTTTGAACATTCACCATATTCATTGTTGGAACAGATGTTTTAAATGACTTTACATCCACCTTTTCATGTATCCATCTGGCACAGTCCTTCGCAATCCTACTCTGGGTTAGCAAATTACGGAAACCTGCTTCGTCTTCAAAACCAGATAGGGCACGTTCTCTTTGTAGTTGAGTAGTACTTTCCTTTATATCATGCGGTGTGTTGGTGAAAGATTGTTCAGTGAATAAAAACTTAACATGATCAACTTTTGACAATTCCTTTTTTAACGCATTAAATGCATGAATAGTAAAATAAGCCGACATAATCGACAATTTGGCGTTGGATCTTATGTTATCTTTAATAGTTTCCCCTATGGATCCCATTTTTTTATTATCAAGAAGCTTTTGCATATGTATCCTCCCTGCTCATCTCCAGTACGGTATACATCATAAATCCACATTCACTTTGCATATCAATTAAAACTAATAAATTATTCCTTTGATTATTTAGAACTCTATACGTTTTATGCATTTTTTGCTTAATACAAATTTAACACCCTACTAACAACTTCCAATCGCCTCTTCCCACATTGCTGCTGAAGAACAGTTGTGAATCTACTGTCCTTTAAAAATTTATTCTGATTATTACTATATAACTTCTGAATCATTTCAATCATTTCAACTTCACTTATGTCATCTTCCCAATAAGTATCAATTACTAGGTTTATAGACGCAGCTAAATCTCTTTGTGTTTTCTGAAACAACTTAATATCCATTGAATCACCTCGGTGTTCTTACTTTTTTTATACTTTATCTTTATTTTATAGCTAGTTCTATAGTATCACAATAGAATATAAAAATATCAACATATTTTCACCCCATTCATAATGAATAAAGAGGCTATACGGGGTATACCGACTTCATGCCTGATTACTATGACATACAAAAGTAGACTTTTTGATCTAAGCTTATACTGGTTAATCAAAACAAAACGATATGTTCAATATTACAAGTATACCTATCTAAATTGTCAGCCATAAAAACTGTCGAACAAAAATAAAGTTCGTTTATGTTAATGATGAATATTTTTACCGTGTTATTTCTACTAATTTGCAAGAATTGTGAATTATAGGAATTACTAGTATACTTGATAGTGTTGGATGAAAATAAAATTAAGCGTTTATTGCTACTGAAATTGACAATTTTGGTTAACTGTAAGGCAACTAAAATTATCGATTAAAGTGTATTTATTCTTTTTTAAATTGTTACCAATATAAGATAAGAAATCTATTCAATAACTGGATAGAGGCATAAAAAAAGACATAAGGGGGGTATGTATACTTGGTTCGTCAATGTGACAACATACAAGAATTTTTAAAAAAGTCGTTCGTATTTGTATTAGCATTTGTATTATTGTTTGAAATCGCACCAGTTAAAAATATAATAACAAGTATTTTTGGATTAGCTGAAAATAGTAATATTTTGGTGGGATTGAATCTTTCAGATATTATTCAAATCAGAAAATGGGCACTGATCTATTTAATCCTTTGCATCATATGTTTCCCTTTAATTAAACTATATTTGTTAATTAGAAAACATCTTAATAGTCCCAAAAATCTTGAGTTGAATCCTTTTGAAGATAGTCTGTATAAATATATTGAAGATAAACCTAATGGAAAGGGATATTTAGTTACAGGTGAATGGGGAAGTGGTAAAACTTACCTGGTTACAGAATCCATCAATAAGTATTATAAATTTTCAAACAAGTCAATATATCGAATATCTTGTTTTGGTCTTGACTCAAGGAAACTTATCTTAGATGAAATAAAAAATCAGATTGAGATAAATGATAAATCCTTATTAAATTGGATTCAATATATTCCTGCAATTGGTAAACCTCTCTTTGGAATACTAAAGGATTCTTATAGTTTAAATAGCATACCTAATCGATCAGTTTTTATATTCGATGACTTTGAAAGGATAACGTCTTTAGGAATAACTGACAATAAAAGAAATAAATCCTATGAAAAAGATAAATTCATTTTAAAAAATTTTAATAGAGAGCCTCAGTTTCAGGAATTTAAAGATATAAATAAAGAATTTACTAAAATAGAAAATGCATTCAGAAAATACGACAGTGATAATGAAATAATTTCCCTCACTAATAATTTGCAAAAATATAATATTGTAACGGGATTAATTAATGAACTTATCGAGAATTACAATATAAAAGTAATTATTATATGCAATGTAGATATCTTAGGATATGACTTTGTAGATAAAGTTTTTAGAGGCAAACTAGATTGTATTACTTATAACAAATCTATAGATGGAAATTCAATAGAAAGTATTTTTAAAAGTACAATCAAAAATCAAATATATTCAAATAAAGATGTAAAAAGACTCGTTACAGGTGTTACTAGTAAGATAATGAAAGATTTCGAAAAGGTCTGGTTTTCAAGTGGTAATAGTAATCTTAGACAAGCAAAATCAGTAGTTCAGGCATTCTTTGATACTGTAAATATTATTAGTTCTAAAATTGCTATAAATGAGAATTATTTAGTCTCACTTTTTTATAGTATTTACGTAGTTAGGGTATTAGGAGATGAAAATCGTCTAGAAAATTTGGATCAGTTCTTAGTTGGGGGAAACCTGCCTTTCTTTTTACATTTGTATAGAAAAGAAGAATTGTATGAATCATTAACATTAAGTGATAATTTTAGTAGTCTTAAGTGGACAGGTATATCTATAGCTGGTTTTTGGATACTTAATATGAGAAAACCAAATAATATCGATATAATGCTGAAATACTATACTGATTATGAATATAATGATTTGGAGCTAACTCTTTTACAAACCGATAGTTATAGCTGGAATGATGATAGACTATTATTGGAACACGCAATGTATGTTGCGAGAAAAGAAGCAAATACAAGTCCAGAAAAGCATGATGAACAACTTAATGAGGTGACCCAAAAAATTAGAAGTAATATTGGCTTTTTTATTGAGCATGGTCAACGTAATGAAGATTCAATGGAAAAGAAAGTTTGTGGCCTATTACGTAAAATTGCTACTATATCAGGAGGAATGTTCTATTCTGTAGTTCGTGACGAATGGTTTAAATCAATATATGCATATTCTAAAGTAGAATCAGTCATAGAAGAAGAAGGTATTTATATATTAAGGGCGTATAATGAATTTGTTCAACAGAGTAAAAATACAGAGGAACAGCCAATCAATATAAGTTAAAGATTGGCATGAACAAACTGTAATATCAGCAGAAATTATCCTGTTCTTTTTGGTTCAGAACCAGGTATTATTTTATTAACTTTATCCATTTTAGAACAGTTAAAGCGGTTTAAAATCTGTTTTTTCACTAAAATTATCATTTACCTTTTACTCCAATTATTTCACTTTATTTCCTTATGATTAATATAATACTAAAACACTTCATTCGTAAATTGGGGAACCTCACTCACTTATGATAAGGTTCCCCCCGATTTATCCGAAACGCCCGATAAACCTGTTCCAACAATATCAATCGCATAACCTGATGGGGAAAGGTCATTTTTGAAAATGACAGTGCCAGGTTACTGCGTTTTTGCACTTCTTCACTGATTCCTAGTGATCCTCCAATGACAAATGCAACTTTGCTTTTACCATAGGTGGCAAGCTCATCCATTTTAGCTGCAAGCTGTTCGGAGCTTAGCATTTTACCGTTAATTTCAAGGGTGATTACATAGGTATCCTGATTAATAGTAGTTAAAATACGCTCGCCTTCTTTGCGCTTTACCTCCACCATTTCAGCTTCACTCATCGTTTCCGGTGCTTTCTCATCAGCGACTTCGATTACCTCTACTTTGGCGTAGGCACCGAGGCGTTTTAGGTATTCCTGAATACCTTGTTTTAAATATTTTTCTTTTAGCTTACCCACTGTTACAATTGTTATTTTCATGGATGGGTACATCCTTTTTCAATTATTTCCTTTAGTTTATCATATAGGGAAATATCCTACATGATCCTGTTGCTTGCTATGCGATTTCCCGTAAAAACTATTAAAATGTTTAATTGTTGGCAAATTTGGATATATACTATCTTAAAAGAGTGGTGTAAATTTGAGTATAAAGAAATCGATAGAGAATCAAATCGAGCAGCTAAGGCATAAAATGTATCAAGCTTATCAAAATGAAGAGAGTTATAATGACCTCATCCATATATCTCAAAAATTGGATGTCCTCTTGAATGAACTGGAACATCTCAACAACCATACTAAAAAGTAAAAGGGCCTCACTTTCTGCTGAAATAGAAAGTGGGGTCCTGTTGTTGATTGATAATAAGAAAAATCTTGTATATTACATAAATACGTGTATTATATATCATAAAGATATATATCATAGTGATAGGAGAAAAAATGAAGAAAATGAATCATACAAAATATGCGATTTTAGGAATATTAACTACGGGATGCAACACAGGTTATGCTATTAAGCAACTCATCGACCAAAGTCTGAATCACTTTTGGAAAATAAGTTATGGACAGATCTATCCCACATTAAAGAAACTCGTCGCGGATGGATTAGCTACCGTCCAGGTTATTCCGCAAGAAGGAAAGCCTGACAGAAAGGAATATTATCTAACTACTACTGGTAAATTGGAATTACAAAAGTGGCTGCAGCAGCCCATAAGCGAAATACCTGTTGAAAAAAACGAGCTGCTGCTAAAACTCTTTTTCAGCAGTCATCAGAGCAATGCAAGCACCATACAGCACTTAGAACATTATAGAGATAAATTATCTGAAAGCTATAACACATATAAAGAGATTGAGAAAATGATCACTTCCTATCCATCCAATGAAAACGATGCACAGTTCTGGATTTTCACCTTAGATTACGGAATAAGAACAACACTTGCTGCAATTGAATGGTGTGATGCGACGATTCAAGAAATACAAAATAAGGAGGATTTAAATGGGCAAACCGATATTTGAAGGCCGCTTTACTACGGAAAACAATCAGGATATCGTTGTATTTCTAATCGGGATGAGAGTCAACAAAAGACTGGCAGTCCGAAAATGGTTCCCGGTTTTTACATCGATGCCAGGAATGATCAGGGAGCTTTATGAAAATAAGGAGGAGCTTGGTTTTCTGTCTATGGAAAGTTTCTTCGGTTTACGAACTACAGTCATGATTCAATATTGGCGTTCCACAGAAGATCTGCTTGCCTATGCAAAAGGTGATAAGCATTTAGCCGCTTGGAAAGCATTCAATAAAAAGATAGGAAATAACGACGCTGTTGGGATATACCATGAAACCTATGTATTACATGCAGGAGATTATGAATCTGTTTATGGAAATATGCCGCTTCACGGTCTTGCAAAAGCTGCTGAACATATTCCAATTACTAGTGAGATCATTTCTGCTAAAAAGAGATTAAAGTCGTTATAAAATAACAGCTGTTCCGGTAAGAGTTGATCTGCGGAACAGCTGTTTTTAGTTATATTATTCAAATTCATGCTTGGCAAGCTCTGTGGCAATGGCATCTTCAATTTGCCTCATACTTGCACTGGAACCAAGATAGTTATTAATCAGAACCGAGAATATTAATTTTTCCCCATCCTGTGTTGTCACGTATCCCGATAGTGCTGAAACACTGGTTAAGGAACCTGTTTTGGCTGTTACATTTCCCTTTGCCGGTTCAGATGTCATGCGAAAGCGTAATGTACCTCCTACCAGGCGCTCTGGTTCACCCGCAAGTGGCAGGGAATATTCGAATGCTGGAAACCAGCTTCTGTCTTGAGCTGTATATAGCATTTGTGCAAGATCATTTGTTGGAATATAGTTTTTATGTGACATGCCTGATCCATCGCGAAGCAGAATTGTATCTGCATTTACTCCTAATCCGCTTACCACGTCCTCAATCACTTCAAGCCCTTTATCCCAGCTTCCTTCATCATGAATTACTTTCCCCATCTCTTTTGTTAGTGTTTCACCGTGTCCATTATTGCTCAATTTCATGAAAGGGATGAGCAGCTCCTGTAAAGGCATCGATTTTTTAGAAGTAAGAAGATGAGCTGATTCCGGGGTTTCCCCCATCGTTACTTTCGAGTTGCCTACCAATGTGATTCCTTGCTCTTCCAGGGACTTCTTAAACACGTCCATGGCATATCCTGTTGGCTCCCATACAGATGCCCATGACTTTGAGTTTGAGCCATTGAGAGGCATACTCCCTTCGATAATGATGTTATTGGAACCATGCTCACGTTCGATAGAAATATCCTTTCGTTCCGAATCGGCAACCATTTCTGTATCATTTACAATTGTAATGTAATCATTTTCTGGTGTTACCTTCACATTTGCAGGCTCTCCAATAGTTTCTGAGGGACTTACCTCAACAATGACTGTTCCTGCGTCATAATCATCATCTGGTGAAATGGTTAAGGCAGAGACCTGAGCCCCTGTATAAAAAGGTTCATCTGACCAATTTAAATCCTGTGATAACCGAACATCATCATACCAGCTGTCATCACCGATCAGGTCCCCTTTTATCTTGTGAATACCCTGCTCCTTCAAATCGGTGGCAAACTGGTCAAGATCCGTTTTTAATAAAGTGGGGTCTCCTTTACCCTTTACGTATAAATCTCCCTGAAGTACTTTCCCGTCCATGCTGCCATTCGTCAATACTTCTGTTGTAAATTGATAATCTGCACCCAGTGTTTCTAAAGCCGCAGCAGCTGTCAGCAGCTTCATATTGGAGGCAGGATGCAACCGTGTATCGCCGTCCTGGGAATAAATCATTTCACCTGTGTCTGCATGCATGATACTAACCCCGGTTACAGTTCCATCCAGACGTTCATCACCTAGAATTTCCTCCATTTTCTGTTCAATCGTTAAATCATCATTTATCTCGTCTTCTGTTAGCTCTTCGGATGCTTTTACAAATAGTACTTCTCCTCGATCAAGAAATGGCAAAAATGCAAGCATTACGATCAAGAAAAATAAAACCGCTTTTCTGTTCTTACCTTTTGAAAACATAAGCTTGTCCACATCCTTTTACTATAATTTGAATATTTAAATTATACAGTAAAATTTTATAAAAAAGTTCGATTTTATGGAAAACACTTCCAATTACCTATGAAGAAAAGGAAGAGCCGTATTAATGTCCGGTGCAAATATACCTAGACCTAATTATGTGTTTCATCTTGACCAATCATGGGAATCGTATTTATGAAAGGGCTCTGTAAAGATTGTTGTTATCATTCAGCGATCGCTCCACTTTTTCCAGCGTTCGGCTTGCTTAATCCCGCGTTCGGACCGATTTATCCAGCGCTTTTTCAGCTTTATCTCGTGTTCAACCCGGTTCATTCAGCGATCAACCCTTTGGACGTAGTGTATTTTCCGTAGCAGGATCAGAAAGCCACTCTCAAAATGTAGCAAAATTCATATTTCCACTACATCGCCCTTTAAAGATCTTGTGTCAAAACAACATCTCTTTTCGGTGGGGCGAACTAAAGGTGCAGTCCCAATCTTTTAGAAAACAAGCCTATGGAAATAACGATTAAATATACCTCTAAAGGAGTGTGAGAAAATGAATCAAATTTTATTCATTCAGACAGGTACAGGCATTGATGTTCATGGACAAAATATAACGAAGGCTTCCGTTCGGGCAACTGAAAATGCGATCTGGTACAACTCCATGCCTGGAATTGAAAAGAACCTTCCAGATCAACGGCTTGAAAACATGAAAGTTAATGTTAAATTGGCAGTCCCACTTGATCGAGAAAAGCTGGATACAGAAAAGGTAAAAGAAGCCATTCCATACGGAACCGTTACAGTTGAGGTTACTGAGGGCGGAATGGCAACATCAAGTGGAATAATTTTAAAAGATAAAGATGATGACAATGATTTGATGTATATCGTAAATGCTGCTGTGGAGGTTGGTTATTAACCAGCATTCAGATAACTGCGACAAGGGATAAGGTATGTTCTAAACAGCCTTATCCCTTCTTTCTATTTGCTTTTGCAGGCAGATTATTACTAAGAGATCTACCCCACATCTGAAACCCCAAAGATACACACTCCAGCTTCCTATGAATGTTCGGTTTTCATTATCCTCATTTTTTAAACCCGATCTTTACCACATATTCTTATACTATTTATCCCTTTTAATGAATACATTAAATTGATGACTTATTAAAGGGATGTGATCTATTGGCGAGTTTTTTGGAAAGTGCTTCATTTGAACATCAATTTTGGTTACAGGTACTGGGAGACCATTCTAGATTTATTCGAGATTCACTCTATCCGTCTGAAACGGAAGAGGTTCAATTAGCCAGGGAATTCGTAAATAAATTCAATCAATTATTAGCAGAATCGAAATCAATCACTATGTCGAATGCAATAACATTTACAAAGCAGGCCGAGGCTGCTGCTGAGGAACTAAAGGAATTTAAACTATACATCATAAAACAGCATTTAGTTGGTGAAATAGGTATTCATCTTTCTCCAACCTTTCTCAATCATATGGTCAATGAACTGGAAGAGTACGAGCGCGTTATGCACTATTTAAAACAAGGGGAAGCTCCGCCGATTTTTCATGAACTGCATCATCATTTAGTCTGGCTTCTCGATGCGTCAGGTCATGCAGGGGCAATTAACGATGAGCTGGATGGAGTAGAAAAAAGACTGAAAGAAAAAAGCAAAAACTTCTCCGAGCATTTTGACCAATTTTATTTAAAAGCAGTGGAGCTTACAGGTTATTTGCGTACCAATATCCAGTCATTCCCTGCATTGGACAGATTCAACAATGATGTTGAGGTGGAGATGAACTTATTCAGAACCTTCCTGCATGAAATAGAGGAAATGGAGCTTTCGAATACGGTACTCAGTACTTTCTCTGCGTTAATGGCTGACCATATGGCGCGCGAAGAATGCTATTACTTAATGAAATTGGCAGAAGCTGCAGGTACATCCGACCCTAACTGCGATCCAGCCCGGCCGAGAACCGAGTGAAAAATTGGATTAGGATTTTATGGGTAGAAGAACGCTTGAATAGCAGATATTCAAGCTTCTTTAGTTTCCTTTTTTCCTTTTAGGAATTCACATAACCACATAAAATTACCAACTCCTCTCCGGTTTAGCTGTTATCTAACAGAATATCTGTGGTATGATAACTTTTAATAATAGGACGAGGTGATATTTCTGTGTTTTCACTTGAAATAGATGAACACATTACAATAAAGCTCTTAGCTGTTCGAAATGCAGAAGAATTATACAAGCTGACAGATGGTTCCAGAGATCAATTACGTGAATGGCTGGCCTGGGTGGATACTACTAAATCCAGTGATGATTCCTCTGCGTTTATTGAGCATACAATACAATCATTCAAGGAGAATAAATCGCTTACCACTGGGATCTTCTTTAAGGATGAACTTGCTGGAACAGCCGGGTTTAATAGCTTTGACTGGATCAATAAGATTGGCTATATTGGCTACTGGCTGGCACCACTATACCAAGGGCAAGGTATTATGACCCGAGTTACTCAAACCCTGACTGACTATGCATTTAACGAATTAAACCTTAATCGAGTTGATATTCGGGCAGCATATGAAAACAAAAAAAGCAGAGCCATTCCAGAGCGTCTTGGTTTTGTAAAAGAGGGGCAGATTCGACAGGCTGAATGGTTATATGATCATTATGTCGACCATGTAGTTTATGGGATGCTGGAAAGTGAATGGAAAAAGCAGTAATCAGGAGTGAATCATCGTATGAAATTTTACATAGCTTCAGGTTTTAGGAATAAGCAAGTAGTAAGATATGTTAGTCAAAAACTTCTTTCTCAAGGATATACGCACACATATGACTGGACACTCAATCAGCGTGCAACATCTCCAGAACAACTTAGGAAAATTGGTACATTGGAGAAGCAAGCCATAGTTGATTGTGAAGCACTGATTTTGCTGCTGCCGGCCGGCTATGGAAGTCACACCGAGCTGGGTATGGCATTGGCATTGGGTAAGCGCGTTTATATTTATTCTGAAAAAGAAATTGAACCTGCGACTGCATCCACATTTTATTTTGTAGATGGTGTGATTAGAACTCATGGTGACATTGATAAATTTATCGAGAGAATTGGTTTGGTTTAGCAAACAATTCTACTAAAACTAGTTAAAAACACTTGCTGATTACTGCCAATGAAATGTACCATCCTTGACATAATTTTTACCACTGAATGAAAAAAAGTGTACCAATGAATGACAGACTGTTTACCACTTCATACCTTCTGGATGATCAAAGATAAAAAACCATAGTTTTGGAATCTGAATGTTATACTTGTCGTACGAATTTAATTGATTTCAATAAGAGCAGTCTTCCGAAATAGGGTCTGATTGTAGAATAAAAACAAAGGGGCATATTTATGAACCTCGGATATGAATACTTAAAGATTGTACAAGAAAGATTTGAAAGCGTTAAAAATCTTGGAGATAAAACAATAAGCCAATTATCCGAAGAGGATATACACTGGAAATTAAACGAGGCTTCAAATAGCATTGCAATTATTGCAAAACATTTAAGTGGAAATATGATATCCAGATGGTCTGACTTTTTAACATCAGATGGAGAAAAATCCTCCAGAAATCGTGATCATGAATTTGAAGATAACATCTCCTCGAAACAGGAAATGATAACTATTTGGGAAAAAGGATGGAACACGCTTCTTGATACTTTGAATGGATTAGAAGACCAAGATTTAT
Source organism: Virgibacillus tibetensis (assembly GCF_036026595.1). Lineage (NCBI taxonomy): Bacteria > Bacillati > Bacillota > Bacilli > Caryophanales > Bacillaceae > Virgibacillus > Virgibacillus tibetensis. The sequence goes on along the minus strand of NZ_JARZFX010000010.1, from coordinate 94,797 downwards.
TAAAAAATATAACCATTCGAGGTGAGAAACACACAGTGCTAGAAGCAATCGAAAGACAAATGGCTCATTACGCTTATCATGTTGGTCAGATTGTTTATATTGGTAAGCAGTTAAAAGATGAGAACTGGGAAACCCTTAGTATCCCTAAAGGAAAATCAAAAGAGTATTTACAGCAGAAGTTAAAAAAACATCGATCTTAAAAATAGTAGATTTTTGTTCCATAATCACTAATGGAATAAGATGTGCTCTTTCTGAAAGCAGCCCGATTTTCGCAAAATGATCATTTAGTTAAGTAAACCTCTTGAAGATGGAGGTAGTTCCATCTCTAAAACGCAAGACTCTGATTGACTTTGCAAAACGCCAAAGCCACCTTGGCTCAATTATTAGTAGCGATGTTTATCGCTCATATAGAAAATTAGAAGATAAGGGATATAAACACGAATCCCAGCTTTATAATCCCAAAAAGAGCCCTGACCATCTTCATTGGCTCGATACAGTCCTGTCTAATGCGAAAGCACTTGTAGGTGGGATTTTTCATTGGTTAAGTTCAAGACATCTACAATCATACCTAGATGAATTTTGTTACAGATTTAATAGAAGAAAACATGAAGGTGATTTGTTTAGTCGTCTTCCTCACCATTGTATTGGGGTTAAGACAATCACGCACCGCAAATTAGTAGAAGCATGCATGCAAAGTCAGGAATTATTTGTGTGAATAATTTGATAAATCACTATTTTATTTGAAACTTTTTATTGTTCTCTTTCGTAAAAGAATATATAGAAAACATATTCTGTATATCGGGAAAGGGATTACCATTATGAAAAAGTGGTTTGTTTTTCTAGTACTCTTATCTGTACTTTTAGTCTCAGCTTGTAACAATAGCGAAGAATTATCTGGGCAAACTTTTACTGTTGCTTATACGCCAGTACTTCAAGAGGATGTTGATAGTCCTAATAGATATGACTCCATTATGACATTAGAATTTTCAGGTGGAAATGTAGTCACTAACTCTATTTATGACGGAGAGGGAACATATGAGTTAAATGATGATGAACTTGTCGTTCGTTTTGAAAATGAAAATGAAAATTTAGAAATAAGATTTACAGTTAAAGAAAGTGATAAAGACTTCAGCGAGTATTCTGCAATAATTAGTGATGTTGATTTTGAAATTACGGATACTGATAAAATAAGCCACTTTAAAAATTTAACCCTTAAATTAACGAAAGATATGTCCATTGAATTCCTAAAAAAATAGAAAGAAAAGCCACCATTCCAGATTGCTTTACTTTCAGAAAAAACTAGGACCACACATTTTAGATATGTCTACTATGCATGGTCCTTTTTTACGCTGACGATTCCACTTTGGAGTAATAAATTATTTGTTTTTGTTGCAGACATAAGTTTGCTCTTATTTTTTTGTTAGGTCTTATTAGGAATTGTATTTGGATGTTCGGAATAAAAGGTGAATTAAAAATAAGTTAAATAAGAGTAAAGATTAAGGGGGTTTATAATATGTCTATTCCCGATAGAATTATCAAGGAACTTGACATGTTGAGCGAAAAGGAGAGGCAAAAGAGCCATTTAACAGAATAACGTTATTAATATAAAAGAAAGTTAGCATCTTAAAAAAGGGAAGTTTATTAGTTTGTCGAAACCTTATACTATGAAGGAGTTGATGTCTGTATGAACAGAATTAATCTCATTACGTTAGGTGTAAGAGATATTGGAAAATCGCTTAAATTTTACCGCAACATCGGTTTTGAAGCATCCGTCACAGGAGACGAAGAAAAACCTGTCATTGTGTTCTTTAAAAATGAAGGATCAAAGTTAGAGTTATTTCCACTTGAAGAATTGGCAAAGGATATTAACGAAGAAAATCCTCCTGAATTGTCAAAAGGGGGGTTCTCGGGTGTCACTCTCGCTTATAATGCAAAATCTGAAACTGAGGTTGATGATATTCTTCAATCAGTCAAAAAAGTCGGTGCCCAAGTAGTTAAAGAGCCGCAAACATTATCATGGGGTGGATATGGAGGTTATTTCATTGACCCTGATGGTTATTACTGGGAAGTTGCGTACGGCTCAAACTGGGAATTTGATGACTCAAACATGTTAATCATTAAAGATTAGATTAAAAAAATACACATTTATTCAACAGTTAATGGATGGCATCTATTTAGGCTTTTTCACTTTCCGAAGCCTTGACGTTACCCCATTGGTAAACGCGTTGGCAGTAAGTGGTACATTCTTTCGTCTGTAATCACTTACTGTACATAGTGATTACAGACAGGTGTTTTTATAGAGGTTGTTCAAAAATTACGGTAAAAATGACACATCGAATTTCTTCTTTGGCTTGTTTTTCCGTTCCTTGGAAAAGAAAAGCAGTTTTCCTGCGTGCGACGCGGATTCAAGGGAGCATTCCTTATGCTCATGTATTAAAAGCATACATTCCGCTACTCGAAGCTACGCCGCCTCGAACTTCTCGGTCTTTTATCCTTCTTTTTAAACACGCACTTATATAGTTAAATTATATCATCAAACATCAGCCCTTCACCATCCAGGTCGATGATTTTCAATCTATTTGTATCCTTTACAAATACACTTTTGTATAGTTTCTCTCCAAGTTCATCCTCAAAAAAGTTTACTCGTATATCTGAATTATCCTCCTGTGTCTCCATTTGGAGTGATTCCAAATCTATGTGATCGTCCAATATTACGTATTCTTCCATTTCTTTGATATCGCCAGCATGTTTGTCTGCTTCTGTCGTTTCACTTTCTTCTTGGTTGCTGTCTTTTGTTTGATCGTCATTATTGTCGGTGCATGCAGTCAGTAATAGCCCCATAAAAACAACCAATAGTAGTTTCTTCATAAGTTGTCCCACTCCTTAAATTTACTTTCAGCCATACAGTACCCTATTTTTATGGAGTATTAACCAGGTAAGCTTAAATTTTGATGAATGCTTTCACAAGATGACTTACCAATAGAACGTTTGTATATTATAATAGAATGAATCCAGGCTTTGGGACTTTACATAGGTTAAATAGGGGGTAATTAACATCACAACAATTTGTTTGATCAGACATGGGGAAACGGACTGGAATGCTTTAGGAAAGCTGCAGGGGAAAACGGATATACCCCTTAATAATAAAGGTATTCAGCAAGCTCAAGCGTGCGGCGACTTTTTGAATGCTGCAGATTATGATGTACTCATTTCAAGTCCATTGAAACGCGCCAAGCGTACGGCTGAAATTATTAATGATCGCTTGAATCTACCATTTGTTGAAATGACGGATTTTGCAGAACGATTCTTTGGTGATGCAGAAGGACTGTTGCTTGAAGAAAGAATGTCTACCTATCCCGACAAAGACTATCCTAATCAGGAAATGAGAGAGGCTTTTAATACAAGGGTGATGACAGGTCTTCATAAGGTTCATCAAAAGTATCCTGATAAAAGCATACTGCTTGTCGCACACGGTGCAGTGATCAATGCTGTTCTCGGTACGCTATCAAATGGGGAAATAGGTTCTGGTAAAACAAAACTATTGAATGCATGCATCAGTACTATTTGTTTTCAAGAAGAACAGTGGAAGATTAATGAGTATAATCAAGTGGGACATCTTACATAGCAATTATTTCACTCAGGCAATCAAAGAGAATGCAAGCTTCGTTGCTGCATTCTCTTCTTATTAGTGAATTATTCATTTCCCAGGAAATATCGACAAAATCCAACTGATAAAGCTACTGTTCTGCTTTATTGTATAGCTGATTAAAATACTCCGCCATTTCGAAGTCCAGATCAGTTAGTCCCTTCGCCTGCCAGGATGAGATTTTAAGTGTGACTACTTTGTAATCAATAGATATGAATGGATGATGCTTTTTCTTCTCAGCATATTCTGCAATCTCGTTAACAAACCGCACTCCCGACAGGTAGTTTTTAAATCTATACCTGCGTTCAACCCACTTTTCATTTACACGCTTCCAATCAGCGAGATTTTCCATTTCTTTAGCAATTTGCTCTTCATTTAATCTTTCCAATTACTCTCCTCCTCTTAATATGCTCATTACCCGTTTTTAGCTTTAGTTTAAACTAATAGTGAGAAAATTCAAACCTATACACACCTTATCCACAGGTTTTTGTGGACAAGTCTGTATGTAAAATACTATTAGCACTATATCTATGTTCGGTATATACAATCTTGTCATACTTTTTTCGAATAGAATCAAAAACAGTAAGAAGAATGCCTCTTGACTTTAGAACGATCCAAAAGAGTAAACATTAATTTAGAAAACAATAAAAAGGGATTTCCTGCCTAAAAATTTAAGCTGGAGATCCCTTATGGCGTCTATCAATTATTCGTTTAAATCTAATACTTTGCCTTTAACTAAATAAATAATGCTTTCGGAGATATTTGTAGTATGGTCAGCTGCTCTTTCTAAATAACGACAAACAAAAGCTAGCTGAGTTATCTGAGATATAAATTCAGGTTGTTTTGTCATGAACTCCATCAACTCTTGTATACGGCGACCGTACATTTTATCAACCTTATCGTCAATATCAGCTATTTCTTTAGCCTTTAGAATATCTTCTTCATAATAAGCCTTCAAAACATCCTCAATCATGTTCTGAGCAATCGTAGCCATTTTAGGTATTCCTTCCAGGGGTTTAATTAAATGTATATCCCCTATTCTTATGACAGATTTAGCTATATTCACTGCTAAGTCTCCAATTCGTTCTATATCTGTTGTGATTTTCAAGGTAGCTATTAGTCTTCTTAAGTCTGTTGCTAGAGGTTGTTCTTTTGCAATTAGCCATATAGCCTTTTCATTAATCTCTTCCTCCAAGCTATTAATTTTTGAGTCATCATCAATAACTTTTAACGCTTTCTCTAAATCCTGCTCTTTTAGAGCTGTTATTGAGTTGTCTAAAGCTTCATGCGCTAGGTTACCCATATCTAATAAAGCTGTTTTTAACTCGTTTAGCTGTTCAGCAAAATTTTCTCTTGCCATTTTTTCAGCCCCCCAGGTTTTATTATCCAAATCTACAGTAATATAATCTTCCGTACGATTTTTTAAATCCATAAGGCTATAATTTCCCTTACAATTCTTATATTAAAGGATTAGTGTTTAGAGAGTATGGAGTGATTGTAAAGAGATTGTAAATTTCGCCATACAATATAACCCATACCACTATAAAAAAGCGTTAAGACCCTGATGTACAAGAGTTTAACGCCCTTTTATATTTTTCCTTTTTTTACCGCATCTGCACCTTATGCAAATGTGCAAATATACCGTCACGCTTAAGCAGCTCCTCATGACTGCCTTCTTCTGCTATCCCATCTTTCGTAACTACCATAATGCGGTCCGCATTTTTAATAGTGGCTAGTCTATGTGCTATTACCAGTGTTGTCCGATCCTTCGACAGCTCGGTTAACGCTTTTTGAATAATCGTCTCGGTCTCGGTGTCAAGTGCAGACGTAGCTTCATCCAATATGAGTATCGGCGGATTTTTGAGAAACATCCTCGCTATCGCAATTCGTTGTTTCTGTCCTCCTGAAAGCTTCAGTCCACGCTCCCCGACTTGTGTTTCATACCCCTTTGGCAATTCTTTTATAAATTCTTCCATATGGGCTTGGCGTGCAGCAGTTTCAATTTCTTCATCTGTGGCATCAAGCTTACCGTAAGCTATATTTTCGCGAAGTGTTCCAGTAAATAAGAACACGTCCTGTTGAACAATACCGATTTGCTGACGCAGTGATTCCTTCGTCATGTCACGCAAGTCCATACCATCAATGGTAATGCTGCCGCCTTCAACATCATAAAACCTTGGGATAAGTGAGCAGATTGTTGTCTTCCCTGCACCAGATGGCCCAACAAACGCGATGGTTTCCCCAGCTTCAATAGTAAAGCTAAGTGCGTTCAACACGGGCTTTTGAGTTTTCTCATAAGCAAATGTAACAGCATTGAACGCAATATTTCCATTTAAGTGCTTTACTGGTTTGGCATCTGCATGGTCGTTTACATCTGGCTCTACATCAAGTAAATCAGCAAACCGCTTGAAGCCAGCCATCCCTTTAGGATAAAGCTCTAATAATGCACTGATTTTTTGAATAGGATTCATTAAGACATTTACCATCAGTACAAAGAAGACGAGCTCGCCCATTTGTAATCGATCATTAAATGTCAACCAGGCGCCCACTACGAGTACAACTAATGTAATCAGACGCATTACCATATAGATGTTCGAGTGAACGAATGCCATTACTTTATAGGCACCAACCTTTGCTTTTCGAAAGCTGTAATTGTCCTGTGTGAATCGTTCCATTTCAAATTTCTCATTTGTAAAGGATTGGACAACCCGTACACCCGATACAGCATCTTCAACTCTTGCATTTACTCCTGCAATATCCTCATACATCCTTTTCCACGCTTTGCTCATCTTCACATTACTGAATGCAATTAGGAAAATGAGAATAGGTACTGCTATCAGAATGATTAAGGCAAGTTCCATGTTAATCGTAAACATGATCATAAATGCGCCGACAAAGGTCATGACAGCAATAAAGAAATCCTCCGGGCCATGATGTGCCAGTTCACCAATATCAAACAGGTCATTGGTAATTCTGCTCATAATATGACCTGTTTTTGTATTATCAAAAAAACGGAACGACTGGCGCTGTACATGGTGAAATAAGTCCTGACGCATATCCGTTTCGATGTTGACACCGAGCTTATGGCCAAGGTAAGTAACAATATATTGTAAAAATGTACTCAATATATAAACAAATAATAGCAGGATACTTACCGTAACAATTAAATTCCAATTATCTCCTTTCAACAGATCATCAATGAACCACTGAACCGCGACTGGGAATGCGAGCTCGAGTATGGCTACGATTACCGCTGCAGTGAAGTCAATAATAAACAGGCGGCGATGCGGCTTATAGTAAGAGAAAAATCGTCGAATCACAGGTTGCACTTCCTTTTCTATGAGTAAGGCTTATTTGATAAGTCTAAAAGAAATTATAAGGCTATTGGATGAGCATAGCAACAGCTTATACTCACATAACCGTAAAGATGCTTGTCAAGGTTGTCTATATGCTTGCATATACTTTAATAACAAACAAACGGAGGTGTATAGTATTGAAAAAAATTAACATGCAGATGAGTCCCTGGATTTGTTACGCAGTAGGTTATGTATTCATCACTTCAGGAATTCTCAAACTAGTTGTCAGCGACTTCCAAGTAATGTTTATGAATCTTGGCTTACCTTTTCCTAGTACAACATTATTTCTTATAGCTATTGTGGAGATTGGTTGCGGGATGCTTGTCGCAGGGAGAATGTATGTAAAACTCGCAGTTCCTCCCCTCATCCTCATAATCCTGGGAGCAATTTACCTTACTAAAATTCCGGTACTGTTGAATAAAGGCTTTCTATCCTTTGCATTTGAAGCAAGACTGGATATTGTTATGCTCATATTATTATTACTTATATGGCAGCATGTAAGGGGTAAAATAGTGGTATAAGAGAAATTGAGCAATCCGCCATAAAAATCGGTGGATAACCGATTTTTATACTCTCTTAACCTCACTTATCCCCAAAGTTATCCACATATGCACAAACGTTCGCTGCTATTTTGTTGCCGAACGCACTTTCTACACCATATATTGATTTGAGCTATAAAACTATCCACCGATTGTGCATAACTCAATTTATTTGTGGACTATCTGTTTATTAATTAACTGTATTCAAACAAAAACGCGGGTGGGTCGACGTTGCCGCTCAGGAGCGGCGTAGTTAGTCGATCTTCCACTGCCCGCAGGAGATTCACTCCAGAGTATAAGATTCACTTAGACTTTCGCCATTTCTGCGATAAGTCAATCGAAGGGGCCGTTGAATCTGGAATACGAGCAGCATATGAAGTCAATGAGAGAGAATGAACTGTGATATCAGAAGCTTTCAAAGAAAAACCAAAGACCAAATCTTAATGCGATTTGGTCTTTAATTCATATGCTATTTCGTATGTTTTTCCACCGAAATGGGACTACATAGATTAGTTGATAGTCCTGTGTTCCAACCAGAAAACTTACAAACTTCTAATATCCTTTATAAGTTCATGGATACCTTCATGGAATAAATGTGCGCCACCCTCAAGAGCTCGGATGATTGCCTGGGGAAGGTTTTTTGCATAATGCTCAACATGTGCAAACGGTACAATTTCATCATTACGGCTGTGATACATGACCAATTGCGCTATGCGGGCTAGATTTGAAGCAAAATCTTCTGACAGCGTAAAATCCTCTCTCTGCCAATTATCATCCTTCCCCCAGTATGGTGCAGCAATAGTTATCAATCCGGAAATATGCAGCCTGCAACCTTCCTCTGATAGATATTTCAACAAAACAGAACCCCCCAAGGAGTGCCCGATAAGAATCACATGACCGTCTAACAATTCAATCTCATTTTTAAGCTGCTCTCTCCACAGTTCGTATATTGGATTCTCCGAGTCTGGCATTTTCGGATGGATTATATTATAATCAGCACCACAAGCCTCTTGTAAAAATGCGACCAAGTCATTACTTCCCTGATCATTCCCTTGAGGGCCAGCACTATGAATGAATAATATCTGCTTTTTCATATGTTATACTCCTATCCCATATCTACCACTTCTGTTGAAACATGCGAATTATACTTATCCGTAATTAAATAAGATAAATAGTTAAAATCATACTAACACCACTTTTTAAAATATTTTAGATCGAATTTGTTAACTCTTTATTCTCTGGGATGATAGTGCGAAACGGTTACACCTGTACTGAATGTCTTTGTCTCTACAAGTTTCAATACCTTCGTAGCAAGTTCACCATGGAAGAGACGCTTCCCGCTTCCCACAACAATAGGAAAGACCATGAGTCGATACTCATCAATAAGATCATGCTGCATTAGTGAGCTTACCAATTCAGAACTTCCGTGGATCGCAATATTCTGACCTGACTGTTGCTTCAGGTCGGATATTTCTTCAGCCACATTGTCCTTTATCAGCATTGAATTATTCCACTCCACCTCATTCAATGTTGATGAGACAACATATTTGGGAAGGCTGTTCATCCGGTCAGCAAAGCCATCCTCATCCGTCATGGAAGGCCATGCAGCTGCAAATCCTTGGTAAGTTACTCTGCCCAGCAATAGAGCGTCACTCGCAAATAGTTCATCCCGCTTATACCTTTCCTCCTCATCACTCCAGAACTGAAAGGACCACTTATCTGGCGATTCCATCACGCCATCTAGAGTAACAAACGTTGTTGCAATTACTTTTCTCATCTAATATCTCCTTTCTTTTTTTACTTTACAACGCAAAATTTAGGATGTGTTACTTCTGGTTACTTCTGTAGAATCTACTACTCTTGTGCTTTCAAGTTCAATTTGATCCACACCTACGTAATCAAATAATCGAATACCTGCGTTGAACAAAAGACTCTTTCCCTTGGATATGCGAATTGCCCACCATATTCCATTGAAGGTCTTCTGTGACATTCTCAATAATAAAATCGACATCTCCTGTTGTAAAAGCATTATTTATTTTCTTAAAAAACTCCTGATTTTTTGACATACAATCCCTCCTCTCCTGTGTAATGGATAACTTTATTTTAGCATCTAACTTAAACTGGGGTTTCTTATCGATTGCTATCTTGAAATATCCTTCTTAGAAAATTGTTCATTAAAAGAGGCAGTGAAATTAGAATAGGTGGATCGTCCAAGCGAGGACCATGAAGCGTAATCTTCTGGTGAGGTACACAGGAATGAGGACTGACGATGATTGGCTCTTTCGTTCTTGCGCGCAAAGTTGTATGTGGAAGTAAAATATCCGTAGCCTGTGTCTCCCAGGATACTGCTGTAGCCATCAGAAAGTATAGGCCTGGTTTAACGTCTGTAAAATAAAAATCCCCCAAAGAGGACAGCAGTGTTCCATACAATGGAAGACCTTCAGGTATTGGCTTGGCAAATAAGCCTATCAAAATAACCCCATTAAAGGCAGCCTTTGCTTGAATAGTCCCGGCTACTTTATTATGTGGATTTTTAGTTGTATATGGGCTCTCCCAATCAGTAAGTTTTTGTAAGGATTTCAGATGGTTATTCGCTTCAAGTTTGGAATTACGAAATTGTGATGGGGTAATGCCGACCCGTTCGGTAAAACGAGTAGTAAAAGTCCCCAGGCTCTGTTGTCCAACCTCTAATCCAATATCACGTATACTATAATCAGTTTGTAACAACATATCTTTTGCCTTTTGAAGTCGAAGCGATGAAATATAATAATGGGGTGGCAAGCCCACTCTCTCTTTAAAAATGCGTGCGAAGTGGTACGGACTATAAGCTACATATTGTGCCAATCGGCTAAGTGAAAGAGGTTCATCAATATGCTGGTGGATATAGGTAATTACTTCTTCTATTTCCGAATACCGGTTTGTCATATTTTTTCCTCCTGTAACCTATCCTAATAAGCTTCATGGGGTATTATATCTCGGCGATCAACTCATTACCTGAATATTACGATCATTACCCACCTCCATATTAACATATTGCTCCACTTATTTTAATTTTATTTTCCAGTGATGTTTGGCCTATAGTATATTTCACCAGCGAAAGAAGCAATAATTAATGTGATAACCAAACAAGTAAAGCCTTGGCAAGTAAATAATTGTTTATCTACATCATTTATGGAAACAATAACCCCACCTGCCTTCTGTTCAACCCGGATCGACGTTTATGCCCGGAAAAGTAATTCCGGCTATTTTAGAAAAGCCACATATGGTGTGCTGCCAAGTAATAGGTTATAAAACAGCAATAGCTACTGCAGGAATAGCAGGTCAGTTAGAAATCAATGTGATGATGCCAGTGATCGCTCATACCTTTCTAAAATCCATCGAATTACTGTCTAATGCCATTCCTACTCTTACAGAAAAATGTATCACAGGCATTCAGGCAAATGAAGAAACATGCAGTAATTTTATGGAATCCAGTCTTGCTTTAGTAGCTGGGCTGAGCCCAATTTCAGGGTATGATCTTGCTTCAAAAAATTGGTATAGAAGCAGATGAAAAAAATATTACAATCAAAGAAGTACTTCAACAAAAAGGGTAACTATCAGAAAAAATTGAAACAGCAATAAACCCTAGAGGTATGGTTTAACTTTTTATCATAAGTACTGTCACTTTCCCTTATTTTTAAAAGTTATGAGCCTACACTAGTATAAAAAGATGATGCGAATGGGAAATAGCAGTTATGGATATTTCAAACCAGATGTTGAAATTCCTTTCCATATTGAGTATAGAATCTTGCATTTGAATTAACTTTACTTACCTTGGACGGTATTGACATATCCGCAGAATTTCCACTAAACATTAAGAAATAACCTGAACAAAGGCACAAGCGTCCGGTTATTGCCGTACGACCTGCGCCCGCGCATCGCCGATGGGTCGACGAAGTCGCTCGGGAGCGGCGTAGTTAGTCGATCTTCCACTGTCGTATGAGATAAAGGAAACACAAATAAAAAGACTACCTCCTCCGTGTGAGAAGATAGCCTTATGATTATTGTTGTGTACCTAGTTGAATCGTTGTTTCCTGCTGTTCGCCATCTCGGTAATACGTAACCGTTACATCCTCACCGATTTCTTTTTCATGATATAGAATCTTTCGTAAATCAATCATATCCATGATTTGAGTTCCATCCAATTCTGTAATAACATCAAGACGCTCGATCCCGGCCTTATCTGCTGGTGATAATGGATCCACACTCCAGACATAAACACCGCCTTCTACTTCTCTAGGTAGGTTTAGGGTGTTTCTCCATTCCGTTTGCGGTACTTCTTCCAGTGAGTAGATTTCCACACCTAAGTACGGACGCGTTACCTCACCTGTTGCTTCCAGCTCCTGAATAATAGGTAGTGCTGAATCAATCGGAATCGCAAAACCAATTCCTTCAACAGCCGCCTGATTAATTTTCATTGAATTAATTCCTACAAGCTGCCCGTAAATATTGATTAAGGCACCTCCACTATTACCTGGATTGATCGCTGCATCTGTCTGAATAACCTCTGCCTGCCAGTCTGCCCGGCCGTCCTGGTTAAAATCCTGTGGAATCGTTCTTTCTGTTCCACTAATAACACCTTGCGTCACCGAGCTTGAGAACATAAGGCCCAATGGATTACCAATTGCTATTGCTGGCTCACCAACCTTAATTGCACCAGATGACCCCAGCTCAATTACTCGCTGTACATCTGAACCATCCATTTGCAATACAGCTAAATCGGAAAACAGATCACTTCCGATCAGTTCTGCTTCTATATGTGTGTCGTCATATAATACTACTTCGATCGTATCAGCGCCTTCTATCACATGATGGTTAGTAACTACATAGGCTGTACCATCCTCTTTTTTATATATGACACCAGAGCCAGTACCAGCCTCGCTGCCTTCCTGCTGTTGCTGCCAGAAGTCCGTCTGGCGTTGAATATTGATTACACCAACAACTGCTGGCGTTACTTCTTCAACAATTTCAGTTACCTGTGTGGTAACATCGACATTTACAGCAGTATTCGCATTTCCCTCACCATTCTGGCTATTTCCTCTGTCGACCTGTTGTTGTCCAGATTGATTACCTGGCATTACCTCTGTATTATTCGTTAATGCCGGCATGGCTACAGTTACTAGTAGAATTCCGATAATAACTCCAAGCAGTGCAGGAACCAACCAGCCGCGGTTCTTCTTTCGATTTGGATTTGGAGGGTAATTCTGATCGTAATATCCCATATATCTAACCCCTTATTTCGATGTGCACAAAATAAAACACTTCGATATAGTATTACCTCAATACCTGAAAAAATAAACAGAAAATAATTAGACTACCTCGTACAATGATGTGGATGCTTTCGGATCGGTATCAAATAACTCTATATGAATACCTCTTTCCTTTAGCACACTATCGACCGACATGCGTGCAAGGTCCTTCATATTATTATCCATGCTTAAATGTGCTAAATAAATTCGTTTCGTCCGATTTCCAATAATATCCGATAAAGCTAATCCGCAATCTTCGTTCGAGACATGGCCGGAATCACCTAGAATACGCCTTTTGACATTCCATGGATAGCGGCCCATTCGAAGCATACTGACATCATGATTTGCCTCAAAAATATATGCGTCCGCATCTTCCACTGTTTTCTTTATTCGTTCTGACACATAACCTAAATCGGTCACCAGTGCTACTTTTTTCCCCTCATGATGAAATGTATAAAACATTGGTTCTGCAGCGTCATGGGAAACACCAAACGATTCAATATCCATATCTCCAAAAGTCTTTACTTCTTCCATATTAAAAAGAAACTTTTGATCAAGCGTTATTTTGCCAATCGAACGTTCCATCGCTTTCCATGTTTTTTCATTTGCATAGATTGGTAGATTATACTTCCGGGCAATAATGCCCAAACCTTTTATATGATCACTATGCTCATGGGTAACCAAAATACCTGTAAGTGCAGATGGATCCACCTCTATCTCACTAAACAAATGTTCAATTTGTTTCCCGCTTAGCCCAGCATCAACTAAAATTTTTTCTTTTTCTGTTTCAATATAAAATGCATTTCCTGAACTTCCGGATGCTAAAACACTGAAACGCAGTGTCATTCTGTATCACTCCAATTACTTTCTTCCTGTATTTGGTAGAGGTGTGGCAAAACTTCCGTTCTCACTTCATTATCCTCATCCAACCTTCTTATCTTTTCAATAGTTGAATCTATAGTTTCCAATAAAAATTCCCTATCTTTAATTGGTAATACATGTCCTTCAATTGCATTCACAAAATAATTCCGATCATCATTAACCATTACCCGATACGTTGGGGCAAAAATTTGCACCCCATCTTCTAGTGGTATTCTTGTATGATAACCGATTTCCATCCGTGTTACCTCATCATCTTCTACGAGTTCATTTCGATTAAACAAGGACTCGATGGCCTGAATAGGCTTAGTTAATGTTTTCATACCTCCTTGCGGTTCGGTATCCCCAAGCATTGCCTGGGTATAGAAACTCAACTCATAGTCTTCTGTTAAAAATAGTAGTAAGAGAGCATATTCATTAAAATAAATCGGCCGATCATCTTTTTCCTGGACAAATACAATTACATTTAAATCCGAGTTCCATCCCCAGTACCTAAAGTCATCCGGATATAAAATATGCTGTTCTACCAATTCACTTATATCAGCCACTGACGCATTTTCCGCTAGCGGGATAGGTTCTTCGAAATAGGATGCTATCATGTTATTGCTAACTATTTCTGCCGTTTGATCTTCATAAGTATCCAGCTGGCTAAGCTCATCTTCAGTAAATAATTTTTGAGAAACAGAAATATGTGATGCCTCTGTTGTATTTACTTGTATATCTCCTACGGTAATATTTTCATTTTTAAGACGATCGTCGAAAGAGGATTCAGGTTGACTTATCACATCGATATCAGCTTCATTTCGTTTGTCCACGAATTGAATTAATAAATAGATATCCAGAATGAGGAAACAGAGAATGAATATTGTTTTTATCTGGCTCCATTGCATTCTCAGTCCCTCCCTTCAACTGGTGAAAATTCTTCAAATTTAATTTCCTGCCAGGTGCCGTTATAATTCATGTACCATGCAGGATCGAGGGTTATATAATCATTCAGGTCATTACTTTGATACGTTAGACGGTATCCTAATTCAATATCTCTTATATGCTCTACACCGGAGTCATTGTCAAATTCGTCCCTTAAGTTGTAAGCAATGTCGCCTCCGGATGACACATCGACAGTTTCACTCCCACTTCCAGCCGAATTACTTAACCTGAAAAGAGGCCGCTGGTAACGGAAAAGTTCCTGATTACGCCATTCTTGCGTCATAGTAGAAAGTCCACTGTTATTGAATACAGGAAATCCTTCATAGAACATTTGATATTCTATTTTATTTAAGGCAGGTTCTATATTCAATAAGTTATACTCCTCTAACCACCCCTTATGATCATTTATACTCTGGATACTTCTGTCCAGGAGATTCACTGTACTCATAGGTTCAAAGTCATCAGAGACTGGATTAAAGTACTCCAGGCTTGTTCTGTTTTCATTCACGGACAATTCCCTCTGTGAATCTGTATAATAAGGGCCACCTCTATTAGGTGAGTTAGAAAGGCTAACTACTGATGGGTTTGCAAACAGGGCATCCACCATTAATCTCGGGTCAATACTATTAACTGGAATGGAATGTCTCTTTAAATTTGGTTTTTCAAGTGGTATATAGATCGCTGATTCACTCTTACCAAGCAATGTGTATTCCGTCAATCCGTCAAGAGACGACATAATAGACCACAGCTGATGGTAATTAACTGAGTCATTTATAACGGCGTTTGCTTGCCGACGTCCATCGATGGAAATAAATTGAACTTCAAGTGATTGTGTCTCCTGGCTAAATTCAAAGTACACTTGCTCAAACGACCAGTTCGGGAGTTCTACCTCTTCATTTAAAGTAAAGAGAATGCTTACTACCTCCATCGGGATGGCGTCTGGAAAGATTACTTCTACCGTTTGGTTACTTGACGAGCGATTTGTTGCTCCACCTGTTGTAAAGTTGTATAAAACCCATGATTGCATATCCTCATATAATTTTTTTCGATCCTTAGGATTTTCGAAGCCATAGTGTGATTCATTCGAGTGAAAAATTATCTTCCTTGGTTCAATCAAACTTCTCTTCGATTCATCTTCTCCACCCAAGTCCACTTCATTTAACAATTGCGCGTTATTTAATTGTGCACTATTCGGTTGAGAGCTCCATAACCCAAATGTTAGTAATAAACTTACTCCTACTAATATAGTTAATAAGAATGACTTTGCCGTTTCCAGTTTCATTTTACATTCCCCCGCTTATGATTCATTAGCGGAAGCATAAAGAGAACAGTTGTCCCTTTACCTTCTTGGCTTTTCGCCCATATTTTCCCGTGGTGAGCTTCCACCAGTTCCTTCGCTATTGCCAGACCGAGACCAGTTCCGCCAAGCTTCCTTGTTCTTGCTCTGTCTGCTCTATAAAAACGTTCAAATATTTTCTCCAGCTTATCATAGGCAATACCCATTCCCTGGTCCTGTACACTAACTAAAAGAAAATGTCGTTTATTTTCTACTTTTAAGCTTATTTTGCCGCCTTCTGGTGAATATTTAATTGCATTCGAAATAATATTATCCAGTACCTGGGTCATTTTATCCTTATCCAGCCAAACCATAAACTGTCCTTTTGGCATATCACGTTGAAGCTTAATATGCTCCGGTATATTCATATCAAACCGATCAATAACCTGATGGAAATAGTCAACAAACTCTGTACGCTCTTTTTGTAATGGGTACTCTTCAGCATCCATTCTGGAGAGCTGCAATAAATCATTAACCATACGAATCATTCGTTCCGTTTCATTTTGGGCTACTCCAAGGAATTTAGGAGCAATTTCTTTATCTTCCCAAGCTCCATCAGTTAATGCCTCGATATAGCTGCGCATAGTTGTTAAAGGTGTTCGTAATTCGTGTGAAACGTTTGAAACAAAATCGCGTCTCTCCTGCTCTACTTTCTCCTGCTCGGTAACGTCACTAATAACTGTAATAAAGCCTGTTACTTCTCCCTCATCATCAGAAACGGTTGAGAAATTCGAGCGAATTAAAAAGACTTGGTCATCGTCGCTAAAATCGATAATCATAGAGCCACTATCCTGTAATTCTGTAATATCAACCACTTTTTCTTCCAACTGTAAAACATCGAGCAGAAATTCACCAATTATATCATCCGGGTTTTGACCAATCAGCTTTCCAGCAGCTCCGTTCATTAATGTTACTGACCCACTGTTATCCGTAGCTATAACACCATCTGACATATTGGAGAGAACGGAGCTAAGTTTCCTTCGTTCTTCTTCTATTTTTGCGTAGGAATGTTTTAAACGACTATTTAAGTCATTGAAGGTTTCTGCCAAATGCCCAATTTCATCTTTTCCATACACATTAACCTTCTGAGTGAAATCCCCTCTGGCCATAGTCTGTGCCTGTCTGCGCATTTCTATTATTGGCTTTGTGATCGTTCTCGCTACTAATATTCCAATGAATGCAGAAACTGTAATTGCCAGAATAGATCCATTTAAGAAGATTTCATTTATATTTTGAAGCTGCTTATTGACTCCTTCAAGCGATGCTTCTAAATAAACTACCCCAACTACAATGTTTTCATCATTAAATAGTGGTACAGCCTTCACATATACCTGGTTACCTGTTTCCGCATTATATAACGTTTTTTGTTGAGGTGAATCAAAGAATAGTGCTTGCTGCACAATATCCCTCGTTGTCTTTTTATTAATATCATCCGGATTCAATGAGTCATTTGTGCTGATGATACGACTCTGATTGTTAATAACCTGGAGCGTCGTAATATCATTGGTCCCTACATCAGATACAATGCTCTGCACTTCCTGTTGTAAAGTTGGTTCTTCTCCATCCTCACGATCTCTGTTAAATGCTTGTTCCAAGTTATAACTTAATAATTCTACACGATCATTAACCGAGCCTTTGAACGTATCAAGAAGCTCTGTCTCCAGCTCTCTTGTGAAAAAAGAACCAATAACCTGTATGGCTATAAGCAACAAGAGAATATATATAATAATAAACTTTAATTGTATCGATCGAAAAAAACCAACTTTATTCATGTACAACTACTCCTGATCTGGATTACGCAAATAATATCCAACACCTCTGCGGGTAACGATCCACACTGGATTACTAGGACTTTCTTCAATTTTTTCACGAAGTCTTCTTACAGTTACATCCACTGTACGTACATCCCCAAAATAATCATATCCCCATACCGTTTCAAGTAAATGCTCACGTGTCATTACTTGTCCCATATGGCGTGCTAAATAATGCAGTAACTCAAATTCCCGGTGTGTCAGTTCAATTTGGACACCATCTCGTGACACAACATAAGCATCCGGATGCACAATCAGATTACCAATCACGATATCCTTGGTAGCTTTTACGGTATCATCGGGTACAGCTTGCTGCCTGCGCAGGTTTGCTTTAACCCGGGCAATTACCTCACGATTACTGAAAGGCTTTGTTACATAGTCATCTGCCCCAAGCTCAAGTCCTAAAACTTTATCAATTTCCGAGTCCTTCGCTGTCAGCATAATTATCGGCATCATCTGAGTTTTTCTGATTTCCCGACAAACTTCATTTCCGTCTTTGTTTGGTAACATAATGTCTAATAATATTAAATCAGGCTTTTCCGCTTCAGCAACTGCAACTGCTTCATCACCATCATATGCTAAAACTACCTGGTAACCTTCTTTTTCTAAGTTGAATTTTAATATATCTGCAATAGGCTGTTCATCATCTACTACTAAAATTTTCTGACTCATCTTTGCCACATCCTTTTTATCTCATTCCTACTCTCTATTTTATCGCACTTTCGATCAAATGTCTTCAGTTGCCATTAGTTCTCAATAAATACCTCTTGGGACTGAAGTTTTTTCGCTTTGGATAATGACTCTTCCCTCATTTATCAGCTGATACATAAATAAGGCTAACTCTGTGGAGCAAGCCTCAGAAGTCAGCCTTCATATAATTAGTTTAAATAATCTACGGGGTTTTTCAACGAACCATTTTTATATACTTCAAAGTGTAAGTGAACCCCTGTTGAATTACCAGTTGAGCCCATTACCCCTATTTTACTTCCTTTTTCCACGGTTTGACCTGGACTGACGCTTATCGATGCAAGATGAGCATAAATCGTTTTCATGCCATTATTATGGTTAATTACAATTTTGTTCCCATAGCCTCCATTATCATAACCAGCATATTCAATGGTTCCATTATCTGCTGCTTTTATCGTACTATTACTTGGACGGGCTATATCGATACCCTTATGCATTCTACCCCAGCGCTCACCAACGTGACTGGAAATATACCCACCAACTGCTGGCCATGCCATTTCCCCTGTACCACGAGAAGAGATTACCTTTGTACCTTTTATAATTACTTCATTTACAGCTTCCTTGGTAATGTTTTCGGTCAGCTTCTCTTTACCTGTCTGTTTGCCGTTTCGCTTCTCAATCGCATAATGTACTTCCATCTGACCATCTTTACCTTCTTGCTTTACTTCTTTATCACCTTTATAAAGGTCATCTGATTCGATGATCTCGGTCTCATAAGAAATCGTTTCTTCTACCATCATTTCTTCCCTAACTATTACATCAACAAAGGGCTTATACTCCGTAACATTAATTTCCTGACCAATTTGCAGCAAGGAATCTTCATCTAAATCTTGATTCAGTTCAAGCAGCTTTTCTGTAGATAAATTATATTTACTGGCAATTCCACCAATAACCTCGCCCTCACTAACCTGATGGACTTCTTCGGATAGTGTCCCTTTTTCCAGCATTTTAATGCCTTGTTCTACATGAAGAACTTCTTCAGGCAGGACTTTTTGTTCGGAGAAAGACACTTCATCTGACAGTTCTACACCTTTGATAATGGTTTCATCGATAGCAGGAATTACTTTGTTCTTTTTTTTGGGGCCATCCTCGATAACGGAGCTGTTCATCTCCATTTTTTTCTCTTCAGCAGCTTCCATCTTTTCAAGAATTTTATTGTCTACATACTTTGTCTTATATGCACTTACTACTTCTTCAGCTGACTCCCGGTCGCTGAAATAACCCACTGTATCTTTCCCTATTACAAGCTCTACTGCATTAGCCATTACAGTAAGCTGTTCTTCCAAAGCTTTTCTCACCTTTGTATTGTTTGATTTTGGATTAAAAACACTTTCTGAAATAACAGAAACATCTTGTCCAATTGTTATATTTATGTCTTTATACTTATCGGATTGTGCGGAAAGCTTTTGATCGATAACACGATCAATTACTTCCGTATCATCTACTTGTCCGATATATTTTTCATCTATGTATACATGGTAAACCGATTCTAATTCAATGCTTTCTTCTTCCGCATAAACTGTTGAAATTGGTAAGAAAAAACCTATACACAGCACAGCTATTACCTTTTTAAATAGACTACTTCTCTCTACATTGCTATAGTTACTCTTCCATCCTTTAAACACGTTTGATTAATCCCCCTCTAACCCTGACCATCTCTTATATCTCTATATCTCTATATCTCTATCATTTAAATGTTTATATAGTTTCTCTGCGGCGTTAACTTGTCTAAAAAGCACCCCCGTACTAAAAGAACCATAAGAACAAAAGCGCAAGGCGCCCGTTTATTGTCGTTTGGCCTGTACGACACCCGTATGATGCCAAATTTATGCTTTTCTTATCTCTTAAAAAAGGGCATTCTCAAGTCCCTCTCTAAATCTATCATAGGTCAATAGGATTAGAAATAGATTTTCATGCTTTGTAAAGAAACTGTATAATACCTTACAAATATTTACATTTTAGAACAATTTACTGGGATGTTGGAGGGTTGTCTCTTATAAGAAGGTGCGACTGCCTATAGGTCCAAATTAAAGAGGCCATCTAACTAACGATGACCTCAGGGGGTTTTTAATTGCTGTATACACTTCGAACAACATTTGTTTGTGTTCGGTCAGGACCAACAGAGAAAATTGATAAAGGAATTCCCGTTAACTGAGATATGCGTTCTAGATAATGACGGGCATTTACTGGAAGCTCATGCAGGCTTCTTACACCTGTTATATCTTCCGTCCAACCAGGCATTTCTTCAAAAATGGGCTCGCACTCTCCCAGCTCTTTTAAGCTAGCTGGAAATTCATTAATAATTTCACCTTTGTAGCGGTAAGAAACACAAATCTTTAATGTCTCAATTCCAGTTAATACATCAATTGAATTAAGTGATAAATCCGTAATTCCGCTTACTCTGCGTGCATGACGAACAACCACACTATCAAACCATCCTACGCGGCGGGGTCTGCCTGTTGTTGTCCCATATTCACGACCAACTTCACGGATTTGATTACCTATGTCATCATGCAGCTCCGTCGGGAAAGGTCCGTCTCCTACACGGGTAGTATAAGCCTTGGATACACCGACCACATGTTTGATTTTCGTTGGACCAACGCCTGAACCAATTGTTACTCCACCAGCAATTGGGTTGGATGATGTAACAAACGGATATGTTCCTTGATCAATATCAAGCATAACGCCTTGTGCTCCTTCAAATAAAACACGACGTCCCTCGTCAAGTGCGTCATTTAATACCACTGATGTATCCACAACATATTGAGCCATTTGCTGTCCATATTCGTAGTATTCTTCTAAAATGTCTTCCACCTGAATGGAGTCCACTTCATATACTTTTTTAAATAAACGGTTTTTCTCTTTTAAGTTTTGTTCTAATTTCGAACGGAACGTTTCTTTATCCAGCAGATCAACTATACGTATGCCCATACGAGCTGCTTTGTCCATGTATGCTGGGCCAATGCCTTTTTTCGTTGTACCAATTTTGTTAATCCCTTTTTCTTCTTCTTGCAGGATATCCAATTTTAAGTGATACGGTAAAATAACATGCGCGCGATTACTTATTCGCAAATTATCTGTAGCCACATTACGTTCGTGAAGATAAGCTATTTCCTCCATAAACGCCTTTGGATCAATAACCATGCCATTACCTAAAACACAAATTTTATCTTCAAAGAATATTCCAGATGGGATTAAATGCAATTTATACGTCACTCCGTCAAACTTTATCGTGTGACCAGCATTGTTTCCTCCTTGGTAACGAGCAACAACTTCTGCATTTTGCGATAAAAAGTCGGTAATCTTCCCTTTTCCCTCATCGCCCCACTGTGTTCCAACTACTACTACTGAGGACATAACGCACCTCCACTAATTTTATATATCATATGTTTTTAATTAACTACATGAGTTATTTTACCAATAACTCTTTGGTAAGTCAATTTGAAATACGAACATTATGAACTTAATAACTTATATTGTTCGGTAAAAATAGATAGATAGGTAGATACGTGCAACATTAAGCTGTATATAACCGAATTAACAAGTTAAGTTACCTAATAAATTCAATCCCATCAAAAAAACAGCCCTTCAAAAGGCTGTTTAACAATTTAAACCGGTACAGGCGGCACATCACTTTCCTGATAACGATGATCGAGGTCAACGAATTTGTTGTATTCCTTCACAAAGGCCAACTCTACGTTACCAACTGGACCATTACGTTGTTTGGAAATAATGATTTCTATTATATTCTGTTTCTCTGATTCTGTATCATAGTAATCATCACGATATAAGAATCCTACGATATCAGCATCCTGCTCAATACTGCCTGACTCACGTAAATCGGACATCATTGGCCGCTTATCCTGACGTGATTCTACACCACGTGATAACTGAGATAAAGCAATTAATGGCACATTTAGTTCACGCGCTAAGCCTTTCAAGGAACGAGAGATCTCCGATACCTCCTGCTGCCTGTTATCACGTGAATTTACACTACCTTGGATGAGCTGCAAGTAATCTATTAATATCATACCAAGTCCATGCTCTTGCTTTAAACGACGACATTTAGAACGGATATCAGCTACTCGAATACCTGGAGTATCGTCAATGTAAATACCAGCATTTGATAGACTACCCATCGCCATGGTCAGCTTACTCCAATCATCCGCCTGCAGCTGTCCATTACGCAGTCGTTGGGAATCAATATTACCTTCCGCACAAAGCATACGTTGGACAAGCTGGTCAGCTCCCATTTCCAGACTGAATATAGCAACATTTTCATCCGTGTTTACTGCCACATTCTGGGCAACGTTAAGGGCAAATGCCGTTTTACCAACAGAAGGACGTGCAGCTACAATGATTAGATCATTGCGCTGGAAACCAGAAGTTATACGGTCTAAATCGCGGAACCCTGTCGGAATTCCCGTAACATCTGCGCTTTGGTGGTGAAGTTGTTCGATTTTGTCATAAACATCAATCAGAACATCTTTAATTGCTTTGAAGGCTCCAGAATTTTTACGACCAGATACTTCAAGTATATTTTTCTCTGCTTCGTTTAAAACGTCTCCTACTTCATCTTCCTTTTCAAATCCGGATGTAACAATATCCGTAGCTGTCCGAATCAATCGGCGCAGTAATGCTTTCTCTTCCACTATTTTACTGTAATATACAACATTTGCTGCGGTAGGTACACTGGAAGCTAATTCAGATAGATAGGCTACCCCACCAACTTCATCAATTTGTTTTGCATTGTGCAAATACGAAGTTACGGTGACGACATCGATAGGCTCTCCTCTGTCCGCAAGCTTCATCATTGCAGCAAAAATACGCTGATGACTCGCACGGTAAAAATCCTCCGATTCAAGCAATTCGGACGCAGTTGAAAATGCCTCTGGTTCTAAGAAAATAGCACCTATAACAGATTGTTCTGCTTCAATATTATGTGGTGGTGTACGATCATTCCATTCACTCAACTGGTTTTCCCCCTTCCCTTAGAGGTATTTGATGTTTAAAGAAGACTCACTACTTTATACAGTGAGCCCCTGGCTTTTACACTTTATTGCTCTGCAACATGAACTTTAATTGATCCAGAAACTTCTGGATGGAGCTTTACCGGAACTGTAGTATATCCCAGTGATCGGATTGGCTGATCTAGCTCAATCTTACGTTTATCTAATTTCAGCCCAAACTGTTTTTGGAGGGCTTCAGCTATATGTTTACTTGTAATAGAACCAAACAGTCTGCCACCTTCGCCGGACTTGGCTTTAAGTTCAACAGTCTGATCTGCCAATGTATCTTTTAAATTTATTGCTTCTTCTTTTTCTTTTTGTTCTAATTGGTTGTTTTTTCGTTTTTGTACCTCTAAGGCTTTCAAGTTTCCAGCGGTTGCTTCCTCGGCCAGGTTGTTTTTAAGTAGGTAGTTGCGTGCATAGCCATCTGAAACGTTTTTTACTTCTCCTTGTTTCCCCTTACCCTTAACATCTTTTAATAAAATTACTTTCATTCCGATTCTCTCCCCTCATAATATTCATCTAGAATATCTCTTAACAGGCTCTCAGCATCTTCTATCGTTGTATCTTCTATCTGAGTGGCTGCATTCGTTAAATGACCTCCACCATTCATTTGTTCCATTATGATCTGAACATTTACATCTCCAAGAGAACGTGCACTTATCCCTATTCTACCATCCTTACGTTCAGAAATTACAAATGATGCACTAATTCCGCTCATTGTCAGCAACGTGTCTGCTGCCTGCGCAATTAATACAGGACCATATGCTTGCCCTTCCTCGGCCTTAGAAATCGCAATTGTATCGCGATATATTTCCGATCTCTCTATTATTTTACTACGCTTTACATAAAGATCCAGATCTTCCTTCATAAATTTCTGTACCAATATCGTATCGGCACCTTTAGCACGTAAATAGGATGCAGCATCGAACGTACGGGATCCCGTTCGTAATGTGAAGCTTTTTGTATCCACAATAATTCCTGCTAACAGTGCGGTAGCTTCCAGCATCTTCAGCTTTAGTTTTTTTGGTTGGTATTCCAAAAGCTCTGTTACTAACTCTGCCGTAGATGAGGCATATGGTTCCATATATACTAATGTCGGGTTCTCAATAAATTCTTCACCACGACGATGATGGTCTATAACAACTTTGTATTCTGTTTTTTGAAGCAGGCTTGCATTCGTAACCATAGAAGGTTTGTGTGTATCCACCACAACAATCAAACTTCTACTGCCGATTATTTCTTCTGCCTCTTCTGGGTCGATAAAATGTTGCCATACACTTTCCTCGGCCTTGATTGCCTCCACGAGGCGATATACACCTGTATCTATATCCTCTGGGTCAAACACGATATGACCTTCTACATCATTTGATTTAGCAATATTTAAAATACCTATTGCAGCTCCCAGTGAATCCATATCAGGCGATTTATGGCCCATGATAATTACATTATCACTTGCCTTCACTAGCTCCTTCAGTGCATGTGAAATAACACGGGCTCGTACTCGTGTCCTTTTTTCCATTGGATTTGTTTTCCCGCCATAAAAACGTACCTTTCCAGCTTCATCCTTGATAGCTACCTGGTCGCCTCCGCGTCCGAGTGCCAGATCAAGACTGGATTGTGCCAGTTTACCAAGGGCAGGCAAATCAACATCTCCCATACCTACACCAATACTAAGTGTCACGGGATTGTTCTGCTCTCCGCTAATCTCTCGAACATCATCTAAAATATCAAATTTTACTTTTTCCAATTGCTGCAATATCTCAATTGTTCCTACTGCTATGAACCGTTCCTGCGAAGTACGTTTTAAGTACAGTCCATTCCTTGTAGACCAGCCGTTCAGCACTGCAGTTACCTGGGAATTAAGTTGACTTTTATGGGTATCATCCATGTTTTGGGTGATTTCTTCATAGTTATCTAAAAAGATGATAGCCAGAACCGTTTTCTCGTTATGGTATAACGTTTGTAATTCAGATTGTGCTGTCCGATCAAATAAATACAATAGACGTTCTTCTTTTTTTATAGTTGTCTGAAATTCATACCCGCCCAGCTCAAGCCAGATACTTTCCTTGTTTTCTTTTATCATAGGGATAAGATCTTCAGAAAGGAGGTTTAAAGAGTTTCCAACTATCGTATCTTCTTCCCCAAATTGATTCATGTAAGGATTAGCCCACTCAATTGTATAATCTTCATTAAACAATACAATTCCCAGTGGCATCTCCAATAATGCTTCTTCCCCTACTTTTTTAACCCGGTGGGAAAGCGTGGATATATATCGCTCTGCTTCATTAAGAAGTTCTCTTTCTGTTTTTATACTATAATATAAAGAAGCAACCAGTAACACTGTCATAATGAGTCCCAAAACCCATTGGAAGAACCATATGACACCAAGCAGAATGATTGCAAGTATATAAATAATCCATAAGTGCCTGCTAAGCGTCGGCTTCCTTTGTATATCCGGCATAGAATTCAACTCCTACTATTCGACACCATTTTATTTTTAAAACCTATTCCTTTTTCTTTGTTAATCTCTCTCTTAACCCAAACCCTAAATCAATGATACCTACTATACGCACCAGGTAAATAAGAAGTAGTGGGAAGAGCAATGTTAGAATGACAATAACTATTGGAATAGCTTTTGACATTTTCTTGTGGTGTGCGTAAAAGAATATAAATGAAAAACCTTGAATGGTCATTAATAAGCCAGTCAAAACAAGTATGTTTTGTGCACCCATATTAAAGATACTGTTTGCGTCAAATTCAATAAAGGAAAAAATCAGGGCAAAAAAGTATACCCACACAATCGCTATCGGGAACTGCAGTGTACGAAATGGTGGAAAATATAACTGTTTGCTCTCTATACGATTAATTACTTTGTAGCTGATCCACTGACTAATAAAGGCCAGCATGATGGCAGCCATTGCTAATCCAACAGGGATAAGCTCTGTCAACCCACCCATTGTAGTCTGCATCATTTCCAGGGCTTCATCTGTTTGTTCGGCTGCACCAAAACGCTCAAATATACCTGTAGTCATTTCCAATGACTGATCAATCATTTTCTGAAACTCTTCAATTAAGTTAATCTGAAGCATAAATTGTGTAAAAACAAAAACGAACAACAGACCAACTATAAATCCGAATGTTCCACGAGCCCAGGTTTCATATGCAGATAAGTTTTGATGCATTGCACTCCCTATCATTAATCCACCAAGTCCTACCAAAACTACAAGTGGAAAAGAAAAAACGGTGGCAAACAACATAGTTAATACAGCTGCAACCGCGAGCATCAATAGGGAAGGCTTCCAATCGTGTTTGAATGCGAATATAATGAAAGGAATGGGTAATAAAAAAGTTGTTAATATGGAAACAACGGGAACAAATACGGTAACTAGTAACAATACAATATAAATTGCTGTCAATAATGCTCCATCTGTTAATTGTTTTGATTGATTCATAAAGTGCACCTCATCTAAATCGATATAACCATTCATCCTGAATTTATATCATTCTATTATGATAACATGATTTCAATGGGAATGGGTGTCGAAAAAAGCAGAAAACATTATTTCCCGGGGAATATATTGGAACTAATGTATGACAGATCTCGATCTGTTTTTCTCATTGGCATTGGCTTAACTTAAGATATTGATTGAATAGTTTAACCACAATACAATTGTCATTGTTTCTACATGGTCACCATACGCCATTCGTGTTATTTTTAACTATAATATAAGGATGAAAGTATTCTGCTAAAAGGAATAACTACTCATTTTACCTGCCGTTAACCTTCAACAAACTATAATTAGTAAGGATGAAAGTAATGATTTTCTTGCAAGCATTTGTAAATAGTATCAAACTGCCAAACAAAAAAGCAATATTTAAGCTTAACCGCGTTGGAATGGATATTGCTGTGATATATATGTTTATTCTTCTAGTGCTTGTATCTATTCCCTCATTAATTGAACAACTAACAACAATGGATGGGCAGAGCGCTGAACTTAACTTGTTTTTCCAAAGTATTTACTTCTTCATTTTTTATTTTCTGCCGCTCGTGTTAATTGTTTTCTTATTGTTATCATTAATAGCATACATCGGGTCCGGCATTGCACACCTCATGAGACGTAAATTACGTTATTCAATTCTTTGGAAAATGAGTGCTTTTACTACCACTGTCCCGGTTATACTCTATACACTATTGGCTCTGATTTTCCCTTTAAGCAATACCTGGTTATGGCTGTTTTTTATGTATTCCATTGTATTTTTAATTTTGATTATATCTGTTTATCCTAAGCGAAGGGTTCGCTCGTAGTTTAAGCAATTTTTTCCTTATGCTATGCTAACAATACAAGGAGATTTTCGAATGAAATATTCATTACTACTACTACTTATTCTAAGTACAATGACAGGTTGTTTAACTGATGATTCAGATGAACCAATTCAGAAGTCAACAGAGGAAACTGAATTGCTGCTCTCAGCTGCAACAAGCTTATCCGAAGTCCTTCCAGACATTATTGATGCATATAAAGCGGTGGATCCCTATACAAAGATCACCTTAAACTTCGGCGGTTCTGGAAGGTTATCACAGCAGATTCAATATGGTGCTCCTGTCGATATCTTTCTATCAGCTGACCAGAAATCAATGGACATGCTCGAGGAACAATCACTAATTTACCCTGATACACGACTAAACTTCGCAAAAAACAGGCTAGTGCTTGTCTCTCGAAATGACAGCTCTTTGTCCATTCAGTCACTAGAAGATTTAGCTCATGCTACTACCGAGACAATTGCAATCGGTAATCCAGAAAGTGTGCCAGCAGGCAGTTATGCAAAAGAAGCGTTACAAAAAAATGGCGTATGGGATGTTCTTCAAGATCAATTTATTTATGCAAAAGACGTTCGTCAGGTGCTTACTTATGTGGAAACAGGAAACACAGGCATCGGATTCGTCTATGCAACGGATGTCCACCTTTATGATAAGGTAACCATTTTAACTGAAATAGATACACAATTGCATGAATCCATTGTCTATCCAGCTGCAGTTACTTCGTACAGCACCAATAGCAGAGCTGCTGAAAATTTTATTGAATTTCTGGAAAGCGATACAGTAAGGACTATTTTAAAATCGCATGGATTTAAGTAATTATACAAAGAAAAGGCAGGACATCTAATGAATTATACTCCTTTATTTTTATCATTAAAAATTGCAGGCATAGCCACTTGCATTGTTCTTGTTTTCGGAATTTTTTTTGCAAGAATTATTTCCCGGAATACGTTCCCCGGAAAACGGGTGCTGGAGGCCGTTTTATTATTGCCACTCGTATTACCGCCTACTGTAGTTGGTTTTGGTTTACTTTATTTATTTGGAAAAAACGGCCCAATCGGAAGTATTTTGTTAAGCTGGTTTAATTATCAGATCGTCTTTACATGGGTAGGTGCTGTAATTGCTGCAGCAGTTGTTTCTTTCCCATTAATGTATCAGAGTGCTTCTGCTTCATTTCAAAATTACGACCGAAACATCGAAAACGCCGCTTTAACAATGGGAGCTTCTAAGCTGAAAGTTTTTTGGACAATTTCTTTCCCCTTAGCTTGGCCTGGCTTGCTTGCTGGCTTAGTTCTAACATTTGCACGTGCGTTGGGGGAGTTCGGTGCTACATTAATGATTGCCGGGTATATACCCAACCAGACTGAAACCATTCCATTAGCTATCTACTTTGCTGTTGAAGCTGGGAACATGGAAGCTGCATTATTTTGGGTAATTAGTATTGTTATCATAGGTTTCAGCGCGATTCTATGGCTGAACTGGTGGAGTGGACGGAATATTTTAAGATTTACTAGTGATCGTTAAAAGGTTGGTGGGATAAAGAATGCTTTCAGTTACGTTATTAAAAAAGCTACAGAAATTTTCAATTGACGTTTCGTTTGATATCAAGAAAGAAATAGTTATTCTCTTTGGCCCTTCTGGTTCAGGGAAGACATCAATTTTAAATAATGTTGCAGGGATAACTTCTCCAGATAAAGGTTCTATAAGGTTAAATAACAGAATGCTCTTCCACGAAAAGGAAAAACCCGTCCCCATTCAGAAGCGAAATATTGGGTACCTTTTTCAAAACTATGCATTATTTCCACATATGACCGTTGGAAAAAATATAACATATGCTATGAAGGATGAAGCGCTTGTTAATCAATTAGTATCTACTGTTGGTCTGGAGCATTTACTTACTAGTTACCCGCACCAGATATCTGGAGGAGAGAAACAGCGTGTTGCATTAGTGCGAGCATTAGCCACTAAACCAGAGGCTTTATTGTTGGATGAGCCCTTTTCATCCCTTGATGATAAAACACGGATTCAGTGCCAGAATGAATTGCTGAGACTCCATGAGTTATGGAAAATACCAGTAATTATGGTTACACATGATTACGAAGAAGCCGAGAAACTTGGTGACCGAATAGTTAAACTTGAGAATGGTAAAATCGTATAGGTGCTAAGTACATTTAAAGATCCCTTTCACCATTACAGCAACTGCAATCAATTGAATCTCTTTCCCATTGTTGTGCATTCACTAATGATTTTAAAAAACCGGCATAAAAATCATATCTCTATAATAAAAAACCTCCAAATCCTGCATGAAGCAAGACTTGGAGGTTTTTAACATTACTCTGCTACGAAAGGCAATAATGCCATTGTACGAGCACGTTTAATAGCTATTGTAAGTTTACGTTGGTATTTTGCAGAAGTTCCAGTTACACGACGTGGAAGAATTTTCCCACGTTCAGAAATGAAACGTCTTAGCAAATCCACATCTTTGTAATCGATGTTTGTAATTCCATTAGCTGTGAAATAACATACTTTACGACGCTTTGCGCGTCCGCGACGAGCTGCCATTGATAACCCTCCCTCTAGATTCTAGAATGGTAAATCATCGTCTGATATATCGATAGGCTCTCCATTATTTTTAAATGGGTCCTCTTGGTTTTGATTCTGGTTTTGGTTCTGGTTTTGATTTTGCTGACTTTGTTGATTTTGATTTTGAAATTGGTTCTGACTTTTGTTTTGTTGGAATCCTGATGTGTCTTGCCCTCTATCTTGAGAGGAACCTTTTGATTCTAAAAATTGTACGCTGTCTGCAACAATTTCCGTAACATATACAGTTTTTCCATCTTGTCCTTCAAATGTACGTGTTTGAACACGACCATCCACACCAATTAAACTGCCTTTTTTCATGAAATTAGCAAGATTTTCAGCCGGCCTACGCCAAACGACACAGTTAATGAAGTCAGCTTCACGGTTTCCCTGCTGATTCGAAAAAGGTCTGTTAACTGCGATAGTAAAGTTGGCTACCGCCACTCCGTTTGGTGTATAACGTAAGTCAGGATCCTTCGTTAACCTGCCTACAAGTACGACACGATTTAACATCAGAACCACCCCTTATTATTGATCATCTTCTCGAATTGCCATATGGCGAATAATATCATCAGAGAATTTAGCTAAACGATCGAATTCATTTACAGAATTCTCGTCACCACTGAATTTAATGATTACATAATATCCATCACGATGGTCTTTGATTTCATAAGCAAGACGCTTCTTGCCTTTTTCATCAACTTTATCAATCTCCGCGCCATTATCAGTTAAAATGCCATTAAAACGCTCGATTAAAGCTGTTTTAGCATCCTCTTCTATGTCTGGGCGAATGATATACATGATTTCGTATTTTCTCATCCGTTACACCTCCTTTTGGTCTAAACGGCCCTCATTTTGAATAAGGGCAAGGAGTAATTGTAAATATAATTACTCACAATAGTGTATTATACCAAATCTTTTTATAAATAACAAGCTTCGAGAGATCCCTTTTTACGTTATACTAAAATTAATTTGAGTAGCGCGCTTTAAAAACTGTATGCTCTACACATTAAAACGGAAGTGAATTACATCGCCGTCTTTAACGATATACTCTTTACCTTCCAGGCGAACCTTGCCCTTTTCACGTGCTTGTGCCATAGCTCCTGCTTCTACCAGGTCATTATAGGAGACAGTTTCTGCTCGAATAAATCCTCTTTCAAAGTCTGTGTGTATAATACCTGCTGCTTCTGGTGCCTTAATTCCCTTACGAAACGTCCATGCACGCACTTCCTGCTCACCAGCTGTGAAGTATGTTCCCAAGCCCAATAAATCGTAAGAAGCTCTTATAAGCTTATCCAGACCCGATTCCGTAATGCCTAAGTCATCCAGGAACATTTCTTTTCCCTCTTGATCAAGCTCCGCAATCTCTTCTTCAATCTTGGCACAGATAACAATTACTTGTGCACTTTCCTTCGCTGCAAAGTCTTTTACTTTTTGCACATTTTCATTTGCTTCCGGATCAGCAACTTCTTCTTCACTTACGTTTGCTACATACAAGGTTGGCTTGCTTGTCAGCAGATGTAGTCCTTTTACTACTTTCCACTGATCCTCTGAAAATTCCAAAGCACGAGCTGGTTTTTCCTCTTCAAGTCCGTCTTTTAACTTTACAAGTATATCCTGCTCAGCTACAGCGTCCTTGTCTTTTTGTCTAGCAAGCTTTTCTACTCGCTGCACACGTTTGTTGACTGTTTCCAGGTCTGCTAAAATAAGTTCCAAATTAATGATTTCAATATCATCAATAGGATCGATCTTACCCGCTACATGTGTTATATTCTCGTCCTCAAAACAACGCACGACCTGGCAAATCGCGTCTACCTGGCGGATATGGGACAGGAATTGGTTTCCTAATCCTTCTCCCTTGCTCGCTCCTTTTACAATACCTGCTATATCCGTGAACTCAAAGGCTGTCGGTACTGTTTTCTTCGGTTTAACTAATTCTGTTAATTTATTTAAGCGATTGTCAGGTACTTCTACAATGCCCACATTCGGATCGATAGTAGCAAACGGATAGTTGGCTGCTTCTACTCCAGCTTGTGTAATTGCATTAAATAAAGTTGATTTCCCTACATTTGGAAGTCCGACAATTCCTGCTGTTAATGCCATGCAACTTTCACTCCTTAAGGATTTCATTCATATGAACGCGTTAGTCATACTAATTATAGGCACTAGAATTTAAATTGACAAGCTATGAAAAAGCAAAAATAGGCATCTTATTCATGCCTATTTTTGCTTTTTACCCTATCAATTTTTCTATTTCTATTACTATTTAGTTCTATATTATCACTTTTTCAATAAAATAGTCTATTTTATTTACTTTCTTCTGCCTTTTCCACTATCCTTTTCAATTTTTTGGTAAATTCGCGTCGTGGAATCATTACACTATGATCACAGCCCAAGCATTTAATGCGGATATCCATGCCCATACGAATAATCCTCCAGCGATTTTCTCCACATGGGTGTTGCTTTTTCATTTGAACAACATCATTTAATCCAAAATCTTTCTCTGCCATTTAATGTCCTCTTCTCCTCAAATATGAAATAAAATTTTAGTCAATATAGCCTTATTTTATCTGTGAGAATATCAACGGGTACGGATAAATTTATTCCTGTTCCCGCTCTTGTTTTTTCTCTAAAAGTTTTTCCCTTTCATCCCCTGTATACATTACAATACGTGGTGCTGGAATCTTAATTCCGGCATTATATAATTCGTTTTGTATTTCTTTTCTAATATTTCTCTCTCCTGCCCATTGGAAGCCAGGTAGTGTGTCAGCAATTACACGAATAACGAAATGTGATACTTCCAGATTTTGTACCCCTATAACTTCTGGAATGCCAACGATAAACTCATATTTTTGCGGTAGCTCTTCTACTATTTTTTCTATTGCTCTTTCTGCATCATTCACATTACTTTCATAAGGAATGTTAACATCCACGATTGATAAGCCATTATGAACAGAGTAATTGGTAACCTGTGTCACATTACCATTAGGTAAAATATTCATTTCTCCTGTCCAGCTTAAAACTTTCGTAGTACGAAGGCCTATTTCTTCCACTGTTCCTTCGATACCTCCCACTGCCACGTAGTCACCGACGGAAAATTGGTCTTCAAAAATAATGAAAAATCCTGAAATAATATCCCGTACTAAATTTTGTGCACCGAAACCAATTGCCAGTCCTGCTACACCCGCACCAGCAAGTAGTGCCCCAACATTAAAGCCTAAAACGTTGTCCAAAATCATAATAAAAGCAATGAAATACACTACATAGGCTATTACGTTCTTGATTAATTTTTTTAGAGTGTTCTCTCGTCTCTCTGTAATGCGAATACGACCTTTACCTCGCTTTTTAAACAGACGATCTACAAGACTCCTTGTAACACGTACAATTGTAAGTGCCAGTATAAGTATAATTATAACTCTTAAAAAACCTGTCCCTATGGTAAACCAAAGCTCTTGTCCAGTTAGATAGGCCCAAAAGCCTGTTATTTGTTCATTAATTTCTTCCATATTATTTTGTTGATTCGTATCATCCATATGTCTTCCTCCAGTAAACAGCGGTGTACACAATTATTTATTTTCCTATACTTCAGTTTACAACATTCCTAAAGCATATTAAAGTACTGAAGTGTTCGATTAAGGTTATGTTTTTTCCATATTATTCCAAATGGGAAAGAGTAATAATCGAGTTAAAACATATAAGTTTAGTATCCCATAAATTGGATATAAATAACTGACCAAGGTTGAAAAACCCAGTGCTGTTAATGGAATCATTGTAACTAAGGTTAAAATAACAATCAACCATAATGGACTATTAAAATACTGCTGTATTCTAGTAACTATACCTAAAACTCCTGAAGCAGCAGTTGTGAAAATAGCAAACCATAATAATATACTCATAAATATGAGCATTTCAAATGAGTAATGTTTTAGAATGGCAAATAACGGTATCTCATATAACAGCATCTCATCAGCTATTTGGATTAAACTGTTATTATAAATATAAGAAATAACACCTAATATTAGACCGCTTCCTATTGCTGCAATCCATATTTCCTTCCTAGATCTGATTTTATTGCCAATAGCACCTAATACTGCTATTAATGGCAGTATATTCAGCGCAGTAAAGGGAAAGGCAGCAGTCCAGTTACGTTGTTCATGCCAATGCGAAAACAGAGCCAGCTCCTGGTCAATTGTAAACAGTATTAGAACAAACAGTAGGCCGCTCAGTAATAGAGGTAATATAAACAGATTTATTGATAATATTCCATTAATTCCTTTCATAAACAAGAAGAATAATGCAAGGACAATGACACCTACCCCCCACCAATAAGAGTAGTTAAAAGCCTGGACAGTAGCTCCGCTTCCAGCAATCATAACAACAGTTGTTGTAAATAAATATAAAAATATCATTACATCATAAACACCGGTCAGCTTTGTTCCTACAATATCACGCAACACGGGCAAATAGTGAGTTGACTTCCTTTTATAACTAACATGAAGAATGACAATACATGATACGGTAAAAAATAGTACAAATAAAAGGATGGCCAGTCCACTTTCATGCCCAAAAAACTGCCATAGCTCTCTCCCTGAAGCATACCCTGCACCTATTGTCGTACCTATAATTAGAAACATCCATCTGAGACCAGCACGCAACATAACTTTTCCTCCAATAGTTTAAGAATCCATGTATAGATCACTAAAAATTTCCGTATACTATAACAATATGTTTTTGGAGGATAAGCTATGAATCTTAAAAATCGATTTGGCTTAAAAAATGAATCGTTTCGGATGTTACATACAGACCCTGCGCTATCTGAATCAATGAGCGAAAAAATTATTTCTTGGCTTCCCGAATTTGCTCGTGAGTATGTTGTAGTCTGTATTGGAACGGATCGTTCTACAGGTGATGCTCTCGGCCCACTGATTGGAACATACTTTTCTGAGATGAAGCCTAGGCACATGCATGTTTATGGAACTTTACACCAACCAGTTCATGCAACCAATTTAGGTAATTACATGAAAGCTATAACTAAAACCCATCGGAACCCCTATATTATCGCCATAGACGCATGTCTGGGTAAAAACAACTCAGTGGGTCATCTAATAACTGGAACAGGCCCATTAAAGCCAGGAGCAGCCTTGAACAAGCCCCTCCCTCCAGTTGGAGACATTTATATCACAGGTGTTGTGAATATTAGTGGTTTTATGGAGTATTCTGTTTTACAAAACACCAGACTATCCGTTGTTGTTGACATGGCTAAGAAAACAGCTGAATTATTAGATCAAATTGACCAGAGACTAATTTATAATTACACGTCACCAGCTATTGTTGCGCAAACACAAAAGCAAACGATACTTTAAATTTGTTCTCTTTTCTTTATACAATACTGTTTGACATAAAATTTATAAAGTGCGACGTGGTGAAAATTTAAATTTTTATTCCACTACGGAAAAAACACTACGCTTTCACCACTCCGGGTACACGCAACTTCGTTCATTTTGCAGAGTCTTCTTTGCCGCTGATTTCACTATTACGATGGTTGTTTGGAGCGGAGGACCGTTGACTCCTGCGGGAATAGCACGTGTCTGAAGACCCCGCAGAGTGGGTTTCTCGAGGAGGCTGAAGCCGTGCCCGCGGAAAGCAACGGTCAGCAGCGGAAAGCAACTCCGCGGCTAGTCGCATTTTATATCAACTATGACAAGTCTAAGCAATAATTATTATGAACAGAGCTTTATACAATTAAAAAAACGAGCTCTAATGGGCTCGTTTTTTTATTGTTCAATTTATCTTCTCTAAATCCTTTGTAACTGCTTTGCTTGTTCTTCTCTTACTATATATCTTCTCAATCTTAGTGAAAAACCACTGTAACGCCAATCCCTGGATTACTACACCTATAATAGATGTTCCTGTCAATAACCAAATGGACAGCGGGCTTTCAATCACGAAAATTTGATGACCAAAGAACAACAGATGTCCAAAAACTACGTATAATGAATCCAGATGAGTATTAACAGAGTCTTCCATACTCCAAATAACAAATGACTTAATAACGAGTAGCAAGAGAATTATCGCTATCCCTGCAGTCAGTGATCTATAAGTTAGCTTCTCTATATATGGTGTCACATAATATTTAGTAATTGTTTTTATACGAAAAAAATAAATAACTCTTACTATCCTTGCCATCTGAAAAAACTGATCAAATGGAATTATAGCCAGCAAGAGAAATGGATTTTGCTTGATGAAATTCCATTTCTTGCTCGCTGTTATTAAACGAAAAGTAAAGTCAGTAACAAATACAATCCATACAACCCAATTAATAGTTGCATTATAGGTGTTATCCGACCAGATCGTAATGATTGTTAGCATAACCAGGAGAATCATAGTGCCCTCATATACTATTTTCATTACATTCTGCATAATAATAACCCCACCGTCTTACCCTCTCTTTTCTACTACAGCTTATATAGTAGTCTTAAAATCTAAATTATATAATAGATATAGTATATTAAAGCTACTGTAAAGATGGAAGGCAACAGATTTCCTATTCGTATGGTTACAACTTTTAATAGATTGAACCCAATTGCTACGATTAGAAGACCTCCTACTGCTGTTACTTCAGTAATCAGCCCATTTAAGAATGCTTCCGGTAACCATTTTTCAATTTGCGTAGCGAATAAGGCAATTGACCCTTGATATACCACCACAGGAACCACAGAGAATACAACACCAAATCCTAATGTTGTAGTTAATACCAATGCAACGAACCCATCTATTACTCCTTTAGTAATCAGAATTTCATGGTCCCCTCTTATTCCGCTATCAAGCGCACCAATTACTGACATCGCACCAATTACAAAAATTAACGATGCTGTAACAAATCCCTGAGCAACGCTGAAATTGTCGTTTGTTGTAGTAAACTTGCTTCCGATCCAGGTTCCTAATCGATTTAACCCTTCTTCCAGATGAATTAATTCCCCGATAATCGCTCCTGAAAGCAAACTTAATAGAACAATAATTATTCCGTCTGACTCAAAGGCCATTTGCAGTCCAATTAATATCACAGCCAGCCCTATACCATGCATTACTGTCTCTTTGTATCTTTCAGGTATTTTCGTAAAAAATAACCCGAGTATGCTTCCTACAACAATTAATACTCCATTCACTAGTGTTCCAAATAAGACCATTGACCCAACTCCATAAAATTCATTTAGTCTGTCTGCATGTGATTTACTTTTGTCGCACCATTTTTTTATACAAATCCATACACCATCACTGTCATGTTGTTTGGATATAGGATTCCAAGCCTCACTATTCGTAAAGTGAGCATAAAAATCAACCGTTTATTCGTGCAGTTGAACTTTTTATTGTAAATTGTTCCACGTGGAACAATTTACAGACTTTAATTCACGATTAATGTATACATATTACATTAGTGTTAACTTTTACTAACTAAATTATGTATTTTTGAACCCTTGCGATATAAAAATTAAAATTACAGCTAGAGACATTTTCTATGTACTTATAACAAAAGACTGACGATAATGGGCGTCAGTCTCACTTTTTAAACCTATTACTTTTCGAGCACTTCTATTATACGTTCAAGATCATCATCACTGTAAAATTCAATTTCTATTTTTCCTTTTTGTTTACCACGCTGGATATTGACTGCAGTGCCAAAACGGTCTCTTAAGATAGATTCCCTCTCTTGAAGAAAAACATCTTTCTTAGCCTCTTCTTTCTTCTTTGGAACGGGCTTTTCGTTGATTTTCACTATAAGGTTTTCAACTTGCCTTACATTTAATTTTTCTTGCCTAATCTTACTTACAACGGGGATAATTTTACTTTTATCTTTAATCCCCAACAGGGCTCTACCATGCCCCATTGAAAGCTCCCCATTACTAATATATGCAATAATCTGCTCAGGTAACGATAGTAATCGTACAATATTAGCTATATGTGACCTGCTTTTACCAATACGTCTTGATAATTCATCTTGGGTTATTTTCAATTCATTAATTAAATTTGTATATGCATGCGCTTCTTCTATAGGTGTTAAATCTTCGCGTTGAAGGTTTTCAAGTAAAGCAAGCTCCATCATCTTCTCATCTGACAGCTCTTTAACAACTACTGGAACCGTACTTAAGCCTGCTTCTTTAGCAGCACGGAAGCGTCTCTCCCCCACTACAATTTCATAACCTTTAATACTTTTTCGTACAATTAATGGTTGAATAATGCCATACTCCAAAATGGATTCTTTCAATTCTTCTATAGCATCTGCATGAAATGTCTTTCTAGGTTGATAGGGATTGGGTCTACACTCTGCGATAGCTATTTCTTGAATTTTATCATCCACTTGCGTCTCTATGTCAGGAAAAAAAGCGTTAATACCTTTACCTAACCCTCTCGCCATTCGCCATCACTTCCTTCGCTAATTCAAGATATACTTCTGCGCCTCTTGATTTTGGATCATAAGTAATTATCGATTGTCCATGACTTGGTGCCTCTCCCAATCTGATATTTCTTGGGATGATAGACTTATAGACTTTATCTTGGAAATACTTTTTAACTTCTTCTATAACCTGGAGTCCCAGATTAGTCCTAGCATCAAGCATAGTTAATAATACGCCTTCTATCATTAGTTGTTTGTTCAAGTGTTTCTGAACTAGACGAATGGTGTTTAGAAGCTGACTAAGGCCCTCAAGCGCATAATATTCGCATTGAACTGGGATAAGCACACTATCTGATGATGTTAATGCGTTAATTGTAAGTAATCCCAACGATGGCGGACAATCTATGATTATATAATCATATAATTCCTTCAGATTTTCCAGTGATTTTTTTAAACGGATTTCTCGTGAAATAGTAGGCACGAGTTCAATTTCAGCACCGGAAAGTTGAATAGTTGCAGGTATTATATCTAAGTTGTTTACGTTTGTAGGAATACACACATCTTCAGCTGGTAAGTCCTCTACAAGAACGTTATAGATACAATTACTTACATCTGCTTTGTTAATACCTACCCCGCTGGTAGCATTACCTTGCGGATCAATATCTACAAGCAGAACTTTATTACCTAAGTACGCAAGTCCAGCACTAAGGTTGACTGATGAAGTTGTTTTTCCTACGCCACCTTTTTGATTTGAGATGGATATTATTTTTCCCATGTTGACACCTACCTAAACTATATACATTTTATTTTATCATTAATTCAACTAAAAAGAATGTTTATTTCGATTTTTGTTGTAAAATTGTAATTTATGAGGGGATATTATAGTATTTTGTAGAATAACTAAGAACTAAGTCTGTTATTTAAAAGGAAATGATGAACAGTTATTAAAATACCCATCTTTAATTAAAGACGGGTATTTACAATGGAGTAAAAGCGTAAAAGCCTGTCCACCCACGACAGGCAAGCTTAGGTCTTTGAGTCTTATAATCTCTGCCACAATAGAGCAGTTTAAGATCTCAGGAGGGAACGACACTGCCAAATGAATCTGGAAGTGACTAGCTTCGCTAAGTTTAACAATACAAGAACGTTCATACTTTCTATTCTTCCTATTAAAATATAATAATATTATTTCTTCTTTTTAGGAATTTTAATTGTGATCTGATAGTAGTCTTCCAGTTCCTGTTCATCTGACTCCACTTTTACACCAGTATCCGAAACCATACTTAAAGATTGACGAATGGTGTTCATTGCAATACGAATATCCTTGTTAAATCCTTTTAACTTCGAACGGTTCTTCTTTTGGTCATCTTCTGGATTATTCATTTTATTAATTCGTTCTTCTGTTTGTTTTACATTAAGATCATTCTCAAGAATAGCATCCAATAACTTAATTTGTTTATCTGATTCTTTTAACTTAATTAAAGCCCTTGCATGTCGTTCTGTAATACTTTTGTTTAACAGTGCTTGTTGAACCTTTTCTGGCAATTTTAATAATCGAAGCTTATTTGCAATAGTAGATTGGTTTTTACCAAGTCTCTGAGCCAATGCCTCTTGTGTTAAACCGTGAAGTTCCAAAAGTTTAGCATATGCCGTTGCTTCTTCTACTACAGTTAATTCTTCACGTTGTAAATTCTCGATAAGTGCAACAGAAGCTGTTTCAGCATCCGTCATTTCACGGATAATAACAGAAACAGTTTCCCATCCTAGAGACTGAACTGCCCGTAATCTTCTCTCACCTGCAATTAATTCAAAGGTTTCTTCTTCTCCATCCAATTTACGGACAACTATCGGTTGGATTATTCCATGTGTTTTAATTGTTTGTGCTAATTCTCTTATCTTTTCATCATTAAATATTGACCTCGGTTGGTACCGATTAGGCTCAATACTATTTACAGAAAGCTGAATTACTTCGTCTGGGTGATACGTTTCTACTTCTGTTTCTGCTTCGGCTTTTTCGCTTACGCCTAGTCCGAATATACGATTAAAAGGCTTTACCATCAACAGACACCACCTTTATTTTTCCTTGTAATAGGTAACTATGTACTTCAAATGTTTCACGTGGAACAATAAACAAATAAGTATGAAGAATGCAATCAAATAATGATACGATCTCTTATTTCAAATTCTTTTTAAACCAATACTCGCATGTAAACCAATGAGAAATACGCAACAACATTAAAACTGTTGTGCGAATACTAAAAAGCCGTTCAGTTTCTCCTTATATTTTACCATAATAAGCCGGCTGGTAGTATGTAATAAACTTAAATATATTTCTTAGCAGGAAATTCAGCTTGAGCCCCCTACTGGAACCTGAGGTAAAGATGATGGATTTAAAAGGTTTTATATTTAAAGAAATAAA
Organism: Virgibacillus tibetensis; assembly: GCF_036026595.1. NCBI lineage: Bacteria > Bacillati > Bacillota > Bacilli > Caryophanales > Bacillaceae > Virgibacillus > Virgibacillus tibetensis. Next base: position 53,547 of record NZ_JARZFX010000010.1, on the reverse strand, counting down.
GCGCAGTACGTGGCTGTTAAAGTGTAAGAATTAATTGCAGCCAACATTTTATGCTTTTTTTCTTAAAAATGTAGTTTACCCTTACTCCTCATTCAATTGGGTCCTTATTAGGTGTACCAGCTTTTCTCGGATATTTCTTAGGTGTCCTTCTTGTTTTATTAATAATCAATATGGATCGCTCACTTTCTTCCTTAGGCAAAACAAAAGTGTGCGTGTTACCTATCTCTCCACCTAATAATTTAATTGCAGGCTCTGCAATAGTAAGCTCCTCACCCGCCTGGGCACCCTTCATTGCAATAAACACACCATACTTAGCTACTAAAGGTAAACATAATTCGCTTAATACAGACATTCGAGCAACAGCTCTAGCTGTTACAATATCAAATTTTTCCCTAAAATTACTATTTTTCCCAAATGATTCAGCTCTATCGTGATAAAATACCACATTATCAATTTTAAGTTCGGCTGCTAAGTTATTTAAGAAACTAATACGTTTTTTTAATGAATCTACAATTGTCACTTTTAGTTGTGGAAAACATATTTTGAGTGGGATACTTGGAAATCCAGCCCCAGCTCCAACATCACAAATATGCAGATTTTTATTAAAATCATGATGAAACGCAACTGAAATGGAATCATAGAAGTGTTTTAAATAAACATCTTCCTCCGCTGTTAATGCAGTCAGGTTTATTTTTTCATTCCATTCTACCAACAATTTAAAATACATTGCAAATTGCTCACGTTGCTGTTCATTTATAACAATCCCTTGTTCTTTTAAAGCGGTTGCAAATTGTTCTGGATTCATATTTATGTAATCTCCTTGTTATTAATGGTCCAAAAGACCACCTATTAGAACTGGTGATCTTTTGGACCCTATGATAGCAGTGCTATGGTAGTACATAACTAGCAGCCTGTCTTAAAACTTAATTTGCAATCCGGGCAATACTTCCTTGTTCAATATAAACAAGTAAAATAGATACATCAGCTGGATTAACACCAGATATTCTGGATGCTTGACCAACAGAAAGCGGACGCACCTTTTTCAGTTTGTCTCTTGCCTCAGTCGCAATTCCTCTAATATCATCATAATCGATATCTTCGGGTACTTTTTTATCTTCCATTTTAAGCATACGCGCAACTTGTTCTGTCGCTTTTTTAATATAACCCTCATACTTGATTTGAATTCCTACTTGCTCCTGCACTTCTGCCGTCAATTGAGGGTTTGATTCAATCATCCGGTCAATGAATGCATAAGATAATTCAGGGCGTTTGAGTAGATCAAAAGCTTTAACAGCTTCTTTAAGTGGAGTTGCCCCTGCTTCTTTCATTATTTCGTTAATCTCTTCACTTGGCTTAATTGTAATTTTCCTTAAGCGTGTTTTCTCTTCTTCTACTAAACGTTTTTTCTCGACAAATTTCGCATATCGCACTTCAGGGATTAAACCAATTGCATGACCTATTTCAGTTAAACGCATATCCGCATTATCATGACGCAGTAGCAAACGATGTTCTGCACGAGATGTCAGCAAACGGTATGGTTCGTTTGTTCCCTTTGTTACGAGATCATCAATTAACACACCAATGTAGGCTTGTGAACGATCCAGGATAACAGGATCCTTGCCAAGAACTTTGGCTGCAGCATTAATTCCTGCCATTATCCCTTGAGCTCCTGCTTCCTCGTAACCTGATGTCCCATTAATTTGACCAGCTGTGAAAAGTCCTGGAATGTTCTTTGTTTCCAGAGTAGGCCAAAGCTGTGTTGGAACAATAGCATCATATTCAATTGCATAGCCTGGACGCATGATTTCTGCGTTTTCCAGTCCTTCCACACTTCTTACCATTTCATGTTGAATCGATTCAGGTAAAGAAGTTGATAGACCTTGCACGTAAACCTCTTCTGTATCTCTTCCTTCAGGCTCGAGGAAAATTTGATGACGTGGTTTATCATTAAATCGAACAATTTTATCTTCTATAGAAGGACAATAACGTGGCCCGGTTCCCCTTTTCATACCTGAATACATTGCTGAGAGTTCAAGGTTATCATTAATAACCTGATGTGTGAACTCATTTGTATACGTTAACCAGCACGGAATCTGATCCGTAATATATTCCGTTGTTTCGTACGAGAAGGCTTGAGGCTTCTCATCACCTGGTTGGATTTCTGTCTTTGAATAATCAATCGTACGACTGTTTACACGAGGCGGCGTTCCTGTTTTAAACCGTGTAAGTTCAAAGCCTAAATCCTCAAGGTGCTCAGAAAGCTTTATAGAAACTCGTTGGTTATTCGGTCCACTTTCGTATTCCAAATCCCCCATCAGCACTTTCCCTCGCATAAATGTTCCGGTTGTAATAATTACAGTTTCTGCACTGTATGCTGCTTTTGATTCTGTAATTACTCCTTTACATACGCCATCTTCGACAATTAGCTCATTAACCATTCCTTGACGCAATGTCAGGTTTTCTTCATTTTCAATGATATTTTTCATTTCTTTTATATATAAAGGTTTGTCAGCTTGTGCACGTAATGCTTGTACAGCAGGTCCTTTTCCTGTGTTTAGCATACGCATTTGAATATGCGTTTTATCAATAACTTTTGCCATCACCCCACCTAGTGCATCAATTTCCCGGACTACAATTCCTTTTGCAGGTCCGCCTAATGATGGATTACATGGCATGAAAGCAACCATATCTAAATTCAACGTTAACATTAAGGTCTTTGCACCCATTCGTGAGGCAGCTATACCAGCTTCAACACCGGCATGGCCAGCTCCAATTACTATAACATCGTAATGTCCAGCATTATATGTCATTGTTTTTCACCCTTTCTATTATTATTTATTTAAACGTACTTATTATTTACCTAAACAAAACTGCGAGAATAATTGATCAATCAAGCTGTCACTCGCAGTATCTCCAATTATTTCACCCAAAAGATCCCATGTGCGAGTTACGTCTATCTGAACAATATCCAATGGCATTTGAATTTCCAGCCCTTCCATAGCATCTTCAAGAGATGCAACAGCCTGCTTCAGTAATTCAATATGTCTTACATTAGATATATAGGTTAAGTCTCCTGTATCAATATCACCAGCAAAGAAAGTTTCAGCTATTGCTGATTCCAGCTCATCTATTCCTTTTTCCTCAATTAAAGAAGTAGTAATAAGAGGATTTCCATCGGTAAGCTCTTTGATCTTTTCTAAGTCCAATTTCTGTTCTAAATCGGTCTTATTAATAATTACTATATATTCAAGTCCTTGAATTGCTTCAAATAACTTAACATCTTCATCAGTTAATTCATCATTATAATTTAAAACAAATAAAATCAGATCTGATTCTTTCAATACTTGTCTGGAACGCTCAACTCCGATTTTTTCTACAATGTCTTCTGTCTCACGGATTCCTGCTGTGTCAACTAACCTTAATGGTACACCTCGCACGTTTACATATTCTTCAATAATATCACGTGTTGTACCAGGAATTTCAGTAACAATCGCTTTATTTTCCTGAACTAACGTATTCATCAAAGAAGACTTCCCAACATTTGGCCTGCCTATAATTGCAGTTGCAAGCCCCTCTCGTAAAATCTTCCCTTGTTTTGCCACACCAAGCAGCTTCACAATTTCTGCATGAACCTCTTTTGTCTTTTGGCGCATCATTTCATGTGACATTTCTTCTACATCATCGTATTCAGGGTAATCGATATTTACTTCAACGTGCGCTACGGTTTCTAGCAAGTCTTGTCTCAAACTTCTAATTAACCCGGATAAACGTCCATCCAACTGTTTTAATGCAACAGACATTGCTTTATCTGTTTTAGCACGTATTAAATCCATTACTGCTTCTGCTTGAGATAAATCTATTCGTCCATTTAAAAAAGCCCGTTTTGTAAATTCACCTGGCTCTGCTAGACGTGCCCCTTTACTTAGGATAATCTCTAATACTCGATTTACTGATACCATTCCACCATGACAATTTATCTCAACTACATCTTCACGAGTAAACGTCTTCGGTGCACGCATTACGGAAACCATTACCTCCTCAGCAACCTCTTTTGTATCCGGATCAATAAGTTTTCCATAATGAATCGTATGAGAATCTACTTCCGTTAGATTTTTACCTTGAAATAGTTGAGTTGTAATCGATACTGCATCAGGACCACTCAACCTAACTATTGCAATTGCACCTTCTCCAATCGGGGTTGATATTGCAGTAATTGTATCTGTCTCCATCGCCTTCACCTCCAACATGTAGTTTACTTCATCTATATTAATAACGAATTATTATATTTATCGTCACTAACTTAATAGATTAACACATTTTAATCCAAAGATAAAGTTATCCACAATAATTTTTCATAATAAAAAAATCTATTTATCCACATGTGAATAAACAGATTTTAAATTTCTTATGTTATTAACAGTCTTTATAAAATGGGTTCTTTATAATAATAGTCTACATGAACGGGAGCCACTTCAGATTTTTCTAAAGCTGGTGTTTCTTTCCTGGCTATTTGATAAATAGCTGCACCAACTATATTAGCTACGTCTCTAAGTTTTTCCTTACCTATATTCTAATGGGTCATCTTCAGTATGATATTTTTTCAGATATGCTTTTTCATTTAAGCTTCGTTAATTTTTTCTTTTCCTACTAATTTCTTTTCCCTTATGGCCAGTTAACTCACCATTGCTATCTACATCATCAATTTCTCCATCAATGGTACCTTCCATATAGCCATCAGACACCTGTTCATGTGTTATAGCCATCCCTTTAGAAATTGGGTCGCTGCTATTGTAATCGGAGTATTTATATATTTTCTCAGCTACTTTCCCTCCTTTTCATTCTAACTTATCTTTTACAATTTGCTCTAAATTTATTAAATTTGAGCTAAACAAAAGATCGGTTATCGATTCACTCTTAAAATAAAAAATCCGCCTGATTCCCCAAGAGGATACAGACGGACTATATTTACGTTAATCTATGGTTTTATTACGATATGACGGTGCGGCTCCACACCATCAGAATACGTAGAAACTTCTTTTTTAGCTTGCAAGGCACTATGAATGATCTTTCGTTCAAATGCCGGCATTGGTTCCAATGCTACTTTTTTATTTAAACGAGTTGCCTTATCAGCCATTTTCAATGCTAATGATTCAAGGGTATCTTTTCGGCGCCCACGGTAACCCTCAGCATCTAGTGTAACTGAATAGAACTGCTTCACATCTTTATTAAGTGCAAGGTGAACTAAATATTGAAGGGCATTTAGTGTCTGACCACGTTTACCTATCAGTAAAGCTATGTTATCCCCTTTTACTTCATATGTGACATGATTATCTTCGACAGTTGTTGTCACTTCAACATCAACATTCATGTGTTTAGTAACTTCTTTAATAAAATTTTCAGTTTCCTGAATTTGATTCTTTGCAAGTTTCACCTTTACAAATGCACGTTTGGATCCAAAAATTCCAAGTAACCCTTTTTTTCCTTCATCGATAATATCGACTTCTACCTGGTCCCTTGTTGTGTTTAACTGCTCTAATGCTGATAGGACCGCTTCTTCAACTGTTTGTCCACTAGCAGTTATTTCTTTCACTTTTTGTCTCCTCCTGTACTAGCATTACCCATCATTGGTTTACGGATAAATATAGTTTGAGCAACCATAAAGATATTACCTACTACCCAGTACAATGATAACGCTGCTGGGAAGAAGATCGCAAAGACACCAATCATAATTGGCATAACATAGAGCATAACCATCATTTGCGGATTTTGTGCAGCAGGACTGCCTGCCATCATAAGTTTTTGCTGGAAGTAAGTTGCTCCACCAGCTATTAACGGTAATATAAAGAATGGATCCGGTGACCCTAATTCGAACCATAAGAAATTGTGTGTACTAATTTCAGTTGTACGCATGATTGCATGATACATACCAATTAATATAGGCATTTGTACAAATATCGGCAAACAACCAGCAAGCGGATTCACACCATGTTTTTGGAATAAAGCCATTGTTTCTTTTTGCAATTGTTGTTGTGTATTTGCATCTTTAGAACTGTATTTTTTCTGAATTTCCTTAATTTCCGGCTGGATATCCTGCATTGCCTTTGAACTCTTCAACTGTTTAACGTTCAATGGCAGCAGCACCAATCGAATAATTATTGTCACAATGACGATGGACAAACCATAATTCTCATTGAATAACTCAGCAAAATATGTGATCATCCAAGATAATGGGTATACAAAATATTTATTCCAGATACCTGTACTCTCTTCATCTATCGGTTGATTAATCTCTGTACAACCTGAAAGAATTGCCAGCAAACCAATAAGAGTTATAAGCAATAAATACTTTTTACGCAAATTGTTTCCTCCTAACTAAACAAGCCCCTATGCTATCTAAGTTCTACTACTATTTAGTATAATATCTTAATTAAAAGTAAGATTCTATATAAATTAATAATTATTTTTATTTTTTAGTAATCGTTCTTTATACAATAAATGCGTTAAACTTTTTTTTACTTCTGCAAATTCCATACTTTTCGCTGGCTGTCTAGCGATAATCACAATATCCAGCGGATAACGTATGTTATCTTCTAATTCCTGAAAAGATTGCCGTAAATATCTTTTTATTCGGTTTCTTGTAACCGCATTTCCAATTTTCTTTCCTACTGAAAGACCGATTCGAAAATGTTCCTGGGCAGGTTTCTCTACATAATATAAGACAAGCTGTCTATTAGCAAAAGACTTCCCTTTTTTGAACGCATATTGAAATTCTTCATTCTTTTTAATACGAAATTCTTTTTTCATCGTTATCACCTTTACTACTATCTGTCACTTAAAAGCCTGTCCAGGGATCACACTATGTAATGAGGAAGATTAGCTTATGCGCTTGAAGCTTCCTCATTTCTTAAAAGTGGAAAAAAGACCACTGACTTTTCAGTGGCCTATGCAGACAATACTTTTCTTCCTTTACGACGACGACGAGCTAGAATATTACGTCCATTTTTTGTGCTCATACGTGAGCGAAAACCGTGTACTTTTTTGCGTTTACGATTATTTGGTTGAAATGTTCTTTTCATTTTATCTTGCACCTCCCCAAGGGATTAAATATCCAAATTAAAACCAATCTATTAGACAGTCTTTGTAATTATACGTAATACCTAGCCAATCTGTCAACTTCAAATTTATTTCATTATCCACAGGCACATTGTTAAGTAATTTCGACAGTATTTTTCTATCCACAACACATATCGACAGGAAAATCACAAAATATAGGGGTGTGGATAATAATTATATACAACCGATGGACTTTGTGGATAACTGTCGAAAATACATTGCATAATAAGCTTTTCTTTGATATTATATTTGTGTTAAACATGTGTAAAAAGAAAAACCAATTATAACTTACCCACAATCTGTGGATAATCTGTGGACAGTTGTTAACACGTACGTTCATAAACTTATCAACAGGACTGGGGATAACGTATATAACTCACTATAGTCTTCTCCAGGCTTATGTTTTTCTATCCACATACTAAATTACATTTTTTTTTACTTAAAGCATATAAAAGTCTTTCGTTAAAGCTCTTTTCGAACTGATTATTGCTTCTAATTGTCATAAGTGATAGAAACTGCAACGTTGATTTCCGCAGGCAATACTTTAGCTTCCTGCAGGATCTTCAGCTGTTGCTTTTTCCCGCAGGACAAGGAGAGCTTAGGCAGCTATACATAGCACAAAGAAAATGTATACGCATTTTCGAGGAGTCAACTGACCTATGCTACAGTAAACAATCGTAAAAGCGAAAAACTATTTAATGAATCACCAGATAATTCCCATAACATCGCTCAATACCTACGGAGAGAATACACGAAGACTGCAGCACGGGAAGGCTCACCACCACGCTAGAGAGCCAAGTGTCTTTCTGCAGCGATATGTTATGTCAGTAACGAATTATGTCGATTTATAGATTTTGTGTCAAAAACAACAACTATTTTCGGTGGGACGAGTAATCGGAGGTACAGGACAGGTACAATCCCAATCTTTCAAAAAACAGCCTTATTCCAATATCTGAGAAAGGCATTTTCTGTCATTCATGTATTAATTGAAAGGAGTGTATTCACGTTTGGAAAACATCGAAGAACTATGGGTAGCAACCTTAGAGAAAATTGAAGAGAAAATCAGTAAGCCAAGCTTTGATACATGGCTAAAGAATACCAAAGCTGAACTTCTTGAAGATACTACATTAGTTATCTCCGCTCCAAATGAATTTGCAAGAGACTGGCTGGAAAACCAATATACGAATCTCATCTCAGACATTCTATTAGAGATAACCGGGACTAGATTAGCTACTAAATTTATTATCCCGGACTCCAGTACACATATAGATGATTTAAAACCGGCACCTAAACCAAATGCAAATGTTTCTAATAATAATGAAACACCTAAAACGATGCTGAATTCTAACTATACTTTTGATACATTTGTCATTGGCGCAGGAAATCGTTTTGCACACGCTGCTTCACTAGCAGTAGCAGAAGCACCCGCAAAGGCTTACAATCCGCTCTTTATCTATGGGGGGGTAGGTCTCGGGAAAACTCACTTAATGCATGCAATTGGACATTATGTACGTGAACACAACCCAAATGCAAAAGTTGTCTATTTATCATCTGAAAAATTTACGAATGAATTCATACATGCAATTATGGATAACAAGACCATTAATTTCCGTAATAAATACCGAAACATAGATGTCTTATTAATAGATGACATACAATTTATAGCCGGTAAGGAATCAACACAAGAGGAATTTTTCCATACATTTAACACGCTGCATGAGGAAAGTAAGCAAATTATTATTTCAAGTGACCGTCCGCCTAAAGAAATTCCAACACTGGAAGATCGGTTACGATCACGCTTTGAATGGGGATTAATTACAGATATCACGCCACCTGATTTAGAAACAAGGATTGCAATTTTGACGAAAAAAGCTAAAGCTGAAGGGCTTGATATTCCTAGTGAAGTCATGCTTTATATTGCAAATCAGATTGATACGAATGTCCGTGAATTGGAGGGAGCCTTAATTCGGGTTGTCGCTTACTCTTCATTAGTAAACCAGGATATTGACGCATCTCTTGCGGCAGATGCCCTGAAAGATATCATTCCCAGTAGTAAACCCAGGGTAATTACGATACATAGTATCCAGGAAGTGATTGGCGAAAGATATAATATACGACTTGAAGATTTTACAGCAAAGAAACGTACGAAGTCCATCGCTTACCCAAGGCAAATTGCCATGTATTTATCCAGAGAATTAACCGATTTTTCATTACCGAAAATTGGCGAAGAATTTGGCGGCAGAGACCATACAACTGTGATCCATGCTCATGATAAAATAGCTAAACTAATGGAAAACGATGCCAATTTAGCAAGAGATATAGAAGAGATTATAGAACAATTGAAATCATTTAAGTAATTGCATCTTAACGTAGGTGTTCATAACTTGTGTGAATAGTGTGTATGAGTGTGCAACCTTACAAACAAGTTATACACATGGGGATAACTATAGGCGAGTAGTATAAAATGCACTTATACACATAATCACAGCCCTTATTACTATTATTACTGTAAGTTCTATAAACAAAATATATATATAGAACTCAATTGGAGGATTTATTTATGAAATTTATTATCAGACGTGATCAATTAATAGCAAGTGTTCAAGATGTGATGAAAGCTATTTCATCCCGAACGGTAATTCCAATCTTATCGGGAATGAAAATTGAAGCTAAACAACATGGAATAACTTTAACTGGAAGTGATTCCGATATTTCAATTGAGTCCTATATTCCAGCAGAAGAAGATGGTAACGTTAACGTCGAGCATATTGAAGAAGGCAGCATCGTACTGCAGGCAAAGTATTTCCCGGATATTGTTCGAAAACTACCTGAAAACACAGTAGAAATTGAGGCAGATGATAATCTGAAAATAACAATACGTTCTGGAAAAGCAGAATTTAATCTTAATGGACAGGATGCAGAAGAATACCCGCAACTACCTAAAATGCAAACGGATGATAACTTCGAAATGCCAACTGATCTATTAAAAAGCATGATTAAACAAACTGTTTTTGCAGTTTCCACTATGGAAACGCGTCCTATCCTGACAGGAGTTCATATTAAACTAGAGAATAATAAGCTAACATTTACTGCAACGGACAGTCATAGACTAGCATCTCGTGAGATACCAATAGTTAATGGGAGTACTGAATTTTCAAGTGTTGTAGTTCCAGGTAAGAGTCTTAATGAATTAAATAAAATTCTTAATGATACGGAAGATGCTGTTGAGATCAGTGTGACGAATAATCAGATTCTATTTCGTACCAGGCATTTAAATTTTCTGTCACGACTGCTCGATGGAAATTACCCGGAGACATCTCGCTTAATTCCAGATCAAAGCAAAACCACATTGCATGTAAAAACAAAAGAGTTACTCCAGACAATTGACCGAGCTTCTCTTCTCGCTAAAGAAGAGAGAAACAATGTAGTTCGTTTAAATACACAAGGAGACAATCAGGTAGAAATAACAAGTAATTCACCAGAAGTAGGTACAGTTTCAGAGGAGATTACAGTTCAATCAATTGAAGGTGAAGAATTAAAGATATCGTTTAGTTCTAAATATATGATTGATGCACTAAAAGCCATTGAATATGATGAAGTGCAAATTGAATTTACGGGAGCAATGAGGCCATTTATTATTAAACCAGCTAACGAAGATCCTATTTTACAATTAATACTCCCAGTAAGAACCTATTAATAACCAACGGATAAAAGCTCTTATCTTTGACTGATAAGAGCTTTATTCTGTTTATTTAGATCGAATTAGCTATTTTAAGGGCAATCAAGCGTTATTTTCGTAAATAAAGGGTCTTACCTTCCCTTTAAGCAAATTCTTTAGTAGAATAGGTTTAAAGGTCTTTTAAAAAATAATTGGAATTCTAAATACAAAAGAATTGGTGATAAAATGCAAGAAAACATTGAAATAAAAACAGATTATATTACGTTGGGACAGTTCATAAAGCTTGCAAATATTCTTGAATCCGGCGGAATGGTAAAAGCATTTCTGCAGGATGCTGGTGTTCTGGTAAATGGTGAATTAGAACACCGTCGTGGAAGAAAGTTATACCCTGATGATGTTGTCGAGATAGAAGACATTGGATCTTATATAGTCAGTTCGAGTGAAAGCACACACTAAAAAAGCTGTCGAATATTGTTTTTGTAAGATAATACCACGTCTGTGAATTAAACTTTGTGAACAAAAATGCAAGCGCCCACTAGAAGCCGGACGTGGCCTATTCTTTAAACCTAAGTAGTACAGATCTCAATTTATACATTATGTACCATATAAAAAATTAATGAGGAATTTGCATGCACATTGAGCAGTTACAATTAAAAAACTACCGGAATTATGAAAAATTAGCTATTTCTTTTGATGATAAAATCAATGTCATTATTGGAGAAAATGCGCAAGGGAAAACCAATTTGATGGAGGCTATTTATTTATTGGCTTTTACGAAGTCCCATCGCACCACACGTGAAAAAGAACTTATCCAATGGGATAAAGAATATGCTAAAATAGAAGGTAGGATTACGAAACGAAACCGGGCTTTTCCACTTGAAGTTATAATTTCTTCAAAAGGAAAGAAGGCGAAGTTAAATAGAATAGAACAAAAACGATTGAGTAACTACATTGGTGCATTGAATGTGGTTATGTTTGCACCAGAAGATTTAACGCTGGTAAAAGGATCTCCCCAAATTCGCAGACGTTTTATAGATATGGAGCTTGGGCAAATACAGCCAAGATACATCTATCACCTGGGGCAATATCAAAAGATTCTTAAACAACGAAATCATTTATTAAAACAAATGCAGCGAAAACAAAAACAAGACAAAACAATGTTAGATATTTTAACAGAACAACTGGTAGAACATGCTGCCACCCTATTGGAAAGGCGGTTTGTTTTTTTAGATTTATTACGTAAATGGGCAAGTCCGATCCATTATGGGATAAGTCGGCAGCTCGAAAAGCTTGAAATTAAGTACAATCCCTCAATTGAAGTATCAGAAGAGGTAAATAAGGAAAAAATAGAATCTATCTATTTAAATAAATTTCATGAGATCCAGGAGAAAGAAGTGGAGCGTGGAACCACATTAATTGGTCCACACCGAGATGATCTCATCTTCTATGTGAATAATAAAGATGTTCAGACTTACGGGTCTCAAGGTCAACAGCGGACAACAGCTTTATCAGTAAAGCTGGCAGAGATAGAACTCATTTATAATGAGGTTGGCGAATACCCTGTTTTACTCCTTGATGATGTACTGAGTGAGCTGGATGATTACAGGCAATCACATTTATTAAATACAATTCAAGGAAAAGTGCAAACCTTTGTATCCACTACCAGTGTTGAAGGTATTAACCATAAGACACTTGAAAAAGCAGAAATAATTAGAGTACACGATGGGAAGGTAGTTACATAATGTCGGAGGGATACGATGTTTATTCATATAGGGAATAATAATGTGATCAGGTCAAAGGATGTTATTGCAATAATTGATTATAATTTAATATCCTCCTCGATTATCATGGAAGAAATGATGACAGAGTCAAGTAAGAAAAAAATTGTTGTGGGACCAACAGTGGATGCTAAGTCTGTAATGATTACAAGAGATGTAATCTATTACAGTACGTTATCTGTTTCAACATTAAAGAAACGAGCAAGTATGATTTCAACGATTAGTAAGTTAGACGATTTTTCAGACGAGCTCGAATAAAAAACATAACATAGTATGTGCAATGTGTTTAAGAAAAAGAAATGGGTGTGAAAACATGTCGACAGATAATAAGGTTACAAAAGAACAAGCATATGGCGCAGATCAGATTCAGGTACTTGAAGGGCTGGAAGCGGTTCGCAAAAGACCTAGTATGTATATTGGTACTACAAGTGAAAAGGGTTTACACCACCTTGTATGGGAAATTGTTGATAATAGTATTGATGAGGCTTTAGCCGGTTATTGTGATCATATTCAAGTAATAATTGAAAAAGACAATAGTATAACAGTAAAAGACAATGGGCGTGGAATTCCAGTTGATATTCAGAAGAAAACAGGAAGACCAGCGCTTGAAGTGATCATGACTGTTCTCCATGCCGGGGGTAAATTCGGCGGTGGTGGTTATAAAGTTTCAGGAGGACTGCATGGTGTAGGTGCTTCCGTTGTAAATGCTTTGTCTACCAGTCTTGAAGTTCATGTTCACCGTGATAATAAAGTTCATTACTTACAATTTAAAAAAGGTGTGCCACAAGGTGAAATAGAAATTGTTGGAGATACAGATATAACTGGAACAGTGACGCATTTCTCTCCAGATCCGGATATTTTTAGTGAAACCATTGAGTTTAATTTTGAAATATTAGCTCAGCGTTTACGTGAATTGGCATTTTTAAATAAAGAAATAACAATAACAATTGAAGATAAACGTACAGATGAAGAGCCTGTTAATTATTATTATGAAGGCGGCATACGCTCCTACGTAGAATATATCAACCGTAATAAAGAGGTATTGCATGAGCCATTTTATGCTGAAGGATCAGAACAGGGGATAAGTGTTGAAGTTGCTATTCAATATAATGATGGTTTTGCAAGTAATCTTTACTCTTATGCGAACAACATAAACACGTATGAGGGTGGTACGCATGAGTTTGGATTTAAAACCGGATTAACACGTGTAATAAATGATTATGCAAGGAAGAACAATCTATTTAAAGAAAATGACCCGAACTTGAGTGGAGATGATGTACGCGAAGGCCTAACTGCTATCGTGTCAATTAAACATCCTGATCCACAATTTGAAGGACAAACAAAAACAAAGCTTGGTAATAGTGAGGTTCGTACCGTTACTGATTCGGTATTCAGTGAGCTGTTTTCTAAATTTTTATTCGAGAATCCTACGGTAGCTAAAATAGTTGTCGAAAAGGGATTAATGGCTTCTCGCGCAAGAGCAGCTGCGAAAAAGGCACGTGAGCTGACCCGAAGGAAAAGTGCGTTGGAAATATCCAATCTACCTGGGAAGCTGGCTGATTGTTCGTCTAAAGATGCACGAATAAGTGAGCTTTATATTGTAGAGGGTGACTCAGCTGGAGGGTCTGCAAAACAAGGGCGTGACCGCCACTTCCAGGCTATTCTTCCACTACGTGGTAAGATTTTAAACGTGGAAAAAGCACGCTTGGATAAAATTTTATCCAATAATGAAGTACGGGCGATGATTACTGCACTTGGTGCTGGTGTTGCAGAAGAATTTGATATTTCTAAAGCACGATATCATAAAGTAGTTATCATGACAGATGCCGATGTGGATGGCGCCCATATCCGTACTTTACTATTAACATTCTTTTATCGTTATATGCGACCACTGATTGAAAATGGCTTCATTTATATTGCACAGCCACCACTATATAAAGTGCAACAAGGAAAAGCTGCACATTATGCTTATGACGAAAAAGAAATGGAACGGATAATTAGTGAACTGCCTAAATTACCAAAGCCCGGATTACAACGTTATAAAGGTCTTGGTGAGATGAATGCTACTCAGCTTTGGGAAACTACAATGGATCCCGAATCCCGTACACTGCTTCAGGTTGAACTGCGTGATGCGATAGACGCTGACCAGGTTTTTGATATGTTAATGGGCGATAAGGTTGAACCACGAAGAAACTTTATAGAAGATAATGCACAATATGTTAAGAATTTAGATATATAGAATAACTAGTTAAGACATATTTAACCGAGTAAAAAACGATATAGATAATTGTAACCACTATAGTGGATAGGCTGACTTAACAGGGTACGATTCGAAATCAAAAAACACCTGTAAGCACTTCCTGTAATAGTGAATGGAGGTAGTAATTCAATGGCGGATCAACAACGTTCTAATGTTAAAGAGATAAATATCAGCCAGGAAATGCGTACATCTTTCTTAGATTATGCAATGAGTGTTATTGTGGCTCGTGCCCTTCCGGATGTACGTGATGGCCTTAAGCCTGTTCATCGTAGAATATTATACGCAATGAATGATCTTGGTATGCACTCTGACAAAGCGTATAAGAAATCTGCACGTATTGTCGGAGAAGTTATCGGTAAGTACCACCCACATGGTGATTCAGCGGTATATGAAGCTATGGTTCGGATGGCACAGGACTTCAGCTACCGTAATATGCTGGTAGACGGACACGGAAACTTTGGGTCTGTAGATGGCGATTCTGCTGCTGCTATGCGTTATACAGAAGCAAGAATGTCTAAGATTTCGATGGAATTATTACGTGATATCAATAAAGATACAATAGATTATGCAGATAACTATGATGGTAGTGAACGGGAACCAGTTGTTTTCCCTGCTCGTTTTCCCAACTTACTTGTCAATGGAGCATCAGGTATCGCAGTAGGCATGGCAACCAACATACCACCACATAATCTTGGTGAAACAATTGATGCTGTTCTGGCTGTTAGCAGGGATCCTGAGATTACAATTGATGAACTGATGGAAAATCATATTCATGGACCGGACTTTCCAACTGCCGGTTTAATTCTCGGCCGAAGTGGTATTCGCAAAGCATACGAAACAGGAAAAGGTTCTATTACAGTTCGTGCTGAGGTTAATATTGAAGAAAAAGCAAACGGTAAGGCTACAATCCTAGTGACTGAACTTCCATATCAGGTTAATAAAGCAAGACTGATTGAGAAAATTGCTGAGCTGGTTCGTGATAAGCGAGTTGATGGTATTACAGACTTACGAGATGAGTCTGACCGTAACGGTATGCGTATTGTTATGGAACTTCGCCGTGATGTTAATGCTAATGTAGTTTTAAATAATTTGTATAAGTACACAGCACTGCAAACTACCTTTGGGGTCAATATGCTGGCATTAGTAGATGGACAGCCTAAAGTGCTTACTATAAAACAATGCTTGGAACATTACTTAGATCACCAGAAAGTGATTATCAAACGTCGTACAGAGTTTGAATTACGTAAAGCGGAAGCACGTGCCCATATTTTAGAAGGGTTACGTATTGCATTAGATCACCTGGACGAAGTAATTGCACTTATTCGTAACTCGAAGACAGCTGATATTGCACGTGATGGCCTAATCGAACGCTTTAGCCTCACTGAAAAACAATCTCAAGCTATTTTGGACATGCGTTTGCAGCGTCTTACTGGCTTGGAACGTGAAAAGATCGAAAACGAATATAACGAACTTTTAAAACTTATTAATGAATTAAAAGCTATTTTAGCGGATGATGAAAAAGTACTGGAAATTATCCGTGAAGAGCTTACAGAAATAAAAGAGCGATACGGTGACCAACGTCGTACAGAACTGGTCGTTGGTGGTGCAGATTTCTTTGAAGATGAAGATCTAATACCTGAAGAAAATATTGTTATTACACTAACACATCAAGGGTATATTAAACGTCTTCCATCATCAACATACCGCACACAAAAGCGTGGAGGACGGGGTATCCAGGGAATGGGTACAAATGAAGATGATTTTGTTGAACATTTAGTATCCACATCCACCCATGACACGATTCTTTTCTTTACAAATAAAGGAAAAGTATACAGGGCTAAAGGATATGAAATTCCGGAGTTTAGCCGTACCGCAAAGGGTATTCCAATCATTAACCTCCTGCAAATTGAAAAAGGGGAATGGGTAAACGCAGTTATTTCGGTTACTGAATTCAGTGAGGATAGTTACTTATTCTTTACAACAAGGCATGGAATATCGAAACGAACCACCTTGGCACAATTTGCAAACATCCGTAAAGGCGGGTTGATCGCAGTTGGTTTACGAGAGGAAGACGAACTGATTTCCGTTCGGCTGACTGACGGAAATCAAGACATGATGATTGCAACAAGAAATGGTTATCTCATCCGTTTCCCAGAAGATCAAATTCGATCTATGGGCCGTACTGCAGCCGGGGTGAAGGGAATCTCCTTACGCAAGGACGATCACGTAGTATCGATGGAAATACTCCAGGAGGATTCCAAGATATTACATGTGACCGATAAAGGGTATGGAAAACAAACACCTGAAAAGGAATATCGAATTACTAAACGTGGAGGTAAGGGTATTTTCACATGTAATTTAACAGATAAAACAGGTAGCGTAGTAGCTGTTAAAGCTGTTACTGGTGATGAAGACCTGATGTTAATTACAGTCGCTGGTGTATTGATCCGTATCCCTGTAGTGGATATTTCAGAAACTGGTCGTAATACGATGGGAGTGCGCTTAATTCGTCTGCAGGAGGATGAAGAAGTGGCAACTGTCGCAAGAATCGATCGTGATGAAGAAGAAGAAATGGAAGAGACTGCTGAAGAAGTAGTGAATGAGGAAGACAATCAAACAGAAGATCCATCGGAAGAGTAAAGTAAATAGTTAGTTGTAAGGTGACTCATGTGTTTTGGAGTCACCTTACTTATAGAGGTTGTTCAAAAAGTCACCAAATGATAAGCGTCGAATCTCTTCGTTGGCTTACTTTTCCGCTACTCACGTATTAATAGCATACGTTCCGTTGCTCAAAGCTACGCCGCCTCGATCTTCTCGCTTCTAATTCGGCACCTTTTTGAACACGCATTTATATAATAAATACTAGGCTTACTGGGAGGGGATTACATGCGTGTGGAACCATCACAACTTGTTCCGGGCTGTGTGTTATTAAATGAGGTCAAAGGCAAATCAAATAAAGCACTCATACCACAAAAAACAATTTTAAATGAAGAGCATATTCTGTTCTTACAAAAATTCTTAATTCATTCGGTAGATGTTTCTTCCAAGCTAGTAGACGGAGAGGAATTTATACCAAAAGAAGTACATGAGGAAGAAACGGAGCAAGAGCTTTCACAAGAAAATAATGAATCCAATCTACTGTTTAAAGATCATTACCATCAAGCGGTATCTACTTATAAAGTGTTATTTAATAAATGGGAAAATGGTTTTCCTATTGACATGCCTTATATTAGAAGGGTTATCATACCCTTATTTGAACGAATGGATGATATCAGTAATGCAGTATACACGCTTCATCATTATGCAAACAAAAAGGATTATTTCTATTACCATGGAGTAGCTGTGGGTCTCCTTTCAGCCTATTTAGGAAAGAAAATGGGTTTTTCTAAAGGAGAATGGCTTCAAATCGGATTGGCAGGATTTTTAAGTGATAGTGGTATGGCAAAAATACCTCCAGCAATAGTTACGAAAAGCAGTTCATTAACGTATCAGGAAATAGATGAGGTGAAAAATCACCCGACGTATTCATATCGCTTAGTCGAATCTATTCCAACAATTACCCAAACAGTAAAGTTAGCTGTTCTGCAGCATCATGAACGTATGGACGGGAGTGGCTATCCACTTGGGTTAACTAAAGAAAAAATCCATATTTATGCACGTATAATTGCAGTTTGTGATATGTATCATGCGATGACTACTGAGCGAATCTACAAGGAAAAACAGTCTCCATTTAAAGTGATTGAAGAAATACAAAAAGAACAGTTTTCAAAGCTTGATCCACAGGTAGTTAAGGCATTTATTGATAGTTTGGCTAATTTTTCAATCGGCACAAAGGTGAGACTTTCAAACGGACAGTTGGCAGAAATTGTGTTTATTGATGCCAGAAAGCCGACTCGACCTATGGTTCGTATGGGAGATAAGGGAGAGATTATCTCCTTACAGGATAACCTAAATCTGTTTATTGATGAAATCATGGGAAGCCAGTGAAGCTAGTACCTTTCGTTCTATACAGAATTAAATATTTCTTCCCCTAGCAATAAAGGTATTTTTTCTGCTGACTGCTCAATGAACTGTGCAATAAATGGAAAGTCAATATCTGGCTTTGTCACCAATAAATCGCCCCACCATTCTGCGTCATATCGACAAAGCATACTCAGGTTGTAAAGTAACAAGTAATGAACCATTACTTCGGATAGTGGCAGGAAATTTTCTCTATGGATTGGAAAAAAGATTTTCCCATTTTTATGCTTAAAGAATGGTCCGTCTACTCTGGTAAGCGGGCTCATTAACTCCATAGAGATTGCTGAATTGTCTATATCAGTATACTTAATTTCAGGCAAATATACTTTAATTCGCTGGATAAAAGCATTTGCAGTTAAATGATGGCTGTCTAATAAATAGCTTGGAAACTGGAGAAGCTTTGAATGAATTACACCGACTTGAATTAGCTTCCCTTTCTTCTGAAAGTCGAATAAAGTGTTCATTTCAGGAATTAAGGCAAAAAGATCCACCATTTTTACTTTCTCAAAAGGAAGTTTATTTTTAGCAAATAGATGAGTGGAAAAGTATGGAAACAAACCGTTTTGCTGTACTTTTACCTCATCATCCATAAAGGTATAATTTTTTCTTTTTCTTTTTCTGGCTGTAACACCATGAGAAAGAAGGCTTGTGGATTCTGGGTAGTCTGGACGTTTTGTAAGCAGGCATGCTTTTAATAAATGGACCATCCCATAAAAATACAAAACAGGCTGAGCAAACATATCCAGTCTTTTACCGTTTTCGTAGAACCTGTTGCCATGGTCTAGATAATATATAAATGCGCTGCAATTTTTATAACTTTTTGCTTCTGCATCTACAACTTCTATATTTTCATAACATTGTTGTAAGTAAGATTGTGCTGTCTGCTGTGATTTTAAAAATGTATAAAAATCGTTTATTTCCTTCATAAAAAATCAACCTCGTCACTGTTGTAATATTTTGAATCTATTTATTTTTTTTAGGTAGTTGAAAAAGCTCATATGTTGGCGTATTGTAAGTAAAAATAGAAGTATCTACCTAGTCTGCGTAGGAACAATAAATGCATACATAGTTAACTATAAAAGGAGGATGAAGATGAGAGAAGATAAGTTTTCTAAAGAAGGTTTAACGTTTGATGATGTGCTGTTGATGCCTGCTAAATCAGAAGTATTGCCGAAGGATGTTCAGGTAAGTACAGATTTAACATCTAATCTAAAACTGAAGGCACCTTTTATCAGTGCCGGAATGGACACAGTAACAGAAGCCTCCATGGCTATTGCAATGGCCCGTCAAGGTGGGTTTGGTGTTGTTCATAAAAATATGTCAATTGAAGATCAAGCAGAACAAGTTGACCGAGTGAAGCGTTCAGAAAGTGGAGTTATAACAAATCCGTTTTTCCTTACGCCAGAACATCAAGTTTATGATGCTGAGCATCTTATGGGTAAATTCCGTATATCTGGTGTTCCGATAGTTAACTCAATTGAAGAAAAGAAATTGGTAGGTATATTGACGAACCGCGATTTACGTTTTATTCAGGACTATTCCATTCTGATCTCGGAAGTAATGACGAGTGAAAACCTTGTCACAGCTCCAGTAGGAACGACATTAGAAGAGGCTGAGAAACTTTTGCAGCAATTTAAGATTGAAAAGCTGCCATTAGTAGATGAGAGCGGAATCCTAAAAGGTCTGATTACCATTAAGGATATTGAAAAAGTCATTGAATTTCCAAATGCAGCGAAAGACACACAGGGCAGATTACTTGTAGGTGCTGCTGTAGGGGTTACGGCTGACGCTTTAAAGCGTATCGAAAAACTCGTTGATGCTGGTGTAGACGTAATTGTAATTGATACTGCACACGGACATTCACAGGGTGTAATTGATCAAGTCAAGAAAGTCCGTCAATCCTATCCAAATTTAGATATTATTGCTGGTAATGTAGCAACTGCTGAAGCAACGAAAGATTTAATTGAAGCAGGTGCATCGATTGTGAAAGTTGGAATCGGTCCTGGATCAATATGTACCACACGCGTGGTAGCAGGTATAGGAGTTCCACAGATAACAGCAGTTCATGATTGTGCAGTAGCTGCTCAACCGTATGGTGTTCCAATTATCGCAGATGGAGGCATCAAGTATTCGGGTGATATTGTAAAAGCTCTGGCAGCAGGTGCACATGCTGTGATGTTAGGAAGTATGTTTGCAGGTGTTAGTGAAAGTCCGGGGGAAACGGAAATTTTC
The DNA here is from genome assembly GCF_036026595.1 of Virgibacillus tibetensis. Lineage (NCBI taxonomy): Bacteria > Bacillati > Bacillota > Bacilli > Caryophanales > Bacillaceae > Virgibacillus > Virgibacillus tibetensis. The sequence continues at coordinate 32,465 of NZ_JARZFX010000010.1, read as the reverse complement.
CAGGGAAGACAGTATAAGGTATACCGGGGAATGGGATCAGTTGGTGCTATGAAAGCGGGATCGAAGGATCGTTATTTCCAAGAATCATCTGAAGCCAAGAAGCTTGTACCTGAAGGCATTGAAGGTAGGGTTGCCTATAAAGGGCAACTTGCAGACACCGTTCACCAGTTAATTGGTGGTTTGCGAGCCGGAATGGGCTATTGTGGGACAGGCTCGATTGAAGAATTACGCCGTGACGGTCAGTTTATCCGCATTACAAATGCTGGTTTGCGTGAGAGTCACCCACATGATGTGCAGATTACGAAAGAGGCGCCCAATTACTCTGTATAGCAACTAGTATTTATTACCTGTGTAAATTTTATAGATAGGGACTATTCCCTGTCTATTTTTTTGTATTTTTATGTGGTAAAATAGCTAAGGTGCTCCATTTTAATTTTAATGAAGGTAAATGGGCAGTACCCCCATATAAAGTTTCACTTCATGTGAATGCAGCAACGATAAGCGTAAACTACAACTTGGAGGTAAGAAAGTTGAAACAAACTATAAAACAAAGTTTTTCATTTTTACTTATAGGGTTACTAACAATTTCGGCAGTGATTACACAGCCAATGTCTGCTCATGCAGAAACGTTTGATGTAGAGGCTGAATCAGCTATATTGATTGATGCTGCTACAGGGAAAATACTGTACGCTAAAAATACAGATGAAGCATTGCCTCCAGCTAGTATGACTAAAATGATGACAGAATACCTTGTATGGGAAGCAATCGAAAATGGACAAATAAGCTGGGAAACAACAACGGAGATCAGTGACTATCCATACAGTATTTCAGCAAATAATAATTTTTCTGGTGTTGGTTTAAGACAGAATAAAGAATATAATGTAGAAGAACTATATGAAGCTATGGCAATTAACTCAGATAATGCGACATCCATAGCACTAGCTGAACTCATTGCTGGTTCAGAAGGTGAATTTGTTAAAATGATGAATGCAAAGGGAGAAGAAATGGGTCTTCCTGAATTTGAATTTGTTAATACTACTGGACTCGATAATGAATCACTGGGTGAAAATTACCCTGAAGGAACAGATCCAAATGCTACCAACCTGTTATCAGCCAGGTCATCAGCAATGCTTGCTTATTATTTAATTCAGGATTATCCTGAGTCATTAAAGATATCCAGCGTCCCTTCAACAGAATTTGAAGGAAAAGAGATCCGTAATTGGAACCATATGCTGCCACATGAAACAACTTTCTTAAAACAATTTTTCTATGAGGGGGTTGATGGATTAAAAACAGGCTATACTGATTTAGCTGGATATAGTTTTACTGGAACAGCAGAACGAGATGGACAACGTTTAATATCTGTAGTTATGAAAACAGATAGTGAAATAGAACGATTCCGCCAAACCGCAAAGCTTTTTGATTATGGGTTTTCTAAATTCGAATCACAGGAAGTATTCCCGGTTGGTTATCAAGTAGAAGATCAATCAGAAATTCCTGTTGCTAAAGGAAAAGAGGACTCAGTAAGTGTGTCTATCAATGAGGCAGTTACTATTCCGATTAAACCTGATGAAGCAGATCTTTACGGTCTTAACTATACAATCGATCAAGATAAATTAAATGCTGATGGCAAGTTATCAGCTCCGATTGAAAAAGGCGAAGTGATTGGAACAGCGGAACTTGTATTTGAAGGTGACATTGATTATGGATATATCTTCTCTGATAACAGCAGTTTCATTGACTTGGTTGCTGATGAATCAGTAGAAAAGTCAAACTGGTTTATGCTCACTTTAGGGGCAATAGGAGACTTCTTCGTTGATATATTTTCTTCAGCGGTAGATTGGATAAAAGGATTATTTAATTAATTTATAACTAAAAAACTTAGGGGGAAACAAGATGACAAACACAGGTACAGATCGCGTAAAACGAGGTATGGCAGAAATGCAAAAAGGCGGCGTCATTATGGATGTAGTAAACGCTGAGCAGGCAAAAATCGCTGAAGAAGCAGGGGCAGTTGCTGTTATGGCGCTAGAACGCGTTCCTTCTGATATCAGAGCAGCGGGTGGCGTTGCTCGTATGGCCGACCCGACAATAACAGAAGATGTGTTGAATGCAGTATCTATTCCGGTTATGGCAAAGGGCCGTATTGGTCATATCGTTGAAGCTCGCGTATTAGAAGCGATGGGCGTTGATTATATTGATGAGAGTGAAGTCTTGACTCCTGCAGATGATATCTTTCATTTAAATAAATCTGATTATACTGTACCATTTGTCTGTGGTTGCCGTAATTTGGGAGAAGCTGCACGCCGTATTGGTGAAGGTGCATCTATGCTGCGTACAAAAGGCGAGCCAGGTACTGGTAATATTGTAGAAGCAGTTCGTCATCTACGCCAAGTTAATTCGGAAATTCGTAAACTTTCAGCAATGTCCAGAGATGAAGTTATGACATTTGCAAAAGAAATCGGTGCACCTTTCGAACTCTTATTGCAAATTCGCGAAGAAGGTCGCTTACCAGTTGTTAACTTTGCTGCAGGCGGGGTCGCTACACCATCTGATGCGGCATTAATGATGGAATTAGGCGCTGATGGAGTTTTTGTCGGCTCTGGTATCTTTAAATCAGATAACCCAGCTAAATTCGCAAAGGCAATTGTTGAAGCAACTACACACTATAAAGATTATAAGTTAATTGCTGAGCTTTCAAAAGGTCTTGGAACTGCAATGAAGGGTATTGAAATGAGTACAATTGCAGCACATGACCGTATGCAGGACCGCAGCGAGTAGAAAGAAGGAATTCATATGACAACGATTGGTGTTCTGGCACTACAAGGTGCTGTACGAGAACATATTAGATCTATAGAGGCATGTGGAGCTAGTGCTGTTGAAGTTAAACGTAAGGAACAGCTTGATGAAATAGATGGGTTAATTCTTCCAGGTGGCGAAAGTACAACAATGCGCCGCCTGATTGATAGCTATGGCTTTTTCACAGCAATTCAGGATTTCGGTAAACAGGGGAAACCTGTCTTTGGTACTTGTGCTGGGTTAATTTTAATGGCAAATGCTATTGATGGGCAGGACGATGCACATCTGGGATTGATGGATATGAAGGTGGCTCGCAACGCATTTGGCAGACAAGTAGCTAGTTTTGAAGCATCCCTTAAAATTGCACATGTTTCAGAGGATTTTAATGCAGTGTTTATTCGTGCACCGTATGTGTTGGAAGTTGGCAAAAGTGTAGAAGTTCTGGCTACTTACCAGGATCGCATTGTTGCGGTAAGGCAAGGCCAATATGTTTGTACTGCTTTTCATCCGGAACTGACAGATGATAATCGGTTTATTGCATATTTTGTTCAAATGGTGGAAGAATCTTTACAAACACTTGCATCTTAAACAGAAATTAGCTATGATGATATATAATTAAATGCAATCCTTAAAATTCGCTTTTCGTTAATAGTGTTGATAGGAATTAGTAATAGCAATTCTATCTTAAGAGAGTCGATGGTTGGTGCGAATCGATGTTTGAATGCTGTGAATCCATCCTTGAACTGGTTTATGGAACAATTAGTTGGTGTTCAAAAATAGGATAAAAATGTTGAACAACATCTATTAGTAAATAAACCCGGTTAAGTACCGTTAATAACTGTGAGCCGGAAGAGTAATTTCTTCAACAAGGGTGGCAACGCGGGAATAATACTCTCGTCCCTATTAGATAGGGACGGGAGTTTTTTGTTTGAAAAATTTTAGCAAGCTTGTTTCTGACAGCTCAACTAATAAATTAATTAGGAGGAAATTGACATGTTAGACATGAAATTTTTACGGAATAATTTTGATGAAGTAAAGGCTAAGTTAACCAAACGTGGCGAAGATCTATCGGAACTTGAAAAATTTGGAGAGTTTGATGAAAAACGCCGTGAGTTAATTGCTGAAACGGAAAAACTGAAAGCAAAGCGTAATGAAGCATCTAAACAGATCTCTGTTTTAAAGAAGGAGAAAAAGGATGCAGATCCTGCTATTAAAGAAATGCGTGAGGTTGGAGATAAAATCTCCGCACTTGATAAAGACCTTAAAGGAATTGAAGAGAAACTTGATCATATGATGCTCTCCATTCCAAATATTCCACATGAAAGTGTGCCGGTTGGTGCAGATGAAGAAGATAATATTGAAGCGCGAAAATGGGGAGAGGTAAAAGAATTTGGCTTTGAAACTCAACCCCACTGGGATATAGCAACAGGCTTGGACATATTGGATTTTGAACGTGCTGCTAAGGTTACAGGAAGCCGTTTTGTCTTTTATAAGGGCCTCGGCGCCAGATTAGAACGAGCGCTTTTAAACTTTATGATGGATCTTCATGCGGATGAGCATGGTTATGAAGAAATGCTTCCACCATATATCGTGAACCGTACGAGCATGATAGGAACTGGCCAGCTTCCTAAGTTTGAGGAGGATGCATTTAAACTGGAAGAGTGGGATTATTTCCTGGTTCCAACTGCAGAAGTTCCAGTAACAAATTACCATCGTGATGAAATTTTCAGCATAGAAGATTTACCGAAAAAATATGTAGCATTCAGTGGCAGCTTCCGCTCTGAAGCAGGATCTGCCGGTCGGGACACACGTGGATTAATCCGTCAGCATCAATTTAATAAAGTAGAGCTAGTTCATTTTGCTAAGCCAGAGGATTCGTATGAAACATTAGAAACACTGACAGGAAATGCTGAGAAGGTACTACAGCTGTTAAATCTCCCTTATCGTGTGATGAGTATGTGCACAGGTGATTTAGGCTTTACAGCAGCTAAGAAATATGATATCGAGGTGTGGATTCCAAGCCAGAATACGTATCGTGAAATCTCTTCTTGCTCAAATTTTGAAGACTTCCAAGCAAGGCGTGCTGGCATACGTTTTCGACGTGATGCAAAAGGAAAACCGGAATTTGTTCATACGTTAAATGGTTCTGGTTTGGCAATCGGCCGAACGGTAGCTGCTATTTTAGAGAACTATCAGCAGGAGGATGGCACGGTGATTGTACCTGAAGTGCTGCGTTCATATATGGGTGGCAAAGAAGTTATTAACTAATTAACTCAACTTTCCAACCAAAATAGTTGTTTATTACTCAAAATCTATAAAGTGCGACTTAACTTGATATTGACGTAACTCCGCTACGGAAATACACTTCCCTTTCCGCGGGCGGCTGGTGAGCCTCCTTGTGCTATCGCACGTGGAGTCTCACCTATGCCTTTCCTCCCGCAGGAGTCTACGTATATTTCCTCCGCTGATATGATGTCCAATAATGGGACGATAGTAATTACTTTATTGATCAAGACAGGAACTTTCACTATTATGGCAGTTGATTGGAACGTAGGACAGTCGACGCCTGTGGAAAGCGACTGTGCGAATTGGAAATCAACATAGCAGTTACGTCGTCTTTTATATCATAGGCGATGATAAAGAACAAAAAGTTAACGATAAGCGGATACTCTCACTGTACTTTTCCAATACTGGTTTTAGGGTTAATTTACCAAAAAAAATGTCGGAAAAAGCAGCAAAAATAATTGACACTAAAAATGATGCATGATATATTATATCTTGTCGTCACGGAGGTATACCCAAGTTCGGCTGAAGGGATCGGTCTTGAAAACCGACAGGCGGGTCAAACCGCGCGGGGGTTCGAATCCCTCTACCTCCTCCATTTATTTTAAAACAGCGCATAATTTTGGAGATATTAAAAACCGTTACTAATGTAGCGGTTTTTTTACTATATACTACAGTTAATTACCCTTCATCTTTAATAAATCAGTGAAGCAAATATGGAAGTTTTCATTGCTCTAATTGTTGTAATTGACTCGTATCTTCTATCTTAACTTATAGTAGATCCTATGTTTATTTTAGCTATTTTTAGTTATTTACAATTTTAATCTTGGATGGTTGACAATAGTATAATACGATTTTATAAGTACATACTTTTATAAAATTACTTACTGGGTGCGGCTTAGATTATATCTTAATAAGGGAGTTTATTAAAATGAATAAAAAAATCGCATTTATCGGTGCAGGATCAATGGCTGAGGCTATTATCGCCGGAATAGTGAAAGCAGAAATAGTGGATGATGAGCAAATTATTGTTACAAATAAAAACAATAAAGAACGAATTGATAGGTTGCAAAAAAGGTACCATATACAAAGTATTGTGGATAAAGAGAAAGTTATACAACATGCAGAAATCATTATACTTTCAACCAAGCCCTACGATCTCGAAGCTGCCATCCAGTCAATAAAAGAGTTTGTTAAACCAAATCAGTTATTTATTTCAGTAGTTGCCGGGATATCGACGGATACTATTACTGATTTAATCGGCGTTAATGCACCAGTTATTCGCGCAATGCCTAATACATCTGCATCTATTGGCTATTCTGCGACAGCTATTTCAGCCGGGAAGTATGCGACAACTGAACAGCTTAAAGAGGCAAAGGAGTTGTTTGAAACAATTGGAACAACTGCAATTGTTGAGGAAGATAAAATGCATATCGTAACAGGGATTTCCGGAAGTGGTCCTGCATATATTTATTATCTAGTAGAAGCAATGGAAAAAACTGCAGTAGAGTCAGGATTAGATAGAGAAACAGCGAAAGATTTAATCGCTCAAACAATTCGTGGCGCAGGTGAAATGCTGAAAAAATCAGGAGAACCAGCGGATGTTTTACGAAAAAAAATAACCAGCCCTGCAGGAACTACACAGGCAGGTCTCGAATCATTGGAGAAGAATGATTTTCAGAGAATTGTAAAGGAATGTGTGGAAAATGCACGCGACCGCTCGATTGAATTAGGTAAGAGCAAATAGAGGAGGTGTTTCGGTGCCGATTTGTGCTCATTGTGGAAAGCGGTGGAGTTATAGAGAGACATTGAAGAAATCATTTCGTATTAAAATGATCTGTGCCTATTGCCACGAAGGCAATTATTACTCCGCCAGAGGGCGAATGAAAAGTACGATAATTCCTGTTGTAGTGTCACCTTTCATCCTATTTTCAAGTATTTTATTGGATTTATCAGTAACCTGGGTAACTGTATTGGCAATTGTATTATTAGTTATTATTTTATCTGTTACACCTTTCTGGATTGAGCTAAGTAAAGAAGAAGAGGCATTATGGTAGGTTATTTTAAGTGATTAATCTTAACTCGTTGTTAAATATAAACTGCAATGTAATTTTTTACTGATGTAATTTGCGGCCCAAAGCAAGAAATGAACATTGCTATTACGTCGCAGTTATCAATAGTGACTAAAGCTGGGGCGGCACCTGAAATAAGGTGCCATCCATTACTTCATCAATTCTCTCGACTTCCATCCTCTGGATTGCTGAATAAAGTGACCAATCTTCTCTAAAATAGGTTCAACTGAGTCTTCTTTTTTCATTAAATCATAATCAGATATATTAATCCGTAAAATTGGACATGCCGTAAAGTTATTGATCCATTCCTCATATCGGTTATACATTTCTTGCCAATAGGCAATTGGTGTACTTTTTTCCATTTTTCGGCCTCGGTCCTGAATACGATCCAACACCTCACCAAACGACCCCTCCAGATAGATGAGCAGGTCTGGGTGTGGGAAGTATGGAGTCATTACCATTGCATCAAAAAGGTTCGTATAGGTTTCATAATCTGTTGCAGACATGGTCCCGTTATCGTAATGCATTTTGGCGAATATTCCTGTGTCCTCGTATATAGAACGATCTTGAATAAATCCTCCACCATATTCAAAGATCTTCTTTTGTTCTTTAAAACGCTCTGCTAGAAAGTAAATTTGTAAATGGAAGCTCCAACGTTCAAAGTCAGCGTAGAATTTCTCCAGATACGGATTTGTATCTACTTTTTCAAAGGAAGTTTTAAACTGGAGCGCATTTGCCAGGGCATTTGTCATTGTTGATTTACCTACTCCAACCGTACCTGCAATCGTTATAATGCTATCATTTGGAATAAGGTATTTTTCTCGTAAATTCATTTTTAGTTCCCCTTTAAACGTATTATCATTTTAGCACAGTAGCGTTTTTTAAATGCTTGTTGACATGTTCAATAATATCTTCTAAATCATCTTGATGGCGGACAAAGTCCTTTTCATCCCCATTGATGCGAATGACAGGGATGTTTGGATGCAGCAACTCAAATTCATTCATGTAAGCTTTATAATCCTGTGCAAGCTGCGCAAGATAGGAAGGCTTAATATTTTGTTCAATATCCCTGCCCCGGTTACGAATTCGTTCTAGTATTGTATCCAATCCGGCATGTAAATAAATCATCATATTCGGTACAGGCATGTCTTTAGTTAAAATATGGTATATCTGTTCATATTTTTCAAATTTATCAGCTTGTAGCGTTCGTTTAGCAAAAATCATGTTCTTTGATATATGATAATCAGCAATAACTGCTTTATTTTCATTTAAATATTTGGTTTCAATATCCTCCAACTGTTTAAAACGATTACATAAAAAAAACATTTCTGTTTGAAAGCTCCATTCATCTATATCATCATAAAATTTGCCCAAAAAAGGATTTTCTTCGACAATTTCTTTTAATAAATGAAAATCAAAATGGACAGAGAGTTTTTTTGCAAGAGATGTTTTTCCAATCCCAATCGGCCCTTCTATTGCAATAAAAGGTACTTCTGCCATAGCTATTCCTCCTATCAAATCAATCCCAACGGATGTTTTTTATTTTATCATAGAATACATATCCCGACCATGTCGAAAAAATTCTTCTTCCCTAAGTAGTAATAATTTTGTATAATGAGTATTACTTGTTTTAAAATTCATTGCCCTCGTAGCTCAGGGGATAGAGCATCGGTTTCCTAAACCGTGTGTCGCAGGTTCGAATCCTGCCGAGGGCACCAACTCAATTTAAATTCATTGCATTGTACCCTCATACTTTTACTAACATACTTACATTTCTCTACTAAGAAGCTAAGATTCGACAAAAATATAAAGTAGAAAGGAATTACTACTATGAGTTTAACTAAAAAAATTATTATTGCTCTTATCTTAGGGGTCATCGTTGGTGTTGGGTTGAGTTTTTCATCACCGGAATTGTTTGCTCCTATTGATACGTATATATTAAATCCGATTGGACAGTTATTTTTAAATTTAATTATGATGATTGTAGTACCGATTGTTTTTGTATCAATTGTTTTGGGGACGGCTGGTTTAGGAGAGCCTGCTAAGCTTGGAAAAATCGGTTTGCAGACAATTTCCTTTTATATTGTAACTACTGCGGTTGCTTTAATTATTGGTCTTGGAGTAGGTTATATACTCGAACCCGGTAAGGAAGGGGTTTTTGATGTTAGCAGTGCTGAGTACGAAGCTGCTTCAGCGCCCCCTATTATGGAAACATTGATTAATATTATTCCAACGAATCCGATAGAGGCAATGACTACTGGTAACATGCTGCAAATTATCGCATTTGCTATTTTCATTGGTATTGCACTTGCGGTACTAGGTGAGAAAACGAGCGGAATTTCCCGATTGTTTGAGCAGTTTAATGAGATTTTAATTTTCCTAGTTAACCTGATTATGAAGACTGCTCCATATGGTGCCTTTGCTTTAATAGCTTCAGCCATAGGTGATGCTGGGCTAGATGCGCTTGGCTCAATGGCAATGTATATGGTGGCAGTAATAATAGCGTTGATTATCCACGGGGCTTTTACGTACAGTTTGGCTATTTGGGGACTTGGAAAAGCCAGCCCTCTTAAATTCTATAAAGGATTCTTTCCGGCAATGTCTGTTGCGTTCAGTACGTCCAGTTCCAGTGCAACGTTACCTATTTCCATGAGGGTTGCTCAGGAAAACCTTGGAGTCAGAAAATCGATCAGCAGCTTTGTTCAACCATTGGGTGCAACTATAAATATGGATGGCACAGCTATTATGCAGGCAGTTGCAACTATTTTTATTGCTCAGGTATATGCCATTTCACTGGGCTTCACTGATATCGTCATGATTATTTTAACAGCCACTCTAGCTAGTATAGGAACTGCAGGTGTTCCAGGTGTGGGTCTGATCATGCTTGCAATGGTGTTAAACCAAATTGGACTACCTGTTGAAGGAATTGCACTTATTATTGGAGTTGACCGTCTGTTGGATATGCTGCGGACTTCGCTCAACATAACAGGTGATGCAACATGTGCTTATATAATTTCAGAAAATGAAAAACGAAATGATAGTAAAAAGGCACAACCAACTATATAACCTTTTAAAGACACACTTAATTAGTAGTAAGTGTGTCTTTTTTGTTCAGTGAATGGCTCAAGGTTACCCTGTCATAATCGTTGAATTTCGACAATAAGCAAGGTGTATAATCATTTTTACTTTTAAATTGTCATAAAATGTTCTAAAATAAGATTAGTTATCAAATATTTAAATAATTTACAATTAATTGTTTAAATTATTGCAAGCGATTTCAAATCTAACAATGAGGTGATCAGATGGATGTAAAACGAATACCTGCAAAAAAAGGGGACTATAATTTACAAAACTATGAGGAAATGTGTGAAACATTTTCATGGGATGATATGAAGCGTAACTTTACTTGGAATGAAACCGGAAAGGTAAACATGGCCCATGAGGCAATCGACCGCCATGCACAGGATCCGAATAAAAAGAACCAGACTGCCTTAATATATTCAGCTCCTAACCGAGAAGAAAAACTGACATTTGGACAATTAAGTGAACAGAGCAACAAGTTTGCAAATGTATTAAAAAAATACGATGTAACTAAAGGGGATCGCGTATTTCTATTTATGCCGAGGAGTCCTGAATTTTACGTTGCTTTCTTTGGTATTTTAAAAACAGGAGCAATTGCAGGTCCATTATTTGAAGCGTTTATGGAACAAGCAGTTCGTGACCGCCTGCAGGATAGTGAAGCAAAAATACTAATTACAACACCAGAACTGCTGGAAAGAGTTCCACAGGAAGATTTGCCGGCTTTGGAGAAAATAATCCTGGTTGGAGAGTCTGATGCTGGATCTGCTAGATATATTAACTACCATTCTGAAATGCAAACGGCATCTGCCAACTTTGCTATCGAGTGGGTAGACTTAGAGGATGGAATGCTACTTCATTATACATCTGGCTCAACCGGTAAACCAAAAGGTGTTTATCATGTACATAATGCTATGATCCAGCATTATGCTACAGGTGAATGGGTGCTTGATCTGAAGGAAGATGATGTTTACTGGTGTACAGCTGACCCAGGTTGGGTAACAGGAACAAGCTATGGTATCTTTGCCCCTTGGCTGCACGGTAATACGAATGTCGTGCGTGGAGGACGTTTCTCTCCGGAAGATTGGTATGGCACGTTGGATACACATAATGTAACGGTATGGTACACAGCTCCAACGGCCTTACGTATGCTAGTGAGTGCAGGTGAGGCAGTTGTAAATAAATTCGATTTGTCCTCCCTGCGCCATATAATGAGTGTTGGGGAGCCATTAAACCCGGAAGTTGTTACATGGGGATTAAAGGCCTTTGATTTACGCATTCATGATACATGGTGGATGACTGAAACAGGGGCACAGCTTATAGTAAACCTGCCTTCAGAAGAAATACGTCCAGGTTCGATGGGCAAACCAATACCTGGAATTAAAGCAACAATTGTCGATAATGAAGGTAATGAGATTCCTCCAAATCAGATGGGTAACCTGGCCATTAAGGAAGGTTGGCCAGCGATGATGCGTGCTGTTTGGAATAACCCCAGTAAATACGAAAGCTATTTCGTAAATGGCTGGTATGTATCAGGAGATAGTGCATACAAGGATGAAGATGGCTATTTTTGGTTCCAGGGCAGATTGGATGATGTAATTAATACAGCAGGTGAACGCGTTGGGCCTTTTGAAGTGGAAAGTAAATTGCTTGAGCACGCTGCTGTTGCTGAAGCTGGTGTGATTGGGAAGCCACACCCAGAACGTGGAGAGATAATCAAAGCGTTTATTACATTGAATGATGGCTATGAAAAGTCTGATGAACTACTTGAGGATATTCGACAGTTTGTAAAAACTGGTTTAAGTGCTCATGCGGCACCACGGGAGATGGAAGTAAGGGACTCAATTCCTAAAACACGCAGTGGTAAGATCATGCGTCGGCTGCTTAAGTCATGGGAATTAGGATTACCAACAGGAGATACTTCTACGTTGGAAGAATAATAAAAACAAAAAAAGTTAGTCATTCGTCTAAAAGGAGACGAGTGGCTAACTTTTTAATGGTTAACTTCATATAATTTTGCTACAGCTTTTCTATAAAGTGCGACGTAATTTTTTATTGACGTAACTCTGCTCCGGAAATACACTTCACCCAAAGGGGTGGCCGCTGAATGAACCGGGTAGAACGCGGGATAAAGCTGAACAAGCGCTGATAAATTTTTCTGACCGCGGGATTAAGCAAGCCGACTGCTGAATGAACGCAGCATTATACAGAGATTCTTGATTATGCTGATATATCTTCCGCTGGACCAAATATTTCAAAATGAATATCATCGTTTGCTACATTAAATTTTTTCAGGTTCTGATATGCTGCACGCATGAATCCTTTAGGTCCACAGAAGTAAAATGCCGCATCATTTGTTGGCAAAATAGACGATAGCCATTCAAAATCGATATAGCCTTCTTTATCACATTTATCATCTTTAAGAGGACTATCATATATCGTATAGGAAGTAACCTTCTCATAATCACTGGTAATTTCTGCTACTCTATCTTTCATCGCGTGAAGGTTTCCGGATTTTGCTGCATGAATAAAGATTACTTCACGTTCAGGTTGTTCTTTAATAACAGTTTCCAGCATACTCATCATTGGTGTTAAACCAACTCCACCGCTTATTAATATCAATGGGCGTGAATCTGTCTGATCAAGACTGAAATCCCCTGATGGGGCACTAATTGGCAGCACGCTGCCTTCCTGTATTTTTTCATGTAAAAATGTGGACACGATCCCAGCTGGATTAGCACCTATTGCATCTTCACGTTTTACGCTAATACGATATACCCCTTCTGTGGGTGCACAGGATAAGCTGTATTGTCGCAGATGTTCATTAGGCTCACCATCGATCTTGGCTTTCACGGTGATGTACTGTCCCGCTTTGTAGGATGGGAAGAGATTACCATCGACAGGCTCTAAATAAAACGATGTAATTACATCACTTTCTACTATTTTTTTAGTAACTTTAAAATTACGAAAGCCAACCCATCCACCAGTAGTATTCCTGGTTTCCTCATACATTTCCTCTTCAATCGTAATAAATACATCTGCAATCACACCATATGCTTTACCCCAAGCTTCGATAACCTCGTCAGTAGCTGAAGAACCTAACACGTCCTTCATTGCTAGTAATAAATATTTCCCAACGATAGGATACTGTTCAGGCTTAATATTTAAGCTTCTATGTTTGTGGGCAATTTGTTTTACATGTGGCAGGATCTCTTCCAGTTGATCAATATGCAGTGCAGCAGCGTATACAGTGTTTGCTAACGCTTTGGATTGATCTCCTTTACGTTGATTGGTTTGGTTAAATATATTTTTTAATTCTGGGTGATTTTCTAACATAAGCCCGTAAAATCGGCTTGTAATTTCAGCTCCACGCTCTTGTAAAATAGGTACAGTTGCTTTTATAATATCTTTTGTTTGCTGATCTAACCCTATTGTAGCTTGTGTTGTCATTGTAAAGCACTCCCTTTGGAATTTTAAAGATGTATTTTGAATACACCTTTATTGTATAATGAAAATAAACACTATGACAATAGGGGAAACCTACTTTGTGTTACAATTATGTGAAGTCATTAACAAAGGAAGATATGAATGAATTTAAAAAAATATACAGATTATGCTTTACGAGTTTTAATCTTTACTGGAATGAAATCGGATGGTGAACTCGCAAGTATTAGGGAAATCTCTGGTGTATACGATATTTCACAGCATCATTTAGGGAAAATTGTTCACGAGCTGACAAAGCTTGAATTAATTGAATCTATCAGAGGAAGAGGCGGAGGTATTCGCCTGGCTAAACCACCAGAAGAAATTAATGTTGGTTTAGTTGTTCGTCAACTTGAAAATGACTTTGTTCTACTGGAATGCTTTGATAAAGGTATCAATCATTGTGTCATCTCACCTGGATGTACATTGAAACATGCTTTGAATAAGGCTTTACACGCTTTTTTAAAGGTGCTGGATGAGTATACTATTAAAGATCTGATAGTTAATGAAAATGAGCTTAGAGAGTTAATGGGGCTCAGCAAATGATGTTTCAATTTGTCGAAAATGGGAAGACCTATCTATGTAGTAATTTCTCTAAGAAGGAGCGGATTATTCATGGGTAAAAGAATAGCAACAGTTATTACTGATTTATTCGAGGATGTAGAATATACAGATCCTGCTAAAGCATTTAAGGATGCTGGCCATGAAGTAGTAACTATTGAAAAGGAAAAAGGAAAAGAAGTAACAGGGAAAAATAAGGAAGCAGCAGTTACAATTGATAAAGGGATTGATGAAGTAAATCCAAGTGATTTTGATGCCTTATTTATCCCTGGAGGATTCTCTCCAGACCAATTGCGGGCGGATGAACGTTTTGTAAAGTTTGCTAAGCATTTTATGGATGAGAAGAAGCCTGTACTCTCTATTTGTCACGGCCCACAGCTGTTAATTACAGCGAGAGCATTAGAAGGCAGAAAAGCAACTGGATATACTTCCATCCTGGTTGACATGGAATACGCGGGTGCAAAGGTAGTAGATGAGGAAGTAGTGGTTTGTAACAATCAATTGGTAACAAGTCGTAACCCAAATGATATTCCTGCTTTTAACCGAGAATCGTTAAATGTATTAAAATAGAACAAAAGCGCGGGCTTCCTTAAACTTCAGGAATCAATGTTGATTTAGATTATAATAAAGGGGGTGGGAAATTGAGCTACAGCTTTAGCGCTGGCCGATGGAAACGCCACGTCCTTGAAAAAGAGAACACTTTGAATGGTGAGATGTATTTCAAAGAAGCCTTCCTTGTCCTGTCCGTTAGAGCCGGATGTGGCTCTTTCTGACAAACAACTTTATAAACCAAAAATTTTGTACTTTCTACTCAAAAGCGAAACTAACCCCAGATAGGTAACTGGTTCCCTTTTGAGGTGCTAACAAGGAAGAACAATGCAAATCACTTAAGAATTGGCATTGAAATTCAGAATAAAGATAGAAGAGTAATTTGCAAGCTTTCCTGCTATTTTACTATGTTAGGAGAAATAAGGTAATGAAGACTCGGTTGCGGTTTGATGACAGGTAGAAAGGTCTTCATCGAGTTAATGAAGACTCGGTTGCGGTTTGATGACAGGTAGAAAGGTCTTCATCGAGTTAATGAAGACTCGGTTGCGGTTTGATGACAGGTAGAAAGGTCTTCGTCGAGTTAATGAAGACTCAATCGTGGTTTGATCACAGGTAATAGGTCTTCATCAAGGCAATGAAGGCCCAAACGCAGTTAGATAAAAGGAAAAGAGTCCTTCATCAAGGCAATGAAGGACATAAAATAAATGAACAGAATTGATAACTACAATAGAATTCCTTTCTAGATCTGACCTGTCATGAATTCTGCATATTTTTTCACATGCTATTTAGTGATACTTAGGTATTTTGCATCCTTAAAGAGAACTCCTGACCACTTAGGGGGTCAGTTTTTCCCTATTCTATTTTTTGTACTATAAATTGATCCTGCAATAGCAACCAATTTTGGGGGAAGGCCAGACCGAGCTTCCAATAAGCTATTCCTCGTAAGTTTAATTCTTTAATTAAGTCAAACTTAGCCTGTATCGATCTTGCATCCTCAAACCAGACTTCATGTTCATTTCCTTGTTCGTCCCAGTAAGTAAAAAATGGCGCCTGTGCCGTTTCATTATATTGAATAGCGGCATTATTTTCCCTGGCGATTGCGATTGCCTGCTGGGGACTTATTGCTAGTGCTGCTTCTCCACCTTCCTCAAAAGGAAGTGTCCAATCATATCCGTATAAGTTTTGCCCAAGTAATATTTTTTCTGCGGGCATTACTGTCAATGCAAACTCGACTACACGTCTTACTTCATTGATAGGTGAAACAGCCATTGCTGGTCCGTAACTATACCCCCATTCATAAGTCATCAGTACAACAAAGTCTGCAATTTCTCCGTGTGCTGCATAATCATGAGCTTCATACCATTGACCTGTTTGTTCTGCACTTATTTTCGGTGCTAAAGCGGTAGACATCAATAATCCGGCCTGGGCCAGTCTGTCTTTGGCCTTTCGCAAAAAGCTATTATAAGCTTCTCTATCTTCTGGAGGTAAGAATTCTAAATCAAAATGCACATCAGTGTAACCTATCTCCTGAGCAATATTAATAATATTATCCAGTAATGTGTTTTGGACGGCTTGAACAGTTACGATAATATGACCAAGCTCTGCGCTAAATGAACCTTCCTCCAGGTTGGTTACGACGAGCATTAAGCCTGCATTATTTGTCCTGGCAATTTCGGCCAGGCCATTTAGTGGCGGCGGGGTCAGCGTCCCATCCCGGTTTACATTGTAATTGAAGATGGCTAAATAGGTTAAATATGGGGTAGTTTTACGTGCAGCGTTTTCTAAGATTTGAGAAACAGCGTCCCCCATTGGTTCAATATAGGCATTTGATTGAATAGCTCTTTTTGCTTGGGGCGGGATATATAAACGGAAACCAACAGGAAGTATATTACCTACCGGAAAATTATTAATTTGAGCCAGTTCTTGAGCAGACATCCCAAATCGCTGTGCAATTGAGTATAAGGTATCTCCAGGCTCTACAAAATAAAATTGACCAATAATAGGGATAACTAATGCTTGACCGACAACAAGATTATCTGGCGTTTCCAATTCATTTGCATCCGTAATTGCGGTAGCAGACGTGTTGTATATAGCGGCAATTTCCCATAAAGTTTCTCCTTGCTGTACCACATGAATCTGCAAGTGACTCCCTCCTTCTAATGATATGCTACTTACACTCTATGAAGAGGGAGCCCACTATATAACCTAAATTGGTTCAATATCTGCATCCATAACGGAGCGCATTAAATATAATGCGTAATTATTGTTATCCACTTCTTCTGAAGCCATACAGTTCTGTGGGATATGCATGTCTAGTTGATACATGTACGCGTCTTTGGCAGTAAACAAAATACAGATATCCCCAGCAATACCAGCCATAATTAAATGAGTTTTATCCAATTCCGTAAGTAAGGATTGAAGTGGTGTTTGAAAAAAGGCAGAATGCTGGGGTTTTATGAGAAAATAATCATTATCATCAGGTTTTAATGCGTCAATGATCTCTTCGCTTTTATCATTCTTACAATAATCAATTATTTTTTGAAAAGAAGCTTGCCATAATCCATAATGATCATTAACATAAATGATAGGCAGATTACTTTCCTTGGCAAACTTCCTTAGTTTTATAAGGTTTGGTAATATTTTTTCTGTATTTTTTAATAAATTCTCACCACCAATAAAATCAAAATCATTGATAATATCTACAAATACTACAGCTGTATTTGATAATGATTCTTTCATTTTTTGCCTCCTAATAGTTAAAGGATGTTTTTATAATCCTATACTACTTATTTACCTATTTACTTATTTTCAAACTTTAAAGAAGTGTTGTGATATATGTGTTGGATGAAAAGTTTATGCAGGCAGCGATAGCGGAAGCAAATAAAGCACGCAATCAGGACGAAGTTCCTATTGGGGCAGTTATTGTGTATAAAGGCGAGGTAATTGCCAGTGGCTATAATCTTCGGGAAACGTCACAGACAACTTTGTCCCATGCTGAACTTATTGCAATTGCTGAAGCCAATAAAAAAATTAAGAGTTGGCGCTTGGAGGAATGTACACTTTATGTAACGCTTGAACCTTGCCCAATGTGTGCTGGAGCGATTGTACAATCTCGAATTCGGCGTGTAGTATTTGGTGCAGCAGATCCTAAAGCTGGCTGTGCAGGTTCTTTAATGAATTTACTCGAAGACCAGCGGTTTAACCATCAAGTAGAGCTTACGAGAGGCGTGTTGGGAGAAGCATGCGGGCAACTGCTAACGGATTTTTTCAAAGAGCTGCGTTCAAGGAAAAAGGGTAATCTTTAAAATAAATAGGCAGAACAAGCCTATGCTCTTATTAGATTAAATGTAGAATTACCATAAATTTGATTGTAAACATCATTGCATTTTCGCCTGAAAATCGTTATAATAATGAATGTCGTGCTAAGTGGGGAGGTAGCGGTGCCCTGTACTCGCAATCCGCTATAGCGAGACTGAATTCCCATCTTAGGTGAGGCGATTTTATGGTCTGCCTTAAGGAATTGGTGTTGACGCCCAGGTCCTGCGCAACAGGAACCCATGAATTCTGTCAGGTCCGGAAGGAAGCAGCAGTAAGTGGACTTTTCTGTGTGCCGTAGGGAAGCCTGAGCAGAGCCATGAACTTAAGTAACGCATAGGGACGTCGCATCAACGATGGGTGCACGGCTTACATATTTAAATCCCCTGCCAACATAGATTGGCAGGGGATTTTCTATATTCTTTGTCTGACTTTGTAAAGATTTGACTTCTTTTGTAGAATCTATTGATATATTCCCAAAAAGTAATCATACTAGTTTTTGGCGGTTTTGAAACAAAAGTCCTACATAAAAATTAGTTCACTAGTTGAAAGGAAGTAGCAAGATGTCGATAGAAATGGAAGTTAACCAGTCTGAACTGGCGGCAGCCATCTTGATTAAAAAGAGAGAGATGGTTGAATTAGGAATGACTTACGGATTGTTAGATGAAAGAACAATTAAATGCAGTCAGCAGCTCGATGACCTTTTAAACAAGCACTTGCATATAAAAAGAAGAAAGCTTTGCTTTAACTAATCTGGTTTATTTACAAACGCAAAGAGGAGGCAGCATCGTACCTGAAGTAATTTACTCCTGACCCCTCTGCTTGCTTCAACCTTATCATTTTAGCTTTTTCCCGTTAGTATCCATTAAGTAACTGACAAACGTATCATCTCTTACAAGCCATACTGCATAATTCCTTTTAAGGTATTTCTCCCCATCTTCAAAAGTTGTGAAGGTCTTGTCTATATTTAATGTATCATTTTGCACAGCCCATCCAGAATCATTTAGTGGGTATAGAAGAAACAGTTCCTCCATACGGTTTTTGTAAAGGGAACCAAAGGAGGATTTTTTTAAATTATAACGGTTTCTCCTGGCATCTTCACGTAATGGTTCCAATGGAAAGGTATTTGCAACAAACTGTTTGTAAGCTTCTTCAGTTAAAGAACAGCCTGATGCTTTTGCATGTCCTCCACCGCCAAATTGGCCGGCTACTTCAGAAACGTCAACGTGATCATGGATTGTTCTAAAACCCAATCGCTTGCCACCTATATTCAAAATAGCTATATAATCAAGATGCGGGTATTCCTTGCCAAGCTGATTTCCAAGTTCAGAGTGATACGATTCTGCATAAACAATCCCGGCAAAATAACCATTTATTTGGTTTTGAACCAGTTCTCTTCGTTTCCTGCGGATGTATCGTACAATTTTATTATCTTCCATATCCAGTAATTTTTTTTCAAAATCATCAAAATCGAAATGTTCATTAGTTAAAATCCGATCGATCATTTTTTCTTCAAATTCATCTATTGATACGAGAAAGAAAAGTGCGTTAAGCCGTTGTGCTTTCAGGTTATTGTTTTTCTCCCATTCCCACGTATCATACTGTCTGACAAGCTCTACAAATTCTGCAGTCGCAGCTGAGGGTTCAATTAGCTGGTGATTGATTAGGTATTCGTAAAACAATGAGGTTGCAGAATTTAAATGCCCTTCATTATCTTCTACTGCTACATGTCCCCAGTCATATTCATTAAAATGCAGAGCAGTTTTGTGATGGTCAATCATCTGTAATTTCCCACCGTTTTTATAAAATGCATCAAGTCGTTTCTCATTATGTTCATTTACAGATAAATCCGTGATAAATAAAAAGGTATTGGCATTATCATTATCCAAGAACCATTCTACTTCACGATTAAGGCCTGAAATGGAGTTGTAGCGCACTTTCACTTCCTTATCGAAAGCAAGTTTGGCAAGGATACCACAGCCGACCCCATCCAAATCATTATGTGACAATAGTTTATACATAGTTTTCACCTCTTCTGTGTAGTATGGGTTCATCAGTTAAAAATTATTGATGCAAGTTTATATGTAAAAACTGCATATTTATGGAACTACTATAAGAGGGGAATTAGTTCACTAGTTCGTATTGTTTTATACACTTCGGTTCACATCCACCCCCAAAATAGAGTATAATTAGAAGAGATTACAGAGGGGAATTTGTACTATGAGCTATCAGGCTTTATATCGCGTCTGGCGTCCGAGGAATTTCCAGGACGTTGTTGGACAATTACATATTACACGAACACTGCAAAATGCAATTGCGCAGGAGAAGTTTTCGCATGCCTATTTATTTTCCGGTCCACGTGGTACAGGGAAAACAAGTGCTGCCAAGATATTTGCAAAAACAATTAACTGTGAACGATCACCAGTTAAGGAACCATGTAATGAATGCAGCGCTTGCTTAGGAATTCAGGATGGTTCTATTTCTGATGTGATTGAAATTGATGCTGCCTCAAATACCAGTGTTGATGATATACGTGAAATAAGGGATAAAGTTAAGTATGCTTCAAGCTCTGTTCCTTACAAAGTGTATATTATTGATGAAGTGCACATGATATCTGTAAATGCTTTTAATGCTTTACTAAAAACGCTGGAAGAGCCACCAAAACATGTGGTGTTTATTTTGGCAACAACCGAACCACACAAGATACCATTAACGATTATTTCCCGGTGCCAGCGCTTTGACTTTAAGCCGATCTCCAGTAAAGCAATTGTAGATCGGATGCAGACAATTATTGATGCGGACGGCATTCCTGTCTCAATAGAGGCACTTGAGACCATTGCATTGGCTGCAGAAGGTGGAATGCGTGATGCTTTAAGTATTTTGGATCAAGCGATATCCTATAGTGAAGAACGTGTAGAGCTGGAAGATGTATTAGCAGTTACTGGTGGTGTCTCTCAGGTAATCCTAACTGATATTGTAAAATCAATGCATGATAAAGATGTACAGCATGCACTGAAATTAGTGGACGATTTAATCCAAAGTGGTAAAGACCCTGGTCGATTTGTCTATGATATGATTTACTTTATGAGGGATTTACTGCTGTTTAAAAGTGCGCCATCCTTAGAAGGTTTATTGGAACGTGCTAGAGTAGATGAGAGTTTCCATGCGTTAGCTGAAGCTGTGTCAATAACCTGGATTCAAGATGCAATTATGCAGTTGAACCAGTGTCAGCAGGAAATTAAATGGACAAATAGCCCGAAAGTATTTATAGAGATAACTATCTTAAGTCTTACAAACCGCTATTATGAACAGAAATCAGCAACGTCTGCTTCGGTCGATTCAGAGTCAGTTATTAAATTGACATCGAAAATGGCTCAATTGGAAAAAGAGTTAGCTGCATTAAAACAGAATCCTGTTGTGAGCTCGCAACCTTCGCCACAGAGGGAAGCACGTAAGCCACAGGCAAGAGGTTCAAAAAACAACTACAAAATACCTTTTGAAAAAATTCGCGAGGTATTAAAGCAGGCGGAAAAACCAGCATTGAAGCAGGTACATTCACAATGGGCGCAGTTTTTAAGTAAACTAAAAACGACAAGTGCACCAGCCCATGCTACAATTCAGGATAGTAAGCCTGCAGCTGCATCCGACCAAGCACTTGTAGTGGCCTTTAAATATGAAATTCATTGTTCCCTGTTTCTAGATAATCGGGAAACAATTGAATCCGTACTGGCAAGTGTGATGGATAAGCAATTAACCATCATACCTATACCGGAGCATAACTGGACAGAGCTGCGTACGGAATATATAAATAAGCAAGAAACAGCAACAACGCAACAAGATGAACAAGCTCAAGCGGACCCTTTCATAGAAGAAGCAAGAAAGCTTGTTGGGGATGACTTATTGGAAATTCGAGAATAGAAATACCTGATCAAAGGGCAGACCTATTGATCAGCAACAAAAAAAATAAAGTTAATTTTAAAGGAGGCGTTTTCCATGAAAGGCATGGGAAATATGGGCGGAATGATGAAACAAATGCAAAAGATGCAAAAGCAAATGATGGAGGCACAGGACAAACTGCATGAAATGAGCTTTGAAGCATCAGCAGGTGGTGGAATGGTTACTATTATTGCAAATGGGAAAAAGGAAATTACAGATGTTCAAATTAAAGAAGATGTAGTAGACCCAGATGATGTTGAAATGCTGCAGGATCTTATACTTACTGCGACAAATGATGTAATTAAGCAAATTGAAGATAAAACTAACGATACGATGGGACAATTCACGAAAGGGTTGAATATGCCTGGAATGTTCTAGCTCTAGGAGGCACGCTAGATGTATTATCCAGAACCGATTTCTAAACTGATTGACAGTTTTACAAAATTGCCGGGTATTGGACCCAAAACGGCTGTCCGTCTGGCCTTTTTTGTACTAAATATGAATGATGATGATGTCTTTGATTTTGCAAATTCATTAGTCAATGCAAAACGGGAGCTAACACACTGCAAGATCTGTGGGCATATTACCGATCAGGAACCCTGTTCAATATGCCAGGATACTTCTAGAGATCAATCTATTATTTGTGTGGTGCAGGATCCAAAGGATGTCATTGCAATGGAAAAGATGAAAGAATATCATGGGAAGTACCATGTTCTTCATGGAGCAATTTCTCCAATGGATGGCATTGGCCCAGAAGATATCAATGTACCTGACTTGATTAATCGTTTAAAAGATGAAGAAGTAAGCGAATTGATCTTAGCTACAAACCCGAACATCGAAGGGGAAGCAACAGCTATGTATATTTCACGTCTTGTTAAACCATCAGGCATCCGTACAACTAGAATCGCACACGGTTTACCTGTGGGTGGCGATTTGGAGTATGCGGATGAAGTGACATTATCAAAGGCCTTAGAGGGTAGAAGAGATTTGTAGGAGTTAGGTGAAGCGTATGAGTAAGAAGAAAATAAAGAAAAAAGACATGGATGGTCAATTACTAGATTCAATATTTGCTATAGAACGTGAATGGAAACAAATTGAATCCATTATGGAAAAGAGCATTGAGCCGAGTGTGAGCGGTAGGCAAAGAGAAACTCTTGCACAGGCAAAATATTTATTTCTGCTACGCGAAGCAAGACGCCGCAAAGTAAGTGCAATCAGGTACCGGTGATAATTAAGAGTAAATCTATTGAAAGGACAAGGAAGAGAATATGCTTCCTTGTTTTTTTGTGTAAAAAAGCTGAGTCGGTTTATGAAAGAAGAAGGAATACCTTTGCCTGATGCGACATCAGCAAAGTAGAATCAAAGGAAATTGCTAGTGGTGTTGCATTTAAGATAATACCTTGCATGCAAAATTGTTCAAGAGCCCAGGCTGACACTATTCGCAATCACGTTGGTGTGATGTGGCCTGGGTTTTACTCAAAATGGGTAACATTTGGGATTACTTTAAAAACACGTATGCGAAACGAGCGTGGATTAAAGTTCTGCCATATTATAATCCACCGGATCGCCAACACAATGAATCAAAATCCAATTTGAATGGAGCCCCAGTGAAATATCGCACCTCGAACTTTGTTCTACTTTCATCGTCGCCAGCATATGTACTATTATGGGACAAGAAAAAGGAGTTGAGTTGCATTGAGTTCGACACTCGTTATATCTATTATGGTTGCATTAATTATTGTGCTTTTATTTGTTGGGGCTCCGATTAAGCCAATGCGTTTTATTGGACATAGCACGGTTAAATTGGGAATTGGCATCTTGTTTTTATTCTTCTTTAATGTCTTTGGAGGAGCGATCGGGTTACACATACCTATAAATCTATTTACGGCTGTCATATCCGGATTTCTAGGTGTATTTGGACTAGCCTCACTGGCAGCCATTCATTTATTTATTATATAAAAGTTTCACAGTTTCCCTGTATATATTTTGTTAGATTAGGAGATACTACTTTCTAACGGAGGTGGGGAAATGAAACAGAGTACGACGTTTGAGCGTTGTGGTATTTGTGAGGAAGAAAAGGAAAAGGGGATTCATTTATATACCCTATTTATCTGCTGTGAATGTGAGCATAATATGATTCACACCGAGCCGAGAGAAGATAAGTATAATTACTACCTAAAAAAATTAAAAAATATTAATCAACCGAAATTATATTCCTAGATACTGAAGTCTTTGCTTGCAAAGGCTTTTTCTTTTGGTCTAGTATGAAGCTATATAATACAGACGGAGAGATATGATATGAAGCAACATTGGATCCCTTTATACCAAAGCCTTATACAATTTAAAGAAAACAATCCAATATCTTTCCATGTCCCGGGACATAAAAATGGTACTATTTTCCCGGAACAGGCGCGGGGTTATTTTGATTCCATTTTAAAATTTGATATGACCGAGCTTACGGGCCTTGATGACCTGCATGCACCAACAGAAGCAATTGCTAAAGCAGAAATGCTGGCGGCAGATTTTTTCCATGCGGATCACACTTTTTTTCTTGTCGGGGGTAGTACTGCAGGGAATCTGGCGATGATTTTAGCAACCTGTTCTGCGGGCGATAAAATTATTGTGCAGCGTAATAGCCATAAATCAATTATGAACGGATTAGAACTAAGCGGGGCCAAGCCAGTATTTATTGCACCTGAATACGACCCACGTGTCGATCGCTATACGCACCCAAGCTTGGATACAGTACGGAAAGCACTTCAAAGGCACCCAGATGTAAAAGCAGTTGTCCTAACCTATCCTGATTACTTCGGAAAGACGTATGAAATAAAAGATATGATAGAGCTAGTCCATGAATACCATGTACCTGTGTTAGTCGACGAAGCACATGGGGTACATTTTTCACTTGGAAACCCTCTACCCACATCCGCTTTAGAACTTGGTGCAGATGTGGTTGTTCAGTCTGCCCATAAGATGGCACCAGCAATGACAATGGCTTCCTTTTTACATATGAAATCCAGGTTCGTTTCAATGGAAAAAGTTGCACATTACCTGCAGATGATTCAATCCAGCAGCCCGTCCTATCCGCTAATGGCTTCCTTGGATATTGCGCGTTCCTTTTTAGCTACTTTAAAAAAAGAAGAAATCGGGAGTATTCTGCAAAGTGTAATAAAAATAAGAGGCATTTTAGAGCGTACAAAGTATTGGGATGTACTGATAGCGGATGATCCTTTAAAGTTGACTCTACATATGAAACAGGGCGTTTCTGCGAAGGATGTTGCAGAACTTTTTGAAAAGCAAAACATCTTTCCGGAACTCGTAACACATAATCAGATTTTACTTATTCATGGACTTGCCCCTTTTCAAAAGATGGGTCATTTAAGAAAAGCGGTAAAAAGAGTCAATGAGCAATTAAAAAATAGTGTCAATCATGATATAATAGACATAGCGGGTCTTTTTCCGGAGACGATCCAGGAATTGACTTTGTCATATCAAGCCATGAATAAATTACAAACCATACATGTGCCCTTCACAGAGGCAATAGGATATAGAGCAGCAGAAGCGGTAATTCCTTATCCACCCGGAGTCCCACTGGTTCTTAAGGGAGAAACAATCACAGCAACGCATATAGATGTCATTGAACGCATGCGCATTCAAGGTGTACGAATACAGCAGCGTAACAATCACAGCATCAGGATTTACAGCAGTTGAAGAAGGGGAAGAAAATACGTGAACGGACATTTTATAACATTTGAAGGTGGCGAGGGAGCGGGTAAAACCTCTATTCTTCTTTCTTTAAGTAAGAGGCTTAGCAACCTGGGCTATGATGTAATTGCAACCCGTGAGCCAGGAGGAATTGAAATTGCGGAACAGGTCAGGAGAATTATACTAGACCCACTGAACACTGAAATGGAAGAGCGCACGGAAGCATTACTGTATGCGGCAGCACGCAGACAGCATTTGGTAGAAAAAGTATTGCCTGCATTAAATCAGGGTAAAATTGTCTTATGTGACCGTTTTATCGATAGCAGTCTTGCATATCAGGGGTATGCGCGTGGTCTGGGAATAGATGAGGTCTTTGCTATTAATCAATTTGCCATTCAGGATTGCATGCCCAACCTAACATTATTTTTTGACATCGAACCAAAAAAGGGATTAGAACGCATTGCGGCGAATAAAGATAGAGAAAGAAACCGTTTGGATATGGAAGAAATTTATTTTCACGAACAAGTATACAAAGCCTATCATATTCTGGTAGAAAGGTTCCCAAACCGCATTCAAACCATCAATGCGGATCAAACGATTGAATCTGTTGAGAAAGACGCAATAAATCGTATTGTTTCATATCTGAGTAAATAATAAGGGAGGTATGCAGTGTGAAGTTAATTATAGCTGTTGTTCAGGATAAAGATTCTAATCGCCTTGTTGATGCACTGGGAGAAGAAAACTTTAAAACAACGAAGCTTGCAACTACCGGTGGCTTTTTAAAGGAAGGTAATACGACACTTATGATTGGTTGTGAGGATGCGTATTTAGACGAGGCTTTAGAAATAATAAAAGTTAATTGCTCACACCGTGAACAAATGGTTGCACCAATTTCACCAATGGGCGGCAATGCCGATTCTTATATTCCAAAGCCAGTTAAAGTTGAAGTTGGTGGAGCAACTTGTTTCGTTCTGCCGATCGAATCATTTTTTCAATTCTAAAGAAGAGGCTTTTTTTCATAAATAGCTGCTTTTCAAGTATTGAATTGTAACTAATAATTGATTTATACGTCGTTAATATAAAGACGGGCGCTGAGCTGGACGGGGCTAATATGATGTTTCGGTTATAGTAGCACCACTAATACTTTTGGAAGGGGCTGAGGTCGATGAAAATTAGTCATGAAATGAAAACACAGACTGAAACTAAATATACCCGTCCTGCTGTGGCTGACACACAGGCATTTAATAAGCGGCTTCAGTCTCAAACTCAAAGTTTAAAGCAACAGGAACTGCAGCAGTTGATGAAAAGTATTACGTTGCAGGGAGACAAGCTTGTCCGTTTTCGATCACTCCGTGAGCTGGCAAAGTTCAAACGGATGGTTAAGGGTTTTCTTCAGGAAACTGTAAATAATGGTCTTGATTTACAGAAATCACATAGTTTTAGCTTGGACGGTCAGAATCGCAAATTAGCAATTGTTAAACAAGTAGATGAGAGATTACTAGATTTAACAGAAGAAATTATGAACCAGGAAAAAAAGACAGTGGATATTTTAGGCTTAATAGGCGAAATAAAAGGTCTGCTGATTAATATATATACGTGATAACTAAGGACGGTTACTTATGAAAACATGGTCTGAGGTTGCAGAGGTTCAACCATTGGCAAGTAAAATAATTACAAACAGTATTAGAAAAGACCGTATCTCTCACGCGTATCTACTGCAGGGAGAACGTGGTACTGGGAAAGAGGCAATTGCTTTATTACTCGCAAAAAGACTATTTTGCGATATAAATAAAACAAGTGTGGAACCATGTCACGAATGTAACGCATGTAAACGAATTACTTCGGGAAACCATCCAGATGTACATTGGATTGAGCCAGAAGGACAATCGATTAAAATAGAGCAAATTAAAAATCTTCAGAAGGAATTTACATATTCTGGGCTCGAATCAAGCCAAAAGGTATATGTTATTCAAGGTGCTGATACACTAACATTAAATGCAGCAAATCGTATTTTGAAATTCCTGGAAGAGCCTAGTAAACAAACTACAGCGATTATGCTGACAGAGAACAGTCAGTCAATTATCTCAACGATACGATCTCGTTGCCAAGTCGTTGACTTACAGCCACTAAATCCAGCTTCTTTTCAAAAACAATTAGTTGAAAAGGGCATGACACAGGATAATGCGGCTTTAATGAGTGCTTTAACAAATAATTTTGACGATGCATTTACTTGGAGTGGTGATGATTGGTTTGCTACTGCTAGAAAAATAGTGGTACAATTAGTAGAAATGTTTTCTACGAATAAAGAAGATATTTTTCTATATATTCATAATTATTGGGTGACCCATTTCAAAGAGCGAAGCGGGCAGGAGCAGGGATTGGATTTATTGCTTCTGGCATTCAAGGATATTCTTTACTACCATATAGGCAATAAAGATACAATGGTGTTTTTTAACCCACAGGATGAATTGCTTGGAAAATCAGCAATGACTTTCTCCCAGGAAAAATTAGTATTTATTTTAAATGCTATTTTACAAGCAAAAAGAAAAGTGAAGCAAAATGTTCATCCTACATTAGTGATTGAACAACTTACACTTCAAATACAGAGGTGATAGATGTGATAGAAGTAATTGGCGTCCGTTTTAAGAAAGCGGGTAAAATATATTATTTTGATCCAGAAAAACACAACATTTCATTAGACAGCTATGTTATTGTAGAGACAGTAAGAGGGATCGAGTTTGGTAAAGTTGTAATTACAAATAAACAGGTTGATGAGGAAGATGTTGTACTTCCACTAAAGAAAGTAATTCGAATAGCGAATGAGAAGGACAAGATAACTGTTGTCGAAAATCAGGAGCAGGCTGAGAAAGCTTTCGATACGTGCAAAGAAAAGATTACTGAACATAAACTGGATATGAATCTAGTGGAGGTAGAGTATACATTCGACCGCAACAAGATTATTTTTTATTTCACTGCAGATGGTCGAGTAGACTTCCGTAATCTGGTAAAAGACTTGGCAGCTATGTTTAAAACGCGAATTGAGTTAAGGCAGATTGGTGTCCGTGACGAAGCTAAAATGCTTGGTGGAATAGGCCCGTGTGGTAGAATGCTTTGTTGTTCTACGTTTTTGGGAGACTTTGAACCTGTATCTATTAAAATGGCTAAAGATCAAAACCTATCTCTTAACCCAGCAAAAATTTCCGGATTATGTGGTCGATTAATGTGTTGCCTGAAATATGAGAATGATGATTATGAAACAGCGAAGCGTGATTTACCTGATATAGGGCAAGCTATTAAGACACCATTTGGTAATGGAAAAGTAGTTGGGATTAACATCCTGGAGCGTCTCGTCCAAATCGAAATCCCTGAAAAGGAACGGGTAATCGAATATACTTTAGATGAACTAATTGAACAAGGAATTATTTTAGCGCAAGCCACAGAATAACGGGGTGAGGTAGGCGTGAATAACAGACAAATTTTTGATCAAGTATCTGATATGGAGAAGCAAATCGGCGAATTATATGAACAACTCGGTGACTTAAAAGGCCGACTAAGCGATTTGTTGGAAGAAAATCATAGGCTTGCTTTGGAAAATCGTAATTTGCGTAATCATCTGGAACATTCAGAAGCAGATAGCAGAGAAAAAACAATGACTAATAATGCGCAATCAAAGGGAATTCCAGGAGAAGGGTATGATAATTTAGCACGATTATATGAAGAAGGTTTTCATATTTGCAACCTGGAATTTGGTAGTCCGAGACGAAATGAAGATTGTATCTTTTGTCTTGATTTTTTAAATAAAACGAAATAACCTGTAATAGAGCTGTCTCGAATTCCGGGACAGCTCTTCTTTCATAGTTCCATGATACAAAATGTCATTATGGCCACTGAATGCAAAGTAGAGCTTTGATCTTTTAAGACAGGAAAGGAATTAATAATGGTACAATTATTTGATGATGAACGATTTGATTATTTAACAGCCGATCAGAGCATGAAGATTATTCAAAGTCCGACTGCTTTCTCTTTTTCTCTTGACGCTGTATTGCTTGCAAACTTTACGTATGTTCCGATAAAAAAAGGGACAATATTAGATTTGTGTACTGGTAATGGTGTCATCCCTTTATTATTGTCAAAAAGGACAAAAGCTGCGATTACAGGTGTAGAGATTCAGGAACGGATTTTCGGTATGGCTGAGAGAAGTATAGTTCAAAATGAACTTATTGAACAGATATCGGTCATTCACGGTGATATAAAGGAAATGCAGCCAATACTTGGACAGAGCACATTTGATGTAGTAACATGTAATCCACCTTATTTTCCGACACCTTCAAAAACGGAGCATAACCAGAATGAATTCTTAACAATAGCAAGGCATGAAGTGCTATGTACGCTGGAAGATGTGGTTAAGGCTTGTAAGTTACATGTTCGACCTGGCGGAAAGGTAGCAATGGTCCATCGACCAGGCAGGCTTGTGGATATCATCGAGACGTTTAGAAAATACAAACTCGAGCCAAAACGTCTCCAGTTTGTTTATCCGAAAAAAGGGAAGGACGCGAACATGTTGTTAATAGAAGGGATTCGCGACGGAAAAGCAGATTTAAAAATCCTACCGCCATTATATATTTATAATGCCGACGGAACATACACAACAGAAGCAGGGGATATTATTTATGACAGATAATAATGAGCATATCGTTTATATTTTAAAATGTAGTGATAACACATTGTATACAGGGTATACAAATGATATGGAAAACCGGCTTAAGATGCATACGGAAGGAACAGGTGCTAAGTACACCAGAGGGCGTGGCCCATTCCAGGTTGTATTCATAGAAAAGTTTCCAACAAAGGAAGAAGCCATGCAGAAGGAATACCGGATTAAACAACTGAACCGAAAAGAAAAATTCCAGCTTATTCGTGATAGGCTGAAAGAAGTGATGCAGTTTGAAAATACAGAAAAGCTTTGAGGACCAGACAAGGGGTATCGTATATGTTGTTCCTACACCAATAGGTAACCTAGAAGACATCACGTACCGAGCATTGAAAATTTTAAAATCGGTTGCGTTAATCGCTGCAGAAGATACAAGAAATACGAAAAAACTGCTTAATCATTTTGAGATCTCTACAGGGCTGATTAGTTATCATGAGCATAATAAGATGGCTCGTGAAGAACAGTTATTAAACCGTGTCGAAAAAGGGGAATCGATTGCACTTGTAAGTGATGCAGGAATGCCTGCAATTTCAGATCCCGGCTATGAGTTAGTTCAAGCTGCAATCAGTCGAGACCTGCATGTTGTCGTCCTACCAGGTGCCAACGCTGCTCTTTGTGCACTGGTTGGTTCAGGCTTACCATCAAATGAGTTCTTGTTCTATGGTTTTCTGCCACGTAAGAAGAAAGACAAGGAGCTGGAATTAGACCGTTTAAAGCGCCTGCAATCGACGGTTCTCTTTTATGAATCACCGTACCGTCTGAAGGAAACACTGAAAGTAATGCAGGAACAACTGGGAAATCGACAACTGGTTATTGCACGGGAATTAACGAAACGGTTTGAAGAGTATATTAGAGGTTCGGTAGACGAGCTTTTGGAATGGGTGGAAGTAACAGAACTAAAGGGTGAATTCTGTCTTGTTGTAGAAGGAAGTGCTGCAGCAGCGGAAGAAGATACTTCACTGTGGTGGAGTCACTTAGCAGTAATAGAACATGTTACTTATTATATCCAAGAGAAAGGGCTAACGAGCAAAGAGGCGATCAAACAAGTTGCAACAGATAGGAAAATGCCTAAACGAGACGTATACCAGAATTACCATATCGAATAAAAGAAAAAGGGCTGACGTGCTTGAAGCAGGCGTCAACCCTTTTTAGACATTTAAAGTTAGTTAAAAGATGGTATCTATTTGTTAAATCGTGATTGAATTTCTTCAATTAATTCTTTTGCACCTTCTTGGCTGAGGACCAGTTTACCATTTGCTAATGATAAGTTATCATCTGAAACTTCCCCAGTTAAATGACAAGTCATATTTGGTTTATATTTCTTCAGTATTATTTTGTCATTATCCACATAAATTTCCATGGCATCTTTTTCATGGATATCCAGTGTACGACGCAGTTCAATTGGTATGACTACACGTCCAAGCTCATCAACTTTACGTACAATTCCAGTAGACTTCATATTTCTCCCCCTAAAAAGGTAAGAAAAACAATTTTGATATACCATCTTAATTATGGTGGTATCATTTGTTTTTCTACTAATTTTACAGTTATTAAAAAAATCGTCATATTTCGACATCTGTATATGAAATAGAATAACAACCAAATCTTTTTAAGTCAATAAATTTTTATTAAAAAATAAAGTTATTTAGAAAATTATATATTTATTAAAATAATAGTTCTGTAAACCCTTCTATATATGACTTTTTCTTTTAATTTTCGTTTTTAAAAAGAAAAGCTGGTCATTTAAGGTTCCATTTATTGTAAAGTTAATTTCGACATTTTTCGACAAGGTGCAGTGGTTATGTCGAAAATTCCCCCAGTCAGTATTTTCATTACAGAATTTAAAGCGAGAAAGCCCACTTCTTCAGATGTGTGATGAATTGCTTTTGTTTGAAATTAAAAAGTAATATCAAGACAAACTGATGTTCGGTTTGATATAATAAGTAGTATAGGAGGTGTAAATAATGCCAACA